>DATJLK010000083.1:0-68268 GCA_035509615.1 Allostellaceae bacterium | reverse complement strand
GCGGCGTGCGGGTTCACCCGTGCGGGTTCATCAACGAGACCTGGGACGAGACAACATGACCCCCCACGCCGTCTCGCTCGAGATGCCGTGAGGGGTCGGATTTGTACATCAGTTCCGCACCGCGGCAGCGGTGGAAGATTGCGGAGCGGATGCGTCGGCAGCGGGAACCTGCATCTGTGGCAGCGGCGGGAGCGATTTCGCCACCAGCACGGTGAGGTCGAGCATGCCCAATCCGATCGCCACAGCGAGCAGCCAGGCGTTCATCCGGCTGGCGATTCGATCGAGGTTGATCATTCGTTGTTTCATCGGAGGCCTCTCAGCACTCACCCTTTTTGACAAATCGAACCTAGGGACCACCATGCTGCATTGCAACATCAAAGTTGTTAACATTTTGTCGCATATGGCCTTTTTGGATTGCTGCTCTGCGGCAGAAGCAATGGTTTTCGGGTCTGGACAATGCGCTCTCGGTTCTCGAACCTCCGCCAAATCCGCCACCAGCCGAACCGCCCAATCGGCAATTTCGTACCTGTCGACCGCGTCGGATCTTCAGCACGGACGCCCGCGACGGCCAACTCCCGATCGCTCGTTTCAGCCGGTTTTATCGGATCGAGATCGGCCTACATCAACCCGCCTGAACGAATGTCTGTCACCCGCCCTCGGTATCGATGATCATGCTTATAAAGTGTGAATATGGCAATTTCATGCGTATCAAAAACGCAATAGCAGGCATGCAGCCGACGGTCATTGCGTCATCGAGAAGCGAGGCGGGATTCCCAGAAATCCCGGCTTCGCAGTTTTGTCGCGGCGGCGACAAGCAGGCCTGCGGATTTGACAACTAGCTGCCTGGCGAAACCAATCGCCTGATAATGACGCGGCGTCGGGTGTCGCGGAGGCTGGCCTATTGGCCAGTCTGGCCAGACAGTTTTTTCTTTAACAACTCGTTCACCAGGGTTGGATTGGCTTTGCCTTGAGTGGCGCGCATCACTTGGCCGACAAAAAAGCCATAGAGCTTGTCGCGCCCGGCGCGGTATTCGGCGACCTTCGCGCCTTGGCCGGCGAGCACCTGATCGATTGCGGCAGCAATGGCGTGCTCGTCGGTGACCTGGCGCAGCCCGTTCTTGTCGACGATTGCCGCAGGGTCGGCGCCGGTCGCGACCATCTCGGCGAACACATCCTTGGCGAGCCGACCGGAAATCGTGCCGTCGGCGATCAGATCGAGCAAGGCGCCAAGCTGTTCCGGTCTCACCGGCGACTGCGCGATGCCGATCCCGAGCCGGTTGAGCGCCGCGAACAGATCGCCGGTCACCCAGTTGGCGGCAACCTTGGCATCGCGGCCGGCGGCAACTTCCTCAAAAAACAGCGCTGTCGCTTTTTCGGCGACCAATACCGCCGCGTCTTCCGGCGACAGACCGAGCGCCGCAATGAACCGCGCCTTTTTCGCATCCGGCAATTCCGGCAATCCGGCGCGCAGCGCGGCGACCCAGGCAGGGTCAAGCACCAGCGGCAACAGATCGGGGTCGGGGAAATAACGATAGTCGTGCGCCTCCTCCTTTGAGCGCATCGGCCGGGTGATGCCGCGGGTGACATCAAAAAGCCGCGTCTGTTGTGCGACCCGGCCGCCCTCCTCGATCAGATCGACCTGGCGACGCGCCTCGTAGTCGATCGCCTGCATTACATAGCGCACCGAGTTCAGATTCTTGATCTCGCAGCGCGTGCCATAAGGCTCGCCGGGCCGGCGCACCGAGATGTTGGCGTCGCAGCGCAGCGAGCCCTCCTCCATGTTGCCGTCGCAGGTGCCGAGATAGCGCAGGATCAAGCGCAATTTGCGCAGATAGAGCCCGGCCTCCTCGGCGCTGCGCAGATCGGGCTCGGAGACGATCTCCATCAACCCGATCCCGGCCCGGTTGAGATCGACATAGGTCAGGTTCGGATGCTGATCGTGCAGGCTCTTGCCGGCATCCTGTTCGAGATGCAACCGGGTGATACCGATCGGTCGCACCGAGCCGTCAGGCATGTCGAGCGCGACCCGGCCATGGCCGACAACCGGCTGCAGATATTGCGAAATCTGATAGCCGGCTGGCAGGTCGGGATAGAAATAATTCTTGCGGTCGAAGACACTCGCGAGGTTGATCTCGGCATCGAGCCCGAGCCCGGTCTTGACTGCCTGCTCGACACAAAACCGGTTGATCACCGGCAGCATCCCGGGAAACGCCGCGTCGACCGGCGAGACCTGGGTGTTGGGCTCGGCGCCAAATGCGGTGGCGGCGCCCGAGAACAATTTCGCCTCGGAGACGATCTGGGCATGTACTTCGAGCCCGATTACCGTCTCCCATTCACCGGTGCGCCCTTGGATCAGTGCGGTCACAGAAGCTCTCACCCTGCTGTGTCAATCAGGCCAGCGAAAACCGAACTCGTTGTGGCCGGCTTTGTACCAAATCGTTCCGCCGGTCGCGAGCGCGCCACAGCGCCGGGTGTCGCCTTGTCAAAGATAATGCGTCTTTGGCGCTTGCCGAGGTGATGTCGGCCGGCTTTGCCGCGGACATCAGGCGCCACCGCCGGTTTGACGCATCCGAGCCACAGCCGAATCCTTCATGCCCGGATTCGCGGGCGACATGCGGGCGAGCCGCTGGTCGTGCCGGCTGCGCCGATTGGCGGTTTGACAAGACAGCGATCCCCGCCTAGCTCCATGGTCGATGGCATCGGCACCGGCATATTCTCGGTTTGACCCGCGGGCGGCGGGGACCGGCGACCGAGCAATCTATTGCGCCATCATCGCTTTCGGCGCGATGCTGTGGTGGGTCTCGCAGACGCATCCGGCGCTGCTGCCGTTCTGGGCGCCGTGGGATTTTTCGCCGCCCGTGTACCTGGCGACGACGCTGGTGCCGTTCTGGTTTTTCCGCGGGTTGCATTTGACGCCGGCCTCGGAGCGGCCGGCGATCTGGCGACGAGCTGCGTTTCTCCTGGGTGTCGCCGCGACCTATGCGGTGCTGCAGACCCGCTTCGAATACTGGTCGCAGCATATGTTTTTCCTGAACCGTATCCAGCATGTCGTGATGCATCATTTGGGGCCGTTTTTGATGGCGCTCGGCTGCGCCGGCAGCATGATCGGACGCGGCATGCCGCCGGGTTTGCGGCGCGTCGCCGAAAGCGGGTTCGTCGCGGCGGCGATGCGGGTCTTGCAGCAGCCCCTGGTGGCGGCGGTTCTGTTTGTCGGGGTATTTTATTTCTGGCTGATCCCGACGGTGCACTTCCGCGCGATGATCGACGCGCGGCTCTACGCGGTGATGAATTGGACCATGGTGCTCGACGGCATTCTGTTCTGGTCCTTGGTGCTCGACCCGCGTCCGCGGCCGCCGGCGCGGGTTTCGTATGGCGTCCGCGCCGCCCTGGCGCTCGGCGTCATGTTTCCGCAGATTGCACTCGGCGCCGTGATCACGTTTTCGGCGACCGACCTTTATCCCTATTATGATCTGTGCGGCCGGCTGTTTTCGTCGGTCAGCGCACTCAACGACCAGCATATCGGCGGCATCGTGATCTGGATCCCGCCGGCGATGATGAGCGTGATTGCCGTGCTGCTGGTCATCAATGCCCTCAGACTGCATGAGGAGGGCGGCATGGAGGTGAGTGATGATGCAGCAGCGCTTGCCAAGCTCGCCAGCAGCTGGACTGGCCGTTAGGCTGCGGGCAATCTTCGGGTGTTGCGTGGGGTGTTGCGTGCTGGCCGCGGTGGTCCCGTCGGCGGCGAATGCGCAATCGGCGGCGGGCGGGCTTAGGGTCAGCGGCCAATGGTTTCGCCTGATCATGCCGAGTTTGCCGGCGGCCGGCTATTTCACCGTGACCAACGCCACCACCGTACCTGAAAAGCTGACCGGCGCCGCCTCGCCGGCCTGCGGCATGCTGATGCTGCACCAAAGCGTCAGCAAGAACGGCGAGGAAAGCATGATCATGGTGCCGAGCGTCACCATCCCGGCGCACGGCACAGTGCAGTTTGCGCCCGGCGGCTACCACCTGATGTGCATGTCGCCGCGGCCGGCAATGGCGCCGGGAAAGTCGGTGCCGGTCACCCTGCGACTGGCGAATGGCGAGAGCTTGAGCGCCAGCTTTCCGGTACGTGGTGCTACCGGGAAATGACCGGCGTCAAACCCATTGTTCGAGCCGCGCCAGCAAGCCGGGCGGATGTCCTTCGACCAGCCGTTTCAAGTCGGCCGTCGTCCCGGCCACATCGGGTGTCGTCGAGGCGAGCGAAGCCACGATCAGCCGCGCTGCACCCGTGCCGTCAAAGACAAAGATTGCCGAGCTGTGAGTCACCTCATAGGGGTGGTTTGCGTTCGCCGGCGTCACCGAGTACTCGACGCGATAACGCCGTGCGAGAGCGGAAAGCTCGTCCGGCGTCCCGCGCAATCCATCGATTTCGCTTCCGAAATTCTTGACATAGGCGGCCAGCACCGGCGCGGTGTCGCGGTTCGGGTCGACCGTGACGAACAGCATGCGGACATGCCGCGCATCCGGACCGAGCCGCGTCAGAATATCGTGGACCTCCGACAAGGTTGTCGGGCAGACATCCGGGCAGTTGGTGTAGCCGAAGTATAACAGCACCGTCTTCCCGCGATAATCCGCCTGGGTCACCGGCTTGCCGTCTTCGCTGCGGGTCATCGCGAAGGATAGCGGCGGCAAGCTCCCCGTCACATCAACCGCGTGCCAGGCGGAGCTGCCACCGCAACCCGCGAGCAGTGCCAGTACGAGGCAAGCCGTCACCACCGCAGCAGGGCAACGGGTGGCCGGCCAGCGCCCGGCCGATTTCGCCGCCCTGTCGCCGTGTGGCGTCTCCCCGCCCGCGCGGTTAGAGATTGGCCAACAAATGGTGTGCTTCGGCATAATGCAGCAACACAGCAAGAGTGAAGACCGCTGCAAGACCGCTTGCGGCGACGCCCGCAAGCAGCATGGCGAGCATTCTGTTGCGGCGACGCATACCGCCGGCTCCCGGCGAGGCCGGGGTTATCGGCGCAATCCGGATCGGCGCCGTCTTCTGCAGGTCCTCGTGTCCCGAGATCGTCCTGCCCTTCCCACAGCTGGCCCGGGTCGAACCGATGCGACCCAGCGCCGCTCGATGACCCTCTGCGCATTATATCGGAGGTCGGCGGATGCCGCTTATGCGGCCGCTTGACCCACCCAACGGATTCGGCATTGGCTTATCCGTTCCACCCTCAAAAGGCGAATCCGCACGCCCAACTGATCCCAAATCTTGGCCGTCTGCTTTCCAGCCTGAGCCGGAACGCGTTTTGCGCGTGGTGGTTCGTAGAGACATCACCAATCTCAGGGGTGGTTCGTTATGACCGCGATCGATGTGCGCCAGGACACCGGTGCAGCGTCGCCAGCAGCCGCGCCGCCCGCATGGGCAATTTTGCTCAGCGCTATGGTGCTCGCGCTGGGGATGGCATGGCGGACTCACAGTCGGGCGACATCGGGGAGCGCCGCTCGAGCGGACCCGCCATCGGGCCAAACCGCGTCGCCACAACAAAATGCGCGCGGCCGGTCGGCAACCAGCCCCTCGGAAATCCCTTGGCCCGGCTGGAAAGATATCCTGTTGCGGGTTTATCAGCGGATGACGCGGGATCGCCTCTTGCTGATCGCCGCTGGGGTCACGTTTTACCTGGTCCTCGCGATATTCCCAGGAGTTTCGGCATTGGTTTCGGTCTACGGCCTGTTCTTCGATCCCAAGACCATGGTCGGCCATTTGAGCCTCGTCGCGGGGGTGGCGCCAGGCGGCGCGATCGACGTCTTGCGCGACCAGCTGACGCGCCTTGGTCAGCAAAGCGGCACCGCACTCGGTATCAGCTTCTTCGTCAGCCTGGTGGTGGCATTGTGGTCTGCGACTTCCGGCGTCAAGGCGATCTTTGACGGGCTAAACGTTGCCTATGAGGAAGAAGAGAAGCGCAGCTTCCTCACTCTCACCGCCGTTGCATTAATATTCACAATCGGGCTGATCGGCTTCGTTTTGCTGTTGCTGGCAGCCGTGGTCGCCCTTCCGGTAGCGCTCCACTACTTTCCGTTGTCGGGGCTGACCAATATCGTGCTGAAAATCGCGCGATGGCCGCTGCTGTTCGTCCTGGTCGCCTTCGCCCTGTCGGTCTTCTACCGCTACGGACCGAGCCGGGTCGAACCGCAATGGCGCTGGATCACCTGGGGCAGCGCCTCGGCAACCGGGTTGTGGCTGGTGGCCTCGATCCTGTTCTCCTGGTACGTCGCGAATTTTGGCAGCTACAATAAGACGTATGGCTCGCTCGGCGCGATCGTGGGCTTCATGACCTGGACGTGGCTGTCCATCGTCGTGGTTCTCCTCGGCGCCCAGCTCAACGCGGAGATGGAACACCAGACGGCGCGGCAGAGCACGGCGGGTCCACCCAAGCCGCTCGGAGCGCGTGGTGCCAAGATGGCCGATAGCGTCGGGGAAAGCTGATGCTCGCGGCGCGGCTAGCGTTCGAATTAGAGGGCACAGGCGGTGTTGCCTCGAGCGCAAAGGCTGACGGCTCGGCGATGCTCCCCTTTGGTCCTTGATCGATCGCGCCATCCGTCTCTGCATCGACATCTGGTCTAGCTCGCCAAGCCGTGAGGCTCAAAAGGATCGCCAACCGGATTACGAGCGCGGCGCGGACTGTTCCAGTGTCCTGGTCCGGAAGTTCGTCAGAGTTGTTTTGAAGGATTTCCTGTCCCGTCCATACTCGGCCCCCGGCCTTCGATGCCTCGAGCGGTGCGGTGCTGAAAGACATCGATACGCAAGGCGCGCTGAATAACGGTACCGGCGCGCTTACAATGAGATGATGGCCGCCCGGACGGCGGGCAGCTCTTCCGGGATTGCGTTATCGTGGGCGCTCGCCGCTTTGGTCCCCGGCATGAAAAAGCCATATTGGCGCTGATTCTGCTCGGCCCGGTTCGTTACGGAGCTTCACGGCGGATTGGTCTATGGTGAACGGCCGACAAACGACCGGCCACATACCCTGATCGATGTCGATGAGGAGCGGGTCCATGCAGACTTTAAAACCACCGCTGCCCGATGAAATGCCTATCAGCAACGGCAGCCAGGAGTCGGGCTTGTGGCTCTGGCGTGGCGAGACACCATCACCCGCACCACTCCGGTCCCGCTCGCGCGTGGAACGAGTCTCGGCCCTTATCGTATCTGCTGCACGATCGGCCCCGTGGATGGCGCCGACGAGCGGGCTGGCGCTGATCGGATTTGCGGCGTGGGCCATTTTGCACTTGCTGCCTGGCGACCCGTCGCCGGGAAATATGTCGGCCGCTGCGCCACACCGAGTGGTAACGCCGCGTGTTGCGCGTCTGCTGACGCCGGCACCACCGCCCCTGACAGAGGCGCCGTTGGATCAGGAGCAGGCCCAGTCGACGCGGGTCATTCAGTCAATCGCCATACCGACACACCACAGAACGGTTAAATGGCGGTCAAAACGTCGCTCACAGCTTGCCGCAAGAAGATCGCCCGCACCGGTTGCTCATCGATGGGCATCCGTGCTGGTCGAGCCGTGCCGCTATCAGTGTGACTGGGCGCAGGGGATGGCGTGGCATGGGGGTGGTGACTGACCTCGCAAGCTATCCATGCAGGCTGCCTCGCGTGGCGTGGTCCCGCCCCGGCGTGCTGCAGGCCGATCGGCGCGGCCGATATTCGCAGGTTTCGATCCAGACCCAGCGGCGATCCGGTCAACATGAAACCGGAAGCGATCAAGCCAGACTGGGAAAGTGAGCGCAGCCCACCGCCCCCCGAGGCTGGTTGCTATCGGGTTCCGTTAGGGTCGGAACGCAGGGCGGCGATCTCCGCGGGGGTGTAGCCGATTGCGGTCAGCACTTCGTCGGTGTGCGCACCGAGTGCTGCGGCAAAGGGTTGCGCGGCGGTGCGCCCGGCCGACAGCCGAAACGGCGGATTCAACGCCAGAAACGAGCCGCCGGCATCGGTGATCTCGGCAAACGCGTTGCGGTGGGCGAGTTGCGGGTCGGCCATCGCTTCCTCGACCGTGCGATAAGGCGAGGACGGCACCCCGTGACGATCGAAAATCGCCTGGACCTCGGCGGTGCTGAGCGTTGTAGACCAGAGTTCGAGCTCGTCGACGAGTTCGCCCCAGTGGCGACGGCGATCGGTGTATTGGGCAAATCGCGGATCGGCGATCCAGTCGGGATGGCCACTGGCTTTGGCAAGGTTCTGGAAGCTCCGCTCGCTGGCGATCGCCGGCATGATATAGCCATCCCTGGTGGCGATCGGGCCGAAGATCGGCCGCCCGGGGGGCGTCACCGGAAACTGGGCCGCCTGGATTTCGCTCAATGTCAAACTCAGCATGCTTTCGAGCATCGAAACATCGATCATCTGGCCTTCGCCGGTTAGCTGGCGCTGGTAAAGGGCGGTCATGATCGCGCCAAAGGCGTAGGTGCCGGTCAGCACGTCGGCGATGAAAATCCCGCAGAAATCCGGCCGCCGATGCTCCATTTGATGGGCGACCTGGGCGAGATCGTAGCCCGAGGCGGCGTGGACGACCGGGGCGTAGGCCGGCAATTCGGCCGATGGGCCGGTCTGGCCATAGCCCGAAATTGCACAGTAGACGATATCGGGTTTGACCGATTTCATTGCCGGGTAGTCGAGCCCAAAGCGCCGCATGACGCCGGGGCGAAAATTCTCGACGACGACATCGGCTGACGCGGCGAGCCGTCGCGCCGCCTCGGCGCCGCGCGATGATTTCAGATCGAGCACGACGCTTTTTTTGCCGGCGTTCAACTGGCCAAAGCTGGTGCTGGCGCCGGCGCGCATTGGCGGGCGGGTTCGCATCATGTCGCCTTCGGGAGCCTCGATCTTGATCACCTCGGCGCCGAGATCGGCAAGCAGCCGCCCACAATGCGGGCCGGCGATCGTCGTCGTAAAATCGAGCACCCGCAGCCCATCCAATGCGGAACTCATCCGCCTTCTCCCCCAAACTGTCATAATCGAAGGGTCGGAACCGAGGTGTAAATGTCAAGCAGTGCATCACCCGAGGCCCAAGGTCATGCGCCTTGCAATCCTGCGGGTTCGGTGCGAAGAGAGCTGCCGACACTCGGAGGGAGGTCAACCATGGCGTTTCGCAACATCCAGGCAGGAATGGCGAACTATCGCGGCCACGGCGGCGATCGCGGCGATGCCTATTATGCCCATCCGGCCAATCAGGGGCCGCATCCCGGGGTCGTCGTGATCCACCATATGCCCGGCTGGGACGAGTGGACCTGCGAGGTGGCGCGCAAATTTGCCCATCATGGCTATGCGGCGGTGGCGCCGAGCCTCTATTTCCGCGTCGGCGACGGTGCTGACGAGGCTGTTGTCGCCAAGGTGCGTGAAAGCGGCGGGGTTCCCGACGAGCAGATGCTCGGTGACGTGACCGGTGCCATCGATTTTCTGCGTTCGCAGCCGCATGCCAGCGGCAAGGTCGGTGTCATCGGCTTTTGCTCGGGCGGCCGGCAGAGCTATCTCGTCGCCTGCAAATTGTCGCATCTGATCCAGGGTGCGGTCGATTGCTGGGGCGGCAATGTCATCGTCGATGACAAGTCGAGGCTGACCAGGGCTCAGCCGACGGCGCCGATCGAATTTACCGAGGGCATCAACTGCCCGTTGCTGGGCTTGTTTGGCAACGAGGATCCGAACCCGTCGGCCGATCAGGTCAATCGCACCGAGGCCGAGCTGAAGAAGCACGGCAAGAACTACGAGTTCCATCGCTATGACGGCGCCGGCCACGCGTTTTTTGCGCATTACCGCCCGAACTACCGCCCTGAACAGGCGGTCGACGGCTGGCACAAGGTGTTTGCCTTTTTTCACAAGCATCTCGGCGCTCCGCGCAGCTAGCGGCGGCCACACCATTCTCGACGGCCAATGATCGACGCCGCAATCGTCGGTCTTGGCCGTTGGGGTCGGACCCTCGTCGCTTCGGTCCAGGGCAAGAGCGACCGGCTGCGCTTTACCCGCGCGGTGGTTCGCAGCCCGCAACCGCATCGTGAGTTTGCCGCTGCCCACGCTCTGGCGCTGACCGCTGATTTTGCTGCGGTGCTGGCCGATCCGCGCATCGATGCCGTGATGCTGGCGACACCGCATTCGCTGCATTGCCGCCAGGTCACCGTCGCGGCAGCGGCCGGAAAGCACGTTTTTTGCGAAAAGCCGTTGAGCCTGACCAAGGCTGAAGCGGTGCAGGCTATTAACGCCTGCGAAGCAGCGGGGGTCGTGCTCGGCATCGGCACCGACAAGCGCTATTTCCCGGCGCTGCGCGAATTGGTGCGGCTGGTAAAAGCCGGAGAACTCGGCCGTCTGATCCATCTCGAAGCCCATTTCAGCAACGAGGTCGCCGGCGGGTTTTCGGAATGGCGGTTTTCACCCGAGGAGTCGCCTGCCGGCGGACTGACTGGCACCGGCATTCACATGCTCGACGCGCTGATCGAGTTGGCAGGGCCGGTGAGCCGGGTCCAGGCGCTGCTGTTGTCGCACAAGCCGCCACCCGACCCGCTCGACAGCCTGACTATACTACTCGAATTCAAGTCAGGGGTTAGCGGGACCTTGGCCGCGGTGCGCTCGACACCGATGTTCATGCGCCTGCACGCCTTTGGCCGCAACGTTTCGGCCGAAATGCTTGGGCGGACCGAACTCGCGGTGCGCAGAAGCGCGGCGGAACTCGAGCATTTGAGCTACCCCCCGGTGGATACGGTCCGGCTCAATCTGGAAGCCTTTGCCGATGCCGTTATCGGTACGGCAGCCTATCCGATCCCAGCCTCGCAAATCCTGGCCACGGTTGCAGCGTCTGAGGCGATCATAACAGCAGTCAGATCGCGTACCGGAGCGGTCGAAGTGTAGATCGGCGATCCGATTTCTATTACCCCTTTCTGCATCGGGGCCAGCAGCAAAATCGTTTTGATTTGGCCGGTCAATGGAAACCCGAGTGGAGAGGGTGACCTCATTGCCTAATCGGAAACATTTTGTCATCGCGACGACGATCGTTATCGCGATCATTCTTTATGGCTCGCTTTATCCGTTCATCTTCCGTCAGTCCATTGGTGGCCTCGGTTCGGCAATGCGCACCCTTATCGATAGCTGGGCGGAGCCGCCAAGCCGCAGCGATCTGATGGCCAACATTCTGCTGTATATACCGTTTGGCTTTTGCGCTGTTCCAGCGCTGGGAGACCGGACGGGTCTCACCGGCAGGATCGTGCTGGTGACAGTGTGCGGAGCGTTGCTCAGCACCTCGATGGAGCTTGCACAATATTTCGATCAGGGTCGCGTCACCACGGCCAGCGATGTTTATACCAATGCCGCCGGTGCGTTCTTCGGCGCGATCGGCGGCAGCATCGGGGCTAAAAAAATACGTTGGCGGCTGCTGGCGGAAATTGCCGGCGCCCGCATCCCGATTTTGCTTCTCGCTGCCTGGATCGGCTATCGGTTGTTTCCTTATGTCCCAACAATCGACCTGCACAAATATTGGGATGCGCTGAAGCCCGTCATCCTGCATCCAAGCCTGACCGGCTATGATCTGTTTCGCTACACCGCCATATGGCTGACGGTTGGGGCGCTGATCGAAGCGATCGTCGGGCTGCGGCGGACGGCACTGCTGTTTCCGCTATTCATTGCCGGCGTTCTTGCCGGCAAGGTGATGATCGTCGACGCCACGCTGAGCGTGGCCGAGATCGCTGGGGCGGCCTGTGCCATCGTCTGCCGCGGTTTGCTCGGGTTCAACGCGGCTTTCCAAAACAGACTAATCGCGCTCGCCTTTTGCGGCTATGTGATCGCCGAGCGGCTCGAGCCGTTCATGTTCCATACCACCCCCGGCCCGTTTGGCTGGATCCCGTTTTGGGGATTCATGTCGGGCGACCTGACAATCGATGTCATGTCGTTCCTGCAAAAATTCTTCCTCTACGGCAGCGCGATCTGGCTGCTCGTCGGAGCCGGGCTGCGGCTTGGTCTTGCTACTTTGACCACCGCGGCGATGTTGTTGATCACGAGCGAGGCCGAGCGGTTTCTGCCAAACCGATCGGCGGAAATTACCGATGCCTTGATGGCCCTGTTGATTGGCACAATTTTCGCGCTGATCGGGTCGAGACCGCACGCAATGCGTGGCGCTGTTGGCGCAGATCGCGGGAAGGGTTGGCGGCGTCCCGCGGACTGGCCACATTAGCGTTCGACCAACCGGGGAATGCGATGACGGCCGAAAAGCCAACCGCGGCGGCGAGCCGCGACTTTATCCGCGACATCATCGAAACCGACCTTGAAAGCGGGCGGGTGCGCGAAGTCGTGACCCGGTTCCCGCCGGAGCCCAACGGCTATCTCCACATCGGTCACGCCAAGGCGATCTCGGTCAATTTCGGGGTGGCGCAGGAATATGGCGGTCGCTGCCATCTGCGTTTTGACGACACCAACCCGACCAAGGAAGAGCAGGAATATATCGACGCGATCGCGCGCGATGTCCGCTGGCTCGGCTTTGACTGGGGCCCGCACCTCTACCACGCCTCCGATTATTTCGAACAGCTCTACGATTGGGCCGAACACTTGATCCATGCCGGCAAAGCCTATGTCGACGATCTGTCTCCGGAGGAGATGCGGGCGATGCGCGGGACGCTGACCGAGCCCGGCCGCAACAGCCCCTATCGCGAACGCGGCACCGACGAAAACCTGGATTTGTTCCGCCGCATGCGTGCTGGCGAATTCGAGAGCGGTGCCCGGGTGTTGCGAGCCAAGATCGACATGGCTTCGGGCAACATCAATCTGCGCGACCCGGTGCTGTACCGCATCCTGCACACGCCTCACCCGCGCACCGGAACGAAGTGGTGCATCTATCCCAGCTACGACTTTGCGCACGGCCAGTCGGATGCGATCGAGGGGGTCACCCATTCCCTGTGCACGCTGGAATTTGAGGACCATCGGCCTCTGTACGACTGGCTGCTTGATAATCTGCCGGTGCCCTCGCGTCCCCGGCAATACGAGTTCGCGCGGCTCAACATCAACTACACGGTCCTCTCAAAGCGGTTCTTGACCGAACTGGTGCGGCAAGGCTGGGTGACCGGCTGGGACGATCCTCGGATGCCGACCCTGGCCGGGCTGCGCCGGCGCGGTGTGCCGCCGGCCGCGATCCGGGAATTCGCCCGACGGGTCGGCGTTGCCCGAGCCCACAGCCTCGTCGATGTCGGCATGTTCGATCATGCGGTGCGCGAACATCTGAACAAATCCGCATCGCGGCGGATGGCGGTGCTGCACCCGCTGAAGCTTACCATCACCAACTATCCCGAAGATCGCAGCGAGGAACTCGAGGCGATCAACAACCCGGAGGATGCGTCGGCCGGCACGCGGCGTATTCGGTTTGGCCGCGAACTCTATATCGAGCGTGATGATTTTCTGGAAAACCCGCCAAAGCGATTCTTCCGCCTGGCGCCGGGCCGCGAGGTACGGTTGCGCTATGCTTATTTTGTCACCTGCCGCGACGTGATCAAAGATGCTGCGGGCGAGGTTATCGAGCTTTTGTGCACTTATGATCCGGCGACCCGGGGCGGCAATGCTCCCGATGGCCGCAAGGTCCAGGCGACCTTGCATTGGGTGGCGGCCGCAGATTCGTTGCCGGCCGAAATCCGGCTCTACAATCCGCTGTTCACTCGTCCAGATCCCGGTGTCGGCGACGATTTCTTCGCCGATCTGAACCCGGAGTCGCTTGATATCCTGACCGATGCCCGGGTCGAACCGGCGCTGGCCGAGACCGCGCTGGGCGAGGCGGTGCAGTTCGAGCGTCAAGGCTATTTCTGCCTCGACCCGGATGCTCGGGCTGGACGGCTGGTCTTCAATCGCACCGTGGGTTTGCGCGACGGCTGGGCCAGGACGCAAGCGGGCGCCGGGTGATCGCTCGCGGCAGAGCGGGTTGGTGGCGCCAGACCAATTGGTTTGGCGCCGGCTTGGTTTGGGGCGCCGGCCTTGGCAGCTCCGTGGCGGCAGGGTCGTCCGTCAGCTGCGCTTGATCTGCGCCAGCAGTTGCTCTGCCTTGGGCTTGTCGGGAAACGGGTTGCCGGAGGTGAGCGCCTTTTCCAGCACCGTCTCGGCATCTGCCGTGTGGCCAGCGGATTTGAGCGCTGCGGCGAGATGATAAGCGATTGTCGGATCGGCCGGGTCCGAGGAATTGGCTGCGGTCAGATAGGTCACCGCTTTGTCGGTATTGCCCTGGGCGAGCAGGATCCATCCCAAGGTATCGTCGATTTGGGGGGCATTGGGCGCTGCTGCCGCCGCCTGCTGCGCCAATTGTTGTGCTTTGTTCAAATCGCCTTTTTGCTGATAGAGCCACGCCAGATTGTTCAGTATCGGGGGACTGGCCGGGTGCGGCGCGAGAAGCTTTTGATACTGGGCGATTGCAGCGTCGTAATTCTTGTTTTCGAGATAGAGCGAGGCCAGTGCGGAGCCGACAACGTAATTGGCGGGATCGTCCTTGAGGCGCGCCTGCAGCAGCGACACCGCCTTGTCGGCCTCGCCTGAGCGCTGATAGAGACTAGCCAGCGCGGCACGGAGATCGTCGTTGCCCGGCTTGGAGGCGAGATCGCTTTCGAGCAGCCCGGTGGCTTCCTTGCCGCGTCCTGCTTTTTCAAGCAGAGCGGCCGATACGACGTCGTAGAGCGGGTTGTCGGGGTCCTTTTTGGCAAGATCGCGCGCCTCGGCCAAGCCGGCGTCCACGCCGCCGATTTCTGCCGCAACCCGGATCAGGCCGGCCTTGATCTCGGTGTTTTGCGGGCTGAGATTTAGCGCCGCCTGCAGCACCGACCGAGCTTCGGGATAGTTCTTTGCGGCATTCAGGGCGGCGACATAGCGAAACAGTATCGGCGCCGAGTCCGGCGCGAGCTGATTAGCATGCTTATAGGTGGCGATCGCGTCTTTCAGATCGCCGGCACCGATCTGGGCTCTGGCCTGGGCGTCGAGAACATCGACATTGGCGGGAAACTTTCCGACCAGCTCAGCCGCTGCCGCAGTGGCGTTGGTCCAATCCTGGCGGTCGATGTACAGGTTGACGAGCTTGATCCCGGGGCTCGGGTTGTCGGCTGCAGCGGTCGCGGCGCGCTTGATGTCCGCTGCTGCCTGCGGCCAATTCTTCTGTGCGATCGCGACATCCGCCAGACCGAGCATACCGGCGAGATCGCCCGGTTTTTGCGCGAGCAGTGCATCGTATACCTTCTCGGCGGCATTTGTCTGCCTGGTCGCCAGATACAGCCTTCCGAGCATGTTGCCGGCGGCCGCGTCCTTGGGGTCGGTTTTCAATCGGGCCGTCAGCAATATCTCGGCTTTGTCGAAGTGCCCGGTGCGGATATAAAGCTGGGCAAGCGCCGTAATCAGACCGTCGTCGTTCGGTCGCGCCGCCAACGCCTTTTGCAACAGCGCCGCGGCGTCATCCCAACGCCCGGCATTCTCGTAAACTTGGTCCCCTGCCAGGATGAAGATGTTGGTGCTCGGATCATCCTTGGCATAGTAGTTGGCGAGCGATATTGCGGCATCAATCCCTTCGAGTTGCGCGGTAATTCGTATCAGATCGGCCTTCAGCGCGGTGTTCTTGGGGTTGCGGGCAATCGCCTCCTTCAGGACATCGCTTGCTTCGCGGTAATACTTTTGCGAGGACAACAGAACCAGATAGCGCGACAGCAGCGGCATCGAATCCGGTGCGAGTTCGTAAGCCTGCTTGTAGCTGTCCAACGCACCGCTTCTGTTGCCGGCTAGCAACTGGGCTTGAGCGTGCGCTTCGACAACATTCAGATTCGAAGGAAATTGCGCGCTGAGAGCACCCGCCAGCGCTGCAGCATTGGTCCAATTCTGTTGCAGAGCATAGACCCGCACCTGCGCGAGCCCGGGTGCGGGATCGTTGGGCGCCGCGGTTCGGGCGCGATTGATATAATTGGTCGCTTCTGCCCAGTTCTTTTGGCTGATCGCGATATTGGCCAGCCCGAGCAACAGGGCTTCGTCATTGGGGTTCTTGGCGAGCGCCTCCTGATAGATTTTTGTGGCATCATCGGGTCGTCCAGCGGACAGGTATAGCGCCGCCAGATCGTTTCTCGCCGGTGCGAAGCCCGGGTTCTGGGCGAGTGCCGCCTGAAACGCCGCCTCCGCCCCCGGAACATCCTTCTGGGCGGATTTGGCCATCCCCGACAATGTCAGGTACAGCGGGTTCTTGGCATCGCGTCCAACGAGTGCCGCAGCGACGTTTGCCGCTTTATCCGCGTGACCGGCGCGCAACTCGGCGAGCACCAGTGTCGGACCGGCGACCGGCGCCCCCGCCTGTGTGTCGAATACGCGCTGCAATTCCGCCAGCCCCTGGCTGCCTTGTCCGACGCCGATTTCGGAGATTGCCATTCGCGTCTGGATTGACGGGTTGTTCGGCTGGATCGCGGCCGCCTTGTCAAATTGCTGAAGCGCCAGATCCGGCTGGTCGTTGGCCATGTAGGCATTGCCGAGCAAGGTCAGCGTGTCCGCATCCACCTTTGGCTGAGCAGCGAAGCGTTTGAGATAATTGATCGCTCGGGCCGGGGAGCGTTGACGCAGCGCCGCCACCGCCGCCAGGCGGGCCGCCCGGGTATCGCCGCGCGCCCGGTCGAGATATTTGTTCAGGATTGCTTCTGCCAGTGCGTCCTGTCCGAGCTGCAGCTTGACCGCCCCTTGCAGGTAATAGCCCGGCGGGAATTGGTCAAAAGCCGGCGACAACCGATCCAGCAGGCGATCGGCCTCGTCGTATCGCTTCTGCCTGGCCTCCTCCAGAGCGTGAAGATAGTTCGCCATGAAGTTGCCGGGATTGGCCTTGAGGATCGGCAACAGATCCTCATCCGCGGCTTTGAATTTACCCGCCGTGATGTTCAGGTCGGCGCGGCTCAGTCGCGCCGCGACATTCTGCGGATCGATCTTGAGGGCGGTGTCGAAATCATTCATCGCCGCCTGCGTGTCGCCCTGACTGCGAGCCAATTCCCCCTTGACCTGCAGCGCCTCGACCGAGCGCGGGTTGGCGGCCAGAACCTGGTCAAGCAGCCGATTTGCCTGTTTCGGATCGCTTGCGCCGAGCAGCCTGGCCAAGCCGATCTTGGGCGGTGCTGCGGTCGGGTCGAGACGAATGGCATCCTGCAGCAGCGTTTGCGCCTTTACCCGGTCGTGCTGGCCCAACGCCGCCATGCCGAGGGCCCACCGCACCTGGCTTTCCAGAGCAGGCGGTCGATTGCCCGGCCGAACCAGATCGGAGAGATCCTGGAACTTGCCTTGGCGCAGCAACGCCTCATCCAAGACCGGCAGATAGTCGGCTTCGGCGCCGTTGTGTTCGCGGGCGGCGCGCGCTTCGCGCTCGGCGGAAACCGGATCGCCGAGCTGGAGATCGAGGCGGGCCAGTCGGGCGCGCAATTTGGCGTCCTGCGGCGCTTCGCGTATCGCATTGCGCAACTCGATGGCCGCCGCCTTGAGATTGCCGCTGGCGATGTACTGGTCGGCGCTCTTGACCGCGGCAGGTGAATCCTCGGCCCTGGCCAAGGCAGGCAGGGCAAAAAGCGCGGTGACGGCAACGGCGGTGTGAACCGTCGACAGCCAGCGGCGAGGCTGAAACATTGGCTATTCCTTCTCACCCGGCCCGGCGGCTATCCGTCCACGCCGAGCTGGTGCTGCTGCATCAAGTCATAAAGGGTTGGCCGGCTGATCCCGAGCAATTTGGCCGCTTTTGACAGGTTTGAACCGGTCTGGGTCAAGGCCAATTGGATGACTTCGCGTTCCGCGCGCGCCCGGGCGGCGCGGATATCCAGCGATTTTGCATCGTCGCTCGCATAGGGCAGATCGAGATCCGCCGCCGAGACGAGCGGCCCATCGGTCATCACCACGGCGCGTTTGACCCGGTTTTCGAGTTCGCGGACATTGCCCGGCCATGGATATTCCCTGATTGCCGCCAGCGCCGAACCGGCAAGGCCGCGAGCGGCGCGGCCATATTCGGTCGCAAAACGTCGCAGAAAAAAGCTGGCAAGGATGACCGCATCGGCCGGCCGCTCGCGCAGCGCCGGCACCCGGATCGCGACCTCGTTCAGCCGGTAGAACAGATCTTCGCGGAAGCCGCCCTCGGCCATCATCCGGTCGAGATCCTGGTTGGTGGCGCCGACGATTCGCACATCGACCTGGACCGGGCGGCGGCCGCCGATCCGTTCCACGATTTGATCCTGCAGAAAGCGCAGCAGCTTGACCTGCATCGGCAGCGGTACGTCGCCGATTTCGTCAAGAAACAGCGTGCCGCGATGGGCGCTTTCGATTCTGCCGATCGTTTGTCGAAGAGCGCCGGTAAAAGCGCCTTTTTCGTGGCCGAACAATTCGCTTTCCAGCAGGGTCTCGGGGATCGCTGCGCAGTTGATCGGCACGAACGGGCCGTCCGCCCGATGGCTGAGCTTGTGGATCGCGTGGGCGAGCAATTCCTTGCCGGTGCCGCTCTCGCCGAGCAGCAGCACCGCCACATCGGTCGGGGCCAGTTTTTCGATGTTGCGCAGCACGCGCAACATCTCCGGACTCGTGGCGATGATACCGTCGATCGGCGACCCGGCAGTGGCCGCTTCGGTCAGGCGGCGATTTTCGGCCTCGAGGTCGAACATTTGTTCGGCGCGGCCGACGATCATCCGCAGCACGTCGATATCGATCGGCTTCTGATAGAAATCATAGGCGCCGAGCGCGATCGCGCGCAGCGCGTATTCGTGCGTCTCGTTGCCGGTCGCGATAATCACCTTGGTGTTGGGCGAAATTTCCCGGATCTCGGACAATGCCGCCAGCCCTTCGGATGCACCATCGGGATCGGGCGGCAGGCCGAGATCGAGGATCGCGACCGGGATCGGGTGACCGCGAATCAGCGCGGTGGCTTCCTGCCGGTTTGTCGCCACCTGCACCTTGTGCTCGGAAAAGGCCCAGCGCAACTGCCGCAAAAGCCCGCTGTCGTCATCGACGATCAGCAACGGTTTGGGCTCGGTGACGAGGCTGTTCATGCCGCCGCCGTGGGTACTGCCGGCTCGCGGCTTTCGGCGAGCGGCAGGACGATCCGCATCGTCGTCCCGGCACCCGGCTGCGAGACGACTTCGAGGTCGCCTCCCGCCATGCGGATCAGTTCCCGGGTCTGAAACGCACCGATGCCATAGCCGCCCGATTTCGTCGAACGGAACGGCAGGAACAACTGGTCGCGGACAAAAGCCTCGTCCATTCCGACGCCGTGGTCGACGACGTCGATCACGAACTGGCGGCCATGACGGCGCCCGCTTAAGACGACCGGATCGCCGGGAGGCGACGCTTCGATCGCGTTTTGTACGAGGTGGGTCAGGGCAGAGCGGAGCTTGTCGGGAGCAATCGCCAGAGTGCAATGGGCGCCGTCGCTGCCGAACTCGGCGACAACGGAAAATTCGCCCGCGACCGTGGCCAGGACAGCCGCGGGATTGCTCGTTCGCGGCGCCGATGTGTCTTCTGCTTTTAATTGGCTGAGCAGCTTGTTCATTCGAGACACTGCATCCTCGACGGTGCTGAGCATGTCGCGTTGAAATTCAGGATTGTCGATGTATCGATGGGCATTGGCGAGGATCAGACCGAGCTGGCTCGCCAAATTCTTGATGTCATGCACAACGAACGCAAATCTTTTGCTGTATTCGGTCAACAGTGCGGCATCGCGCAAACCCTTGGTCGATCGCTCCTCGGCGAGATAGCTCGCGGCTTGTCGACCCGCGGCGCGCAGCAACTCGAAGGCCTCCCAGTCCAGCTCCACCGTATGTTGCGGACCGTCGAGCACGACAAAACCGACGATTTCCTCGCGATGCGACAACGGCACCGCCAACCAAGCCCGCGGCGAGGCGAACGCCCAGCCCTCTTGCATCGGCTCGTTTGGGCATTCCTGGATCCAGGCGCCATCGCGAAAGCCGGCGAGAAAGGGAGCGTCTGCCGCCACCGGGGCCGCGTGCTCGGTGCGCGCCCGCCATGCCGCCGTCGGGCGGTACCCAAGCCCGGCGGTGGAGGACCAAAGCATGCCGGCCGGGCTGTCGACAAATTCGGCAAGGGCGCGGATGATCCGAACCTGAAGTTCTTCGGCTTGCTGCGGGTCGGAAATGAGATCGATAAACTTGAGCCATTCGACGCGATAGTCGTAGCGATGAGTAAAAAAATTCCTAGAGATCAAAAATTTGAGGCGCTGCCGGTAGCTTCCCGACGAGAGCACCGTCGCGAGCACGACGATGCTGCCGAACAGCATCGCCAGCTGGAGCACAAGCCCCCAATCACCGCCAAATCCGCGCAGCAATACGGCGACGACGGCAACGGCGAGCAAAAAGCACCCGCTGGCGAACAGGGTCGCGGTGTGCAGCACCACTTGGCGCGAGACATGAATGTCGACCCGCCATTCCCGGTTGCGGGCCATTGCCAGCGCCAACAACGGGACCGTGAACCCGGCGGCGACCGCGCGTCCGAGCGCCAGACCCGGATCGACCTCGCCGCGGGTGATGAAGGCGTCCGAAAACAGAAAGAGTTCGTAGGCGAATAACAGACCCAGCGCCAGGCACACCGGCCAGACATGCCAGCGTCGCGGAAGATCGGTGTTGCGCCACAGATTTTCGATCGTCAATAGACCGAGGACGCCAAATCCGATGCGGACCAGCATCTGCGCAAAAAGGTCTACTGTACCAGGACCGAGAATGAGGGCTCGGATATCGATCGCAATCGCCAGCGCGCAGTAGAGCGCGGCGGTGATCAGATAGCCTCGCTTGTGCTCGATGCCGCCGCCGCCTCCGGTCGTGACGAGGGCGACGGCGAACATCAGCCACGCCGACAACCGGACGCTGTCGAGCACTGCCAGCAGGCTGGTCGAAAGGCTCCCGGCTGCTGTGGCCGCAGCCCACACCGCAGAGGCCAGACAGCAGCCGATGATCGCGGCGCCGGTTCGGCTGGTCCGCCCGCGCAGCACCATCAGCGCGATGACCAGCACGAAGGCTAGCGCGCACCCCGAATAGACCGTTTCGACGATCATCCGAGCCAGGTTCGTTATCCTATCTTGCGCCGTAATTCCAAAATATCACTCGGACCGTTTGCAGCAATATGATGAAATCGAGAAAGATGCTGCGATTTTTTACGTAATAGAGATCAAAAGAAAGCTTATGGCGAGCATCCTCGATCGAGGCCCCGTAGGGATAATTGATCTGGGCCCAGCCGGTGATGCCGGGCCGGACCCAGTGCCGCTCGTGGTAATAAGGAATCGCCGCGGCGAGACTGGCGACAAAATAGGGGCGTTCCGGCCGCGGACCGACAAAACTCATATCGCCGCGCAGGACGTTGAAAATTTGCGGCAACTCGTCGATCCGCAATTTGCGAATCACCGCACCGAGCCGGGTGATCCGAGGATCGCTTTTTGCCGCCCATTGCGGCCCGCTCTGATGTTCGGCATCGATCCGCATGCTGCGGAATTTGAGGATCGTAAAGCGGTGGCCGCGATAGCCGACCCGTTCCTGGCGATAGAGCGCCGGACCCGGGCTGTCGAGTTTGATCAGACCGGCGACAACCACCAGCAGCGGCGCCGTAAACGTCAGCGCGGCGAGACTGACCGCGATATCGAAGGCGCGCTTAAGCAATTCGTCGATCATCCCGCAGCGAAACCCGTCAGAGTAAAACAGCCAGCTCGGGCGCAGCGCTTCGAGATCGACGGTTCGTGTCTCGCGTTCCCAGAAATCGAGAAATTCGGTAACCCGAATGCCGGCGAGCTTGCAATGCAGCAGTTGGCGCACCGGCAACCCGCGCCGATCATCGGGGGCGACGACGATTTCGCTCGCGCCGAGATCGCAGCCGAGCTCGGCCAGCGCGTCGGGACCAGCCTCGGTCCAGTCGATGGCGGCGCTGCTGGCGATGCCCGGCTCGCCCGGCATGCGGATATACGAGACCGGGACGAAATGCTGGTTTTCGCCGCGTTCGACCAGGCGGGCGATGCGCGCCGCCTGGGCACCGTTGCCGAGCACCGCGACGCGCCGCTTCAACAGCCCGCGACCCAGGGTGATCAGGAAAGTGCCGCGGGTGACCGAAATGCAGCCCAGCCAGATCAGCGTGGCCTTTAGCGGCAGGTTGGAGAGGTTGGGCAGATGCTGCAGCCCGTCGCGCCAGTAGCTGGCGGACGCGACCAGCAGCATCAGCACCAGCACGAAAGCGACCGCGATCTTGCTGATCAGCAGCCGAAAATCGACAAAGCTCTGCTCGCCATAGAGACCGACCGAGATCATCGCGGCGACCGCGGCGAGCGACAATCCGGCGGCGAGTTGCGCCGGCAGGCTCGTCACTCCAAAGACCAGCGGGTCGGTTCCGCCAGACTGAGACAGCATCTGGTAAAATGCGCCAGTGATCAGTAGCGCGTCGAACGCTACGAGCAGCACCACCGAAACAGGGACGAAGTGTCTGAACAGTCTGAGCTGCATCACAAATCGTAAATTTCGCTAGTAAAGCCCGCGGATCCGGCGGGACAATGCCGCCCCACAACGCTTGAGTATAATAACCGCAAAAAGCTCACACGTCCAGTGGAACCCCGCGAGACATCTCTATCAACGCCAGCAGAACCACATCGGAGTAAAATTAACGTTAATATATCGATCGGCGCGATTATGCCGTCTTTCAATCGCGCCGCGCGCCGCCCCGCACCACAAGCCGGAGCAGCGGGCTCAATCGGCGGCGCGCCGACCGGCGCCGTCCGGGTCGGCGGCGCCTGGGGCGGGCGGTTCGGCAACGCCGGCAAGCGCCTCGCGGTGTTCGGCAAAGGCGCGGCGGACCCAGTCGATGACCGCGCGCACGCATACCGCACGGCGCAGGTCGCGGTGCACGATCACCGAATAATCGGCGGCGATCTCCGGCACCGGCGGCGTCAGGCGTTCGAGCAGTGGATCCTCGTCGCCCGCGTAGCACGGCAGCACACCACGCCCGCTCCCGGCGCGGATCGCCGCCGATTGCATCGCCGAATTTGAAGCTCGCAGCGCGACCGCGCCGTCGCTCTTCTCGATCTGCTGCTGCACCCATCGCGCTGTCGCGTAATGCGCTTGCTCCTCGGTATAGGTGACCCAGGCGTCGCCGGTCGAACCCCGCCGGCGGTAAACGGCGCAAGCAAATGTCCCGACCTTGGCGACAAAAAGGTCGCCACTTTCCGGCGGATGGTGGCGTACCGCGAGATCGGCTTCGCGACGCGCGAGATTCGCCGTCTGCCGTGACTCGACCAGTTCCAGCGTGATCCCCGCGGGGAGCGCGGTCGGCCCCGCATCGGAGAGGCAGCGTGCGAGGAAACCAGCGGCCCATTCGCCGACCGAAACGCGTACCGTGCCGCGTAAAACGGGTGAGGCTGCCGCCCGCCGACGTTCCAGCAGCAGCGCCGCGTGCTCGACACTTTCCGCGGCCGGCACCAGCTGCTCGCCGGCGGCGTTGAGCCGCAGCCCCTCGGGCAAACGGTCGAACAAAGTCGGACCGCCGAACGTCGTCTCAAATGCCGCGAGGCGGCGGCCGACCGTCGGCTGACTCAAGCCCAGCGCCCGGCCCGCCGCGCGCAGCGAGCCGTGCCGCGCAACGGCCAGAAATACCCGGACGTCGTCCCAGTCCATGCTGCCGACGCCGCCGACCGGCGCTCTCCGGTCTTCCGGACCACGCCGGAATTCGGCACCGGGGAGCGGGGCATCATCGAGCGGAGGCATGATACGATCCTGTATCGCTATATCTCAACTTTGTCGTCTTATGAAATTAAAACATATCGCTATGTTGGCTGTCGAGAGGGCTATTGAGAGGGAGAAAAAGTATGGCGACCATCATCGACCTTGCCGCGGAATTGTCCAAGCTGACGATGCTGCACGGCCGTACGCCGCAAACGACCAGAGCCGAACGCCAAGGTAGTTCCCAGAACATCGCGGAGTATCGCGACGGCGCGATCTTTACTACCAAATTCACCGGCGAGGGCGGCTGGGAACGGCATCGCAACGGCGAAGAAGTCGTCTACATCATCGATGGCGATACAACGGTGCATCTGATGACCGAGGATGGTCCGGAAACCCACGAGTTGCGCGCCGGGATGATCGCCATCGTGCCGCAAGCCGCCTGGCATCGCTTCTCGTCGCCCAATGGGGTGACGTTGATGACAGTCACGCCGCAGCCGACCGATCATCCACCGGTCCATGTCGAGGACCCGCGGACGCTCGGCTGAATGAGCTGGACAAAGACGCCGAACCAAGTCTGCTTCCTTGTTCCGGCGGGCGAGCTTTGCGTCCGGCAGACAGCGCGTCACGGTGATGTCTCGATCCGCGCGCTTTGCCTCCGGTGCCGCGTCCGGTGCCCAGGAAGGGGTGCGTGGTGCCTGGCCGCGAACCGGACGTGATATTCGGCGCACTCGACGTCATCGCCATCTTTGCTTCCGATCAGGATTTTCGGCGGGGTCGTGCCCGCATGTGCATCAAGCGATAGCGGCAAAACCGTCGGTGGGGAGAAACCGAGATGTATTTCGACCGAAGATTGTGGCAGCTGACGCGCGGATTGCGCCGCTGGATTGCTTTCGCGATTGTTTTGGGGCTTGTCGGTTCGGTAGTTGGCATCGCCCGCTTTGCGATCCTCGGCGTCCTGCTGTCGCGCGTCTTTGCCGGCGCCGGGCTGATCGGCGTGGCGCTGCCGGCCATCGGCGTCGCCGCCGCAGTGATTTTGCGCGGCACGATGGAGCATCACCGGGCGATGGTGTCGCACCGCACAGCCGTGCGGGTGCAGGACGAGCTGCGCGGCCGTCTCTATGACAAGATCGCCGAATTGGGGCCGGCGTGGTTTGCCGGCGAACGCACCGGCGGGGTGATGCTGTCGATCGTCGACGGTGTCGAACAATTGCAGACATTCTTTGGCCAGTACGTCCCGCAATTGTCGATCGCGGTGCTGACGCCGCTGGCGATCTTTGGGTTTATCGCGTTCTGGGACGTTCCGGTCGCGGCGGTGATGCTGGTCTTCGCCCTCGTGACCCTGGTGGCGCCTACCGTCTTTGTCCATATCGAGCGGAAGAGCAGCCAGGGCCGCCAGCAGGCGCTCAAATCCTTTGGCTCCGAGTTCCTCGATGGGGTCCAGGGGCTGCCGACCCTCAAAGCGTTCGGCCAGAGCCACGCCTTCGGCCATCGTCTTGCCGAGCGGGCGCGTGAACTCTCCGATTCGAGCCTGCGCGTATTGTCGACCGGGGTGATGACGCGCGGCATCACCGATTGCGGGGTGGCGATCGGGGCTGCGGCGGCACTCGCCTTGGGGGTTTGGCGGGTGTCGCACGGGCTGATGAGCCTCCAGGCGCTGCTGATCGTGCTGATGACCGGGACCGAGGTGTTTCGGCCATTGCGCGATTTGCGCATGGTGCTGCATCAGGGGATGCTCGGGCAATCCGCCGCGGCTGGCATCAACGCGCTGTTCGCGGCCGAACCGCTGGTGCCGTCATCCCAAAGTGCCGCGCCGCCCGCCAGGGGGCAGCGGGAAAAACCCGATGCGCAGCGCGGGGGAGGCGAGGCCGGCCTTGCGACCGCTGCGGCGGAATCCCCGACCTCACCCCGACCCTCTCCCCCCCAAGGGGAGGAGCGGGCGTATCTGGTGCCGACCATCGCGTTTGAGGAAGTGCATTTTTCCTATCCGGGCGGCCGCGGTGCCGCCCATGACGGGCTTTCCTTTACCGTCGGGGCCGGTGAGAAGATCGGCATTGTCGGGCCGAGCGGGTCGGGCAAATCCTCGGTCGCGCGGCTCCTGCTGCGGCTGTTCGATCCGCAGCAGGGGCGGGTACTGATCGGCGGGCGCGATCTCAAAACGCTCGATCAGGAGGCGGTGCGCCGGATGATCGCGGTCGTTCACCAGGACACCTATCTATTTTACGGCACGGTTGAAGAGAATCTAAGGCTAGGCAAACCCGACGCCGATCGTCAGGAGATCGAGGCCGCGGCGCGCAACGCCAACGCGCACGAATTCATCTCGCTGCTGCCGCACGGCTATCAGACAATGATCGGCGAGCGTGGCGTCATGCTGTCCGGCGGCCAGCGCCAGCGCCTGGCAATCGCCCGCGCGCTGTTGCGCGATGCGCCGATCCTGATCCTCGACGAGGCGCTGTCCTCGGTCGATGCCGAAAACGAGGCGGTGATCCAGCAGGCGATTGATCGTCTCGCGGTCGGGCGGACAACCCTGGTCTTGGCGCATCGCCTGTCGAGCGTGATCGGCGCCGACCGCATCCTGGTCCTCGACAAGGGGCGCGTCGTCGAGGAAGGCCGGCATGCCGAACTGATCCGCCGCGATGGCGCCTATCGCCGGCTGATGGGGGCGCAAGCCGCGGAGCGCGAGGGCGATATCGCGCTGGACGAGAGCGCCCGCGATCCGGCTGCTGCGCGCGAGCGCGAACAGATCGAGATGGCGGCCGAAACAGCCCCCGCCGAACTCGCGAGTGCTGCCGCCACCGTCGGCTGGCCGGCGACGCTGGGCATGTTGGTGCAGATCATCAAGCCGTGGCGGCGGCGCTTTGCGATCGTCATCAGTTCCGGGATTGCGCGGGTCGCCGCCTTTATCGGGGTCGGCATCGTCAGCGCGCTGGCGGTTGCGGCGGTCAAGACCGGATCGCCTTACGCTTATCTGCTGATCCTGTTGGCGCTGACCGCGCCGCTCGCCGGCCTGCTGCATTGGCTCGAATCATGGCTCGCCCACGACATCGCCTATCGGCTTCTGGCCGAGATGCGGATCGCCTTGTTCGACAAGCTCGACAGCCTGGCACCCGCTTATCTGCTGCGCCGGCGTTCGGGGGATCTGATCGCGCTCGCGGCCCAGGATGTCGAAACCGTCGAGTATTTCTTTGCCCATACCGTGGCGCCGGCATTGGTTGCGGTGCTGGTGCCCTCCGCGGTGCTGATCGCGCTGGCGGTCGTCGCCTGGCCGGTGGCATTGGCGCTGTTGCCATTCGTACTGTTCGCCGCGCTGGCGCCGGTGGTGACCCGGGCGCGCATCGACCGTCTCGGCGCCCAGGCGCGCGACGCGCTCGGGCTGATGGGCGCCTATGTCACCGAGACGATCCAGGGTCTCGCCGATCTGGTGGCGTTTCAGGCGGTCGCCGGCCGCCGCCGGACCTTTATGGAGCTGGTGCGGAACTATCAGAACATCCGGCTCGAATTGCTGGCCGATCTGTCGGCGCAGACGGCGCGGCTCGAAACCGTGACCGGTCTCGGTGGGCTCGCGGTCGCGGTTGTCGGCGCCCGCCTTGCGGCCCAGCATCAGCTGCCGCCAACGATGCTGCCGCTGTTAATCCTGATCTCGCTGTCGTCGTTTCTGCCGATATCCGAGATCGCGAATGTCAGCCGTCAACTCGCTGACACCATCGCCTCGACCCGGCGGCTTTACGCCGTGCATCGCGAAGCGCCGGCGGTCGTCGACGGCCCGCTCTGCCCGCCCGAGCCCGAAGGCGGCTCGGCGATCTGTTTCGAGGCGGCAAGCTTTATCTATCCCGGCGCCCGGCGGCCGGCGCTGCGCGAAATCAGCCTCGACATCCCGGCCGGCGCCACTCTCGCATTGGTCGGCCCGTCGGGCGCCGGCAAAACGACGATCGCCAGTTTGCTGTTGCGCTTTTGGGACCCGAGCGCCGGGCATATCCTGATCGATGGTGTCGATCTGCGGGATTTCCAGCTCGACCATCTGCGTCGCCGCGTGTCGCTGGTGTCACAGGACACCTATCTGTTCAACGACACGTTGCGCGCCAACGTGGCGCTCGCCCGGCCCGAGGCAGACGAAGCGGCGATCCGCCGGGCGCTGGAACAGGCAGCACTCGCCGAATTTGTCGACAGCCTGCCCGACGGGCTCGAGACCCGCGTCGGCGAGCGCGGCGTCCAACTGTCGGGCGGGCAGCGCCAGCGGATCGCGATCGCTCGCGCCTTTCTGAAGAACGCCCCGACCCTGGTCCTCGACGAGGCGACCTCGCATCTCGATGCGGTCAGCGAAGCCCAGGTGCGCAGCGCCCTTGACGCGCTGATGCGCAACCGGACGACGATTGTGATTGCCCATCGTCTGTCGACAGTGCGCAATGCCGATTTGCTGGCGGTGCTGGACCATGGACGGCTCGTCGAAACCGGCAGCCACGTCGAACTTGTCGCTCGCAATGGCCTCTATGCCCGTCTGATCCGTCACCAGATCGAAGGCCACCGCCAGCCTTTGCGCGCGGTCGGGGATTAAGGTCGCAGGGCGGCTCGTCACGGTGGCCGGGTGCCACCCGGCCACCCACATCTTCCGGGTCCAGACCGCCATCTTGTGAGATGCGAATGCCCGACGACCGCCGTATAACCCTTTATCACGCCCCGCATAGCCGCTCGACCGGGGTGCTGATCCTGCTCGAAGAACTGGCCGCCCCCTACGATCTCCATGTGCTGAACCTCAAGGCTGGCGAGCAGCGCCAACCCGCCTATGTCGCTATCAATCCGATGGGCAAGGTGCCGGCGATCAGGCATGGCGACGCGATCATTACCGAGCAGGTCGCAATCTATCTCTATCTCGCTGATCTCTTCGCCGAGGCCGGGCTGGCGCCGCCAATCGGCGATGCCATGCGCGGTCCTTATCTGCGCTGGATGGCGTTCTACGCCGCGTGCTTCGAACCGGCGGTCGTCGACCGCGCCGCCAAGCGCGAGCCGCTGGCGCAGATGATGTCGCCCTATGGCGATTACGATACGATGCTCGCCACCGTTGTCGGTCAGCTCGCCAAGGGTCCGTACCTGCTCGGCGCCAAATTCTGCGCCGCCGACCTGTTGTGGGGGACCGCCCTCGCCTGGACGACGATGTTCGATCTGGTGCCAAAGCTGCCCGAGATCACGGAATATGCGAACCGCGTCGGCTCTCGCCCGGCCGCCGTCCGCATCCAGGCCAAAGACGCCGAACTCGCCGCCGCGCAGCAGCCAAGCGGGTAGCCGGGGAGGGCGGGCGAGCCGGGTTCCCCGACCGCCGGCGGTCGCCGGCGGGCGCATCTTCGGCGGGGGTGATAGGCGAGCTTGAGAAAGCCGGGAAACCGCCGCAACCCGCCCTCGACGCGCGCCACGGATGTTGGGTCGGCGAGTATAGGAGAGCGCATTTTCCCCGCAACAGCCGAAGGCGCGCTACCGGGCGGCGGCGCGGCCGCTGACTTCGGCGCCGGCGTCGGGCGCCATCCTCAAAAAGAACGGCACCGACAACAACGAGATCATCGCCACGCCGACAAACACCGGGTAGAAATCGGGAGCGGTCAGGCTCGTCCCGCCATGCAGCATCAGGACCGTGTGCAACAGCAATGCCGCCGTGGCGATGCCAGCGGTCTGCGACAATTGCTGCGCCATGCTCGACAGGCTGGTGGCGCGGCTGAGCATGTTCGGCGGCACGTCGGCATAGCCCAAAGTATTGATGCTGGTCATCTGCAGCGATCGGAAAAAGCCGCCGACCAGCAGCGCGAAAAAGATCACAAAATGCGGCGTGTCGGGGCGGAACAGGCTGTAGCCCAGCAAAAACCCGGCGCTGATGATCGCGTCGCCGACCAAGACGATACGAAAGCCAAAGGTGCGCAGGATCTTGACCGCCGACGTCTTCATCAGCATGGCGCCGGCGGCGCTAGCAAAGGTCAACAGCCCCGAATGCAGGGCGCTGAGCCCAAACCCCACCTGCAGCATCAACGGCAGCAGAAACGGCAGCGCGCCGAGACCCATTCGGAACAGGAACCCGCCGACCGAGGCCTGTGCGTAGGTCGGGATCTCGAATAACGCGAGATCGATTATCGGATGTGACACCTGCCGTGCATGACGGACATAGAGCGTCAGGCAGATCACCCCCGCCGCCAACATGCCGATCACGGCAGCGGTCGGCAGCGCGCCACGGCCGACATTCTCGAACCCGAAGGCGAGCGAGGCCAACCCGACACCGGTCAGCACAAAGCCGCTGCGGTCCAGGGGGCGCCGTCCGGTTTCCTTCAAATCACCGACCAGCAGGTTGACAAGGATGATGCCGAGCACTCCAATCGGGATATTGATGAAAAAGATCCAACGCCACGACGCATAGGTGACGATAAAACCGCCAAGCGGCGGCCCCATGACCGGACCGATCAGCGCCGGGACGCTGACAAAAGACATCGCCCGCACGAGGTCGGATTTGGCTACCGTGCGCAACAGCACGAGGCGGCCGACCGGTACCATCAATGCACCGCCCATGCCTTGCAAAATGCGCGCGCCGACCAGTTCGGGAAGCGTGGTCGAGACCCCGCAAAATATCGAACCGAGGGTGAAGACCACGATCGCCAGACTGAAGACGCGGCGCGCGCCAAACCGATCCGCCGTCCAGCCGCTGATCGGGATGAATACCGCCAAGCTCAGCAAATAACAGGTGATCGCGACATTAAGCCGAAGCGGGCTTTCCCCGAGCGAATGCGCGATCGTCGGCAGTGCGGTCGCGATCACGGTCGAATCGAGGTTTTGCATGAACATTGCGCAAGCGACGACAAATGGCACCAAGGCCTGACGCGACAGGTTCAGGCGCATCGGCGATCCTCGCGCGACCGGCAACCTGCGGTGGAGCGCGTTGGAGAGTACGACTCGTGCCGGTACCGCTGGCGGCTCGTCGGTGCGGGACGACCCGGCAACAACCGACGCGGCGGATCTTGCCCTATCTCGGCGCGCCGAGCAGGCATCGCGGCACGTAGTAAATCATGATCGATAGCTATCATAAACAAGATATACAGCATCCCGGCCAGCCGCAGAAGTGCGACGCCAGAAAGCCTCGTTTGCGCAGAAGGCCAGTCGCGCGCTGGGCAATCTGGCCCTTTCTCGGTCTATTGCTGCTCGCCGGCTGCGATCCGGTGCAGATCGTCGAGGGTGACGAGACCCATGTCTCGATCCGATATGACGGCATCGCGAACGGGCTCGACGAGGCGACCCACCTCGCGCAAAAAGCCTGCGCCGAGCACGGCAGGGTCGCAAAATTGCGCCGGACCTATCACGAGGGCCTCGGCGTCGGCGAACGCTTCGCGTTTTTCGACTGCGTATAGGGGTCAGCGCTGCCGCAGCAGCACGTCGCGGGCGCGGTTGATCTGGGTCGCGAGGTAATCCGAGCCGCCATGGTCGGGGTGCAATCTGACCATCAGCCGGCGGTGCGCCTCCTTGACCTCCGCCGCTGTGGCGCCGGGAGAGAGACCGAGGATCGCGCGGGCTTCATCGACCGTCATGTCGGTGCCCGCCGGCTGCGCCCCGCTGCCGGCGGCCTCGGCGCGGCCTCCTGTACCGGCGCTGTGACGCCCGCCGGCAAATTCGTCGCGCCATTCGGGATGCAGCCGATCGAGATAGGCCTCGATCAGTTGCGCGCCTTCTTCGTCCTGCGCCCGGCATTCTCGCAACAGCGCCAAAAGATCGCCAACCCCCATCTCTTCGATCCGCAGCCCGGCGAATTGACCGCGCAACACCGTTCCGGTCATCGTGCCGGTGTCATGGTCGAGGGTCATGCGCAAAAAATCGGTCGTCACTGTCGAGCTCTGTCCGCCGCGCGGTGCGCGCACACGGTCGAGGAGCCTGCGAATCCTGGATAAGAGCGGCATCGACATCGCAATCGGAAACAGCAATGCCGCGAGTTCGCGGGCGGGCGGAAACAGCAACAGCGCAATCACCGCCACCGCAGCGATGCCGATACCCGTCCATTTCAGATTGCGGGCGAGCCGGACCGGGTCGGCATTGACAAACGAATAAACGAGCAGCAAAAACCCGGCGAGCAACGCCACACCGCCGAGCAGGAACAGCATCGGCGGCTTACCGCTGGAGTTGCGAGGTCAGCTGCAATACGGCGCCGCCTTTCTGTTCGCCATAGGCTGAGAGCGCGCGATAGCCGCCTGCTGCATAGACAGCGACGGCGGCGAGCAATTCCTTGAGCCGCCCGGCGCTGGCAAGATCAAAACTCAGATAGGCGCCTCGCGACAGGTTGGCGATTTGTCGAAAGGCGGCGGCCGCAATCGGGTCGCGGCCCTCGTGAAACAGAAAGATCGGCACCCCTAACAGTCCCAGCTCTCCAGCGAGCCGGCACAACCGATCGACCGGTTCCTCGATCGCGTCGCCGACAAAGACGAGAGCGTTAACCCGCCGCTTGCCGGTCTCGCGGATGGCGTGGGTCAGAACCCGTTCGATCTGGGTCTCGCCGCCGACGCAATGGACGCGTCGCATGACCCGGTGCAGTTCGTCAGCGCCGGTCATCCACCGGCTTGCCTTGCATTCGGCAAAGCCGCGATAAAACACCAGCTGGATTTCGAGACCGCCCAATGCCGCCGTCGCTTCGAACATCTCGCCCTGAATGCGACAGGCGCGGTCCCAGCTCGGCTCGCGGCTGGCGGTGGCGTCGAGCGCAAAAATCAGCCGTCCGCGGCCGCCGCCGGACCGCGCCGGTACGGCCTTCAGCTTGTCGAGAAAATCGGCGATTTCGGCCGAGTGCCGTTTGGTCGGGAGCGTCTGGTCGTCATCGCTCATCGCACATCCCTCGGGCCGGAGCCTCAGGCCGGGCGCAGCCACACCGAGGTGTCGTGAAAGACGGCACCGCCGCGCGGCAGTCCTGGATCGGCGCTGGTCAACAAATTGATGCCGAAACCCTCCTCAAAGGCTTGATTGGGCCAGATCCCTTCGACGATCACGACGCGCGGTTGCAGCCCGTCAAACGCCCGGGCATGAACGACGACGCTGCCCTTGCCGTTGCCGATGCGCACCCGCTCGCCATCGGCGAGGCCAAGCTCGGCAAGGGCGGCAGGGTGGAGCAGCGCCGTCGGCCGGCCCTCGCGGGCGATGCCCGATGGCGTATTGTTAAAGCTCGTGTTCAGAAACGAGCGCGACGGTGCCGCGACTAGCCGATACGGCCGCTGTGGATCGCCGTCATCGATCACCGCCACATGGTCGGGAAAGGCCGGCAGATGTTCGTGGTCATGGCCGAGTGCCGCCCAATCGGCGCGAAAATGAAATTTCTTGTCAGCGTGACCAAAGCCGTCGAGGAAATGGTCGGTCTCAAATGGCGGGCGGCAATCGAGCCAACCGTTCTCGGGAAACTCGGTGACACCGGGGAGCCCGCTCGCGCGCAGGGTATGGTCGATCAGTTCGAGCGCCGTCATCGCGAACCCCGGGTGGCATGCCCCGAGACGATCGGCCAGCGCGCAGATGACGTCATGGTTCGAGCGGCATTCGGCATAAGGCGGCAGGATCGCGCGCCCGAGTTGCAGATAGGTGTGGCCGCCGGCGGTGTAGAAATCGTCATGTTCGAGAAACGTCGTTGCCGGCAGCACGATGTCGGCCATCGCTGCGGTCTCGGTCATGAACTGCTCGTGGACGCAGACGAACAGATCGTCACGCAGAAAGCCCTGACGCACGAGACCCGATTCGGGGGCGACGACGACCGGGTTGGTGTTCTGGATGAACAGGGCCGTCACCGGCGGCCCGTCGCCGAGATCGCGGCGATCCCCGGTCAAAACCGGTCCGATCCGCGACTGATCGAGCCGGCGGGTCGACCGATCGAGCATGTCGAGCCCCTCGGTCAACGTGTGGTCGAGCGCCACCAGACCGTGGTTCGACTGCAAGGCGCCGCCGCCCTCATAGGCCCAGGCGCCGGTGACGGTCGGCAGGCAGGTCACGGCAAAGAGCTGGGCCGCCCCGTTGCGCGAGCGCGAAAAGCCATAGCCGAGGCGAATATAGCTGCGCCTGGTGCGGCCGTAGAGCCGGGCGAAATCGACGATCGTGTCTTCAGGCAAGCCGGTGATCGCCGCCGCCCATTCCGGAGTGCGCGGCAAAAGATGTGTTTCGAGCCCGGCCGGGTCGTCGGCATAACGCGCCATATAAGAGCGGTCGGCGTAACCTTCCTTGAACAGCACATGCATGATGGCGCAGGCCAGTGCGCCGTCGGTGCCGGGCAGTGGTGCGAGATGCAGATCGGCAACCTCGGCGCTGGCGGTGCGGTAGGGATCGATCACAACCAGTTTGGCGCCGCGTTCGCGCCGGGCGGTCGTGACATGGGCCATCACATTGACCTGGGTCGAAACCGGGTTGCCGCCCCAGACGACGATCAGATCGGCTTTGGCCATTTCGCGGCCGTCGACACCGCGCGGCGCGCCCACGCCGGCGCGCCAGCCGGTGGCGGTCAGCATGCTGCAGATCGTCAGATCCTCGCGCGAATAGCGCATCGCGTGGCGCAGCCGGTTGATGCCGTCGCGCTGCACCAGCCCCATCGTCCCGGAATAGTAATAGGGCCACACCGCTTGCGAGCCGTGGTGCTGCGCTGCCCGCGTCAGCCGCTCGGCGACTGCGTCGAGCGCGTCATTCCAGGAGATCGGCGCAAACGCGGCGCGGCCGACCCCCTTGTCGCCAACCCGGCGCAACGGCTGCGACAGCCGGTCGGGATGGTGCTGGCGCTCGGCATAGCGCGCGACCTTGGCGCAGACGACACCATGAGTGTAGGTCTGGCTCGCTGCCCCGTGGATCCGCCCGATCCGATTCCCGTCGATGCGCTCGACCTCGAGCGCACAGGCACTCGGGCAATCATGCGGGCAAACGCTGGGCAGGATGTCGAGCGGCAAGGCCGTGCTCCGTAGTCGCATGTGGCAGAGAATATAGGCGTGCGATCGACGGGTTGATACCGGAAGCGGCGGGGTGGAAGCGGAGCCACTTTCCTGGCCTCAGTTAGGCATGCCGGTTCTTTGCATCCGGCCCGATGCAGGAACCCTATCTCGCACGACCGCGGTCTGATATGCCGGGATCACTGGGGCGGAGAGCGGAATGACCTTCACTGCGACCGACGAGCAGCGGGAGATCCGGGTGGCGGTGGCGCGGTTGTGCGCGCGGTTTGGCGACGATTATTGGCTCACCAAAGACACCGAGGGTGGGTTTCCGCACGAGTTCCACCGGGCGATGGCCGCGGCGGGGTGGCTTGGCATCGCGATGCCGCGCGAATATGGCGGCAGCGGGCTTGGCATTACCGAAGCGGCGGTGCTGATGCAGGCGGTCGCCGAATCGGGTGCGGGGTTCAGCGGCGCCTCGGCGATCCACATGAACATATTCGGCCTGCACCCGGTCGTGGTCTTCGCCACCGACGAGCAGAAGCGACGCTTTCTGCCGCCATTGATCGCCGGTGAAGAAAAAACCTGTTTTGCGGTGACCGAGCCCGATGCCGGGCTCGACACGACGCGGCTGAAGACCCGGGCCGACCGCCGCGGCGACCGCTATGTGCTGTCGGGCCGCAAGATCTGGATATCGACCGCACAGGTCGCCGAAAAGATGCTGATCCTGGCGCGCACCACTCCGATAGAGCAGGCGTCGCGGCCGTCGCTCGGTATGACCCTGTTCTATACCGATCTCGACCGCCGCAAGGTCGAGGTCCGCGAGATCCCGAAAATGGGCCGCAAGGCGGTGGACTCAAACCTGCTCTTTATCGACGGGCTCGAAGTGCCGGAGTGCGACCGGATCGGCGAGGAGGGCAAGGGATTCCACTACATCCTTCACGGCATGAACCCCGAGCGCATCCTGATCGCCGCCGAGGCGGTCGGGCTCGGCCGCGCGGCGCTCAACCGCGCCGCCCGCTATGCCCGGGAGCGGGTGGTCTTTGGCCGGCCGATCGGCCAGAACCAGGCGATCCAGCATCCGCTCGCAGAGCGCTGGATCGAACTCGAAGCGGCCGAATTGATGGTGTTGCGCGCAGCGGCCGCCTATGACCGCGGCGAGGAGGCGGGCCGGGTTGGCGCCTATGCCAACGCAGCAAAATATTGTGCTGCCGAAGCCGGGTTTCGCGCCTGCGAGACCGCGGTCATGACCCATGGCGGGATGGGCTATGCCCGCGAATACCATGTCGAGCGCTATTTCCGCGAAATCCAGATCGCGCGCATCGCACCCGTCAGCCCGCAACTGATCCTGTCGCACATCGCCGAGCGCGTCCTCGGCCTGCCGAAATCGTATTGATCCGCCCGAGCCTCAGGCTCCAGACCCGGATGCGTCCGCGGCGGTCTTTTGAGGGCGCAACTGGAGCGAGCTTGTGTCAGGCCCAGTCTGAGCAGGAGTGGCACGGTTTGCCTCTCGTATCCGCTGCCGTCCTCGTCGTTCGCGGGAATGCGGGCGCGGGAATGCGGGAACCGAGGGCCGGCAGATCGAGGGTCGGGTTCGTCCCCCGCTTCCGCGGAAGTGGCCAAATGGGTAACATCTGTCCGGGTCGCAAGATCGCATCGACCCGATCCGGGTTCTCTGCCTGCCGACAATCGAGGCCAGGAAACATGCCGACCATTGATGGGGAGCGCGTCGTTGCCGATCTCAAGCGATTGGCCGAATTCGGGCATTACAAGACCGGCGTCCACCGCCCGACCTATTCGCCTGACGATGTCGCCGCGCGCCACTGGCTTGCCGGGCGGCTGCGCGAGGCCGGTCTCGATCCGGTCATCGATGGCGTCGGCAATGTTATCGCCTATGATCCGCAGGCGCAGCGCCGGCTGCTGATCGGTTCGCACAGCGAGACCCAGCCTTATGGCGGCTGGCTCGACGGTGCTCTTGGCGTGATCTATGGGCTCGAACTCGCCCGCGCTTTTGCCGCAGACCCCGATTGCGCCGGGTTCGGCATCGAAGTCGCCGCCTGGGCCGACGAGGAAGGGCATTACAGCAGCTATCTCGGCAGCCGCTCCTATATCGGCGGATTGACCGAGGACGAGATCGACCGGATCACCGGCCGCGATACCGGCAAGACGCTGCGCGCGGCGCTCGCCGAGGCCGGTTTTGCTGGCCGCGCCCGCGAACGGGTCGAGCCGGGGCGCCATATCGGCTATCTCGAAGCCCATATCGAGCAGGGCGACACCCTCGATGCATCCGGGCTGCACCTCGGTGTTGTCGAGACCATCGTCGGCATCCGCAATTTCCGGATCAGCTTTACCGGTGAGCAGAACCATGCCGGAACCACGCGCATGGTCAGGCGCAGGGATGCCGGGGTGGCGATGGTGCGGCTGGCGACCCGCATCCATGACCGCTTTGCCGAGATCGCCGGCCCGCGCACCGTATGGACGATCGGGCGCATGGGATTGGAGCCGAACGCGCCGTCGGTCATTCCCGGCCACGCCGAAATGCAGCTGCAGTTTCGCGATCCCGATCTCGGCTATCTCGACGCCTGCGAGAGCGCGCTGTCAGCGCTGGTCGCCGACGCCAATCGGTCGGGCCCGTGCCGGGTGGCGATCGAGCCGGTGGCGCGGAGCGCGCCAACGCCGATGGACCCCGGCTTTCAGGCTTCGATCGAGGCGGCGGCCGAACATCACGCCCCAGGGCTGCACCTGCGGATGCCGAGCGCTGCGGGCCACGATGCCGCGGTGCTGGCGGAATGCATGCCGGCCGGGATGATGTTTATCCCGAGCCTCGGCGGCGTCAGTCATCACTGGTCCGAAGACACGGGCGAGGATGATATCGTCCTCGGTGCTCGGGTTTTTGCTGACGCCGCCTTCCGCATCCTCCAGGCGAGACGGTAGACACGATGGCGATCATTCTGCAGGAGACGCTGCGCGGGCTCTTTTATGCGCCGTTCTATGCGTGCTTTGCGCTCGGCGCCTTCGCGCGCGAAGGGCTCGATGTCAAATTCGCCAGTGCGCCGTCGCCGGGGAACGCACCGGACGGGCTCTTTGCCGGCACGGTCGATGTCAGCTGGGGCGGGCCGATGCGGGTCAATCAGCTCTACGAAGCCCGGCCCGACTGCGATCTCGTCTGTATCGGCGAGGCGGTGACCCGCGACCCGTTTTTTCTCGTCGGGCGTGAGCCGCGGCCGAATTTTGCCTTTGCCGATCTTTATGGCCGGCGGGTCGCGACCGTCAGCGAGGTGCCGACCCCCTGGTTGTGCCTTCAGGATGATCTGCGCCGCGCTGGCCTCGACCCCGATCGGCTGCCGCGCATCGCCGACCGCACGATGGCGCACAACACGCTCGCCTTGCGCCGCGGCGAGATCGATGTCGTTCAGCTGTTCCAACCCTATGTCGAGGAGCTTGTTGCGTCCGGCGACGGCCATATCTGGTACGCCGCGGCATCGCGCGGGCCGACTTCCTATACCGCGTTTTATACGCGCCGCTCGGTGCTCGCGGCAAAGCGCGAGGAGTGCAAAAAGCTGGTGCGCGCGCTCTACCGCACGCAAAAATGGCTGCATGCGAACCCGCCTGACATGCTGGCCGAGGCCGCCCAATCCTATTTTCCAGAGGTGTCGCCGCAGCTGATGCGCGCGGCGATCGCACGCTATCGCGAGCTTGCGATCTGGGGGCAAAATCCGATCCTGCCGCGCGTAGGCTATGAACGGCTGCGGACGGCCCTCGTCTCCGGCGGTTTTGTCCGGCACGGCGCATCGTTCGAACAGGCCGTCGACAACAGCCTTGCCGAGGACGTCCTGCGCGAGGATCCGCCGGCGTTGCCAGCGGCTTGAACCCGGTGGACAACCGCCCCGCGATGGTGCCCCGCCTGAAGGTGCGCACCCTCGGCCATGCCTCGCTCGCGGTCTATCGCGATGGCGAGCGTCCATTGTTGCTGACCGATCCGTGGCTTGTCGGCTCGGTGTATTGGCGCAGCTGGTGGCTGCAGCATTATCCGAGCGCCGATGAGATCGAATGGCTTGCAACAACCGCGCACGTCTATGTGACGCACGAGCATCCCGATCATTTCCATACGCCGTCGATCCGTCGCCTCGGCAAGGCGCCGCTCTATCTGTTTCCCGATTTGGCGGAACAAGGCTGGGTGCGACATCTGGTCGAACGCGGCTATCGCGCCAAAGCGACCCCGCCGATGCGCTGGCTGCCGCTGGGCGAAGGCGTGTCGATCTTGTCGCTTCCGGTGTGGAACGACGACAGCCTGCTGCTGATCGATACGCCGAGTGCCTTGATCCTCAACCTTAACGATGCCAAGCCTTTGTCCCCGGTTTTGCGGGCGATCCGGCGTCTCGCCGACCGGGTCGACAAACCGCGGATATTGCTGTGCAGCTATTCGCCGGCAAGTGTCGTCAACAGCTTTATCGACGACGACGGGGTCATGTCGCTGCGCTCGCCGCGGCATTACGTCGATTATGTCTGTCGATTATGTGACCGGCTCGACGTGGACCATTACCTGCCATTCGCCAGCCAAGCGGTGTTTTGCCGCCCCGACAGCGTCTGGGCGAATGATTACCGTACGACCTATGACGACCTGAGCCGCTACTGGCGCTCGCGGGCGCGATTGTTGCCGCCTTATACCACCCTCGATCTTGCCGATTTCAGCTACAACGCCGTCGCGGTTGATCAATACCGGCCAGTCGACGCATCGCTGATCGCCCGGCGCGCCGGCGAGCGCCTAAAAGCGGAAGCGACGGTGCAAATCTCGGATGATCAGATCAAACAGTTCGAGCGCAAGCTCAACGCGTTTCGTTGGCTGCATCGCCTGCTATTCCCGCGCGGCTTCGCGTTCCGGCTCGGCGAGCGCAGCTTTGCTTACGACCCGCGGCGCGGATGTCTGCGCGAGGCCAGCGGGGAAGGGCAGGGCGATTTCGTCATCGACGTGCCAAAAGCGACGATCGGCGACGCGTTGCACAACAATCACCTGAGCGATCTCGGGATCACGATGTTTGTCCGCATCCGGCTGTTGCGGTCGATCGATCCGCGCAAGGCCTATGCGCTGTTCGTATTGTTCCAGTTCGACGATTACGGTCACCTCGCCAGCATCGGTTCCCTGATCCGTTGGGTCGGCCGCGGGCTGCGCTATACGCTTGTCGCGCGGCTGCCGCTGCCGGCCCATCCCCGCTGACCCGTTTTGCCCAGCCGATCTTGACCGGGGCGGTCAGGCAGATGACGTTGCGAATTTATGGTCTCACCCTTGGAATCGAGAGCAGGATTCACGCAAAAAATGGAAGCTCTTTTCCATTTCATGCAATCCTGCTCGAGCTAGCCAGGGTGTGCGCCGGTTTCGCCGCGCACCGCTCGCTGCAGGTAATCGATCGCGGCCTCGAGTTGCGCGTCCTTGCTGGTGCCGATGATCAGCGGTTTGATCGGGTGTTCGTCGGTGTCGCTGCCGCCCTCGAGCGCAGCAGTCTCGGTCTTTGTCGGCCGTCCGTTTAACGATCCGGCGTTTTTAAACGCGCCGTAGAGATCGCTTTCGTGGCTCAGCACGGCATTGGCGACCTCTTCGTTTTTGGGGAGGCTCAGAACAATATCCGGACTGATGCCCTGATCCTGGATCGAACGGCCCGCGGGGGTGTAGTAGAGCGCTGTCGTCAGCCGCAACGCGCCGTGACCCTCGATCGGGATGATTGTCTGCACCGAGCCTTTGCCAAAGCTGCGAGTGCCCATGATCGTGGCGCGGTGATCATCCTGCAAAGCCCCGGCCACAATTTCGGCGGCCGAGGCCGACGCGCTGTTGATCAGCACGACCATCGGGACTCCGGGGATCAGGTTGCCGGCGACCGGTGCGCGGTAGACCCGGTCGTCATCGCGATTGCGGCCACGGGTCGTCACCACGGTACCGCCGTCGACAAATTCGCCGGTGACGTCGACGGCTGCATCGAGCAGCCCGCCCGGATCGTTGCGCAGATCGAGGATGAAGCCGTTGAGCCGCCCGCGCGCCTGGGCCTTCATCTTGGCGATGGCGTCGGCGAGTTCGTTCGCCGTGTTCTCGGTAAAAGTCGTGATCCGGGCATAGCCGATCTTGTCGCCCTCCAGCGCCGACTTGACCGATACGACGTGGATGATGGCGCGGGTCAGGTAGACGTCAAACGGCGCCCGATTGGCGCGCGCGATTTGGAGTGTCACGCGCGACCCGGCGGGTCCGCGCAAACGCTTGACGACTTGTTCGACATCCATGCCGTTCGTCGCGAGACCGTCGATCTTGACGATCCGGTCGCCGGGCTCGATCCCGGCAGCGGCAGCCGGGGTGCCGTCGATCGCCGAGATCACTTCCGGCGTCTTGCCTTCCAGGGTCAGCTCAATCCCGATCCCGCCGAATTGCCCGCGGGTCACCGCATTCATCTGCTGGTACTGATCCTGGTCCATATAATCCGAATGCGGGTCGAGCCGCGTCAGCATGCCTTTCAGTGCATCCTTGGTCAGTTCGTCGCTCGACACCGGCTCGACGTAATTTCGCTGCACGACGCGTGCGACCGTCTGCAGCAGCGCGAAGTCGGCCGGATCGCCGGGCGGTGTCGAAGCGGCGCCGGCGCCGGTGGTGTTGCAGCCGTAAAGAGTGAGGGTGATCGAACCTACAGCCGCCACTCTGACGGCAGCCTGGTACAGGTTGGGGATCGTGATCATCGGTGCCTTTGCGGCCAAGCGGCCTGTCGCGGAGTTTGATAAACAGTTCCGGGTGATCTGCTGCCGTCACGATGACCGAGGCAGCCGATCCGGTCTCCGGTCGGGCGCACAATTAAGTCGTCCGGCAAGCGGCGTCCAGAGGCAGCGAGGCCAGAGGCAGCGAGGCCAGAGGCAGCGAGGGAGGCGCGCCACCGCGGCGACAGTTTCGGCGGGCGTTCGATCATGGCTATAACTCCGCCCGAAAAGCTGGGTGGAGGAGCAGGCGCGATGACGGGTGATGCGGCGGCCGATCGATTGACGGTACAGGGGATCGAACTGGAGGTCCTGCGCCGCGGTGCAGGACGGCCGATATTGCTGCTGCACGGCTTTGACACGATCGATCCCGAGGCGTTGTTTGTTGAGCGGCTCGCCCGACATGGACAAATCATAGCTCCGTCATCGCCGGGTTTTGGCAGTTCGCCGCGACCCAAAGATTTCGATACGATATACGATCTTGTCCATCTTTATCTCACGACGCTCGCCGCGCTGCCGGGGGGCAAGATTACTGTCGTCGGCTTTTCCTTTGGAGGGTGGCTTGCCGCCGAGATTGCGGCAGCCTGCACCCATCGTCTGGCCCGCCTGATCCTGGTCGATCCTCTCGGCATCAAGATCAGCGACCGCGAGACCCCCGACATTCTTGACATCTTCAACAAATCGCCGGCCGAGGTACGCCGCCGCAGCTGGCATGATCCCGAACGCTGCGCACCTGACTACGACACCATGTCGGATGAGGCATTAACAGTCCATGCGCGCAATCGCGAAGCGCTGTGCCTCTACGCCTGGCATCCCTACATGTACAATCCGCAGCTGCCCCGTTGGCTAGGCCGTATCGATGTTCCAACCCTGGTATTGTGGGGCGGCAGCGATGGTGTCGTCAGCCCGGATTACGGGCGGGTCTTTGCCGGGATGATCCCGGGCGCCCGCTTCGAATTGATCGAACGCGCGGGTCATCATCCCGAGATCGAGCAGCCCGAAGTCTTTGTCGACCACGTCGTCCGTTTTCTGGGGGAGCCTCGATGACCAGGCGCTCCCGAGGATCTCGACCGGCTGAAACGCTATCGCGACCAGGGCATCACTCGCGCGGTGGTCACCCTGCTCTCGGCCAAAGCCGACCAGATCCTGCCGGTCCTCGACCGATGGGCCGACCTGATCCGCCGCGTCGCAGACTGATCAAGCAGATTGACCGTACCGGATTGATCGAAAGGAGTCGGGTTCGATGCTGACCCTGCAACAAGCCTCGCTGATCATCGACAAAGCCCTGGAGAAAGGTCGCGAACTTGGCTTCAAGCCGCTCACCGTCGTGGTTCTTGACGCGGGCGGTCATCTCAAGGCGGTGAAGCGCGAGGACGGGTCGAGCCTGTTGCGGCCGGAAATCGCCGGCGGCAAGGCATGGGGCGCGCTCGGCATGGGGTTCGGCGGACGCGAATTCGCGCGCCGCGCCGCAGCCAACCCGTCCTTTATCCAGGCGCTCAGCGTCGCTTCCGGCGGCAGGATCGTACCAGTGCCGGGCGGGGTGCTGATCCGCGACCGCGCGGATGAAATCCTCGGTGCTGTCGGCATCAGTGGCGACACATCGGAAAACGACGAGGCCTGCGCCGTCTACGGGATCGGCTGCGCCGGGCTCATCGCCGATACCGGCGATCCCGGCTGACCTTGCTCGGGCCCGATGTCAGTCTGATCGGGGGGCAGCAGCGCGGCGCAGGCGGTCGTTGATCGCTTGGCCGAGACCGTGCGCGGGGATCGGCATTACCGCAATGCCGGTGAACTCCGGCCGGTCGAGTTGGCGCAGCATCGCGAACAAATTGGCGGCGGCTTCGGTGAGATCGGCCGAACGGCTGAGCCACGCGACCGCCGCAAACCCCGGCGGGACCGCCGCGCCAAAGGCGAGCAGCGCCTCGCCGGGACGCACCTCGGTGGCATCTAGGCGCAGCGGCAGATCAGGCGCGTAATGGCTCGCCAGCATGCCCGGCGAGCGGGACGGGCCGGCCGCGGTAGGAGAAGCGATCGCGCCGAGCGAGCCTTCGAGTTCTTCGCGGGTGATGCCGCCGGGGCGAAGCAGGGCAGGGGTGTCGCCGGATAGATCGAGCACGGTCGATTCGAGACCGACCCGGGTGCGCCCAGCGTCAAGGATCAGGGCCACGGCGGCGCCGAGTTCAGCGGCGACGTGTCCCGCTTCGGTCGGGCTGACCCGTCCCGAACGATTGGCTGACGGTGCCACGATCGGCCGGTCCGTCGCGCGCAGCAGCGCTTGTGCTATGGGGTGCGCCGGAGCGCGGATCGCCACCGTGTCAAGCCCGGCGCTCGCCAACAGCGACACACCGCTATTGCGGCGGCGGCGCAGCACCAGCGACAGCGGCCCCGGCCAGAACTGTGCGGCAATCCGCCGCGCTCGCGCATCGAATTCTGCCAGCGCTTCGGCCTCGGCGATGCCCGGGACGTGCACGATCAATGGGTTGAAACGCGGCCGGCCTTTGGCGGCGAAAACTGCCGCGACGGCGCGCTCGTCGGTGGCGTCGGCGCCGAGCCCGTAAACGGTCTCGGTCGGGAACGCGACGAGCGCGCCCGAGCGCGCCAGTCGGGCGGCGCGTTCAACAGCTTCCGACGTGGCGGGGACAACCCAAGCGGTCATTGCGCGACAAGTCACACCGTTGCGGGCGCGCGGCATTGACAAACCTCTAACCCTTGCCAGTTTATAATCATTCTAAATCAGACCATGGCGAGGCTCGTCGAGGCGAAAATGGGGGTGAAGACCAAGCGAACAAGTGCCGCCGGGATCCCGGTCGGCAACAGCCTGACCGCCGGCTGGCGCAGCCGAGGCCTGCCCGGCGCGCAGCGCCTCGTCATCGTCCCGTTCATCAACCCGAACCTGGCGCCAGAGGAGTGACGGTCCGCATCGACGGACCAAGTCAACCAACACAGCGAAAACGGAGAGATCTATGGACGGAACTGATGTCGCAAACGCCGGCAAATGCCCGGTAATACACGGTGTTCGCCGCCACGAAACGGTCAGAGCCAAAGCGAACCGCGACTGGTGGCCAAACCAGTTGAACCTCAAAGTTCTGCAGCAGAACTCGCGCCTGTCCAATCCGATGGGCAGCGACTTCAACTACGCTGAGGAGTTCAAGAAGCTCGACTTTCAGGCTTTGAAGAACGACCTCTACGCGCTGATGACCGACTCACAGGACTGGTGGCCGGCCGATTTCGGACATTATGGGCCGCTCTTCATCCGGATGGCCTGGCACAGCGCCGGCACCTACCGCATCGGTGACGGCCGCGGTGGTGCTGGCTCGGGCACGCAACGCTTTGCCCCGCTCAATAGCTGGCCGGACAACGTGCTGCTTGACCGGGCACGCCGGTTGCTAGGGCCGATCAAGCAGAAATACGGCAGGAAGATATCGTGGGCCGATCTGATCATCCTCGCCGGCAACTGCGCGCTGGAATCGATGGGCTTCAAGACCTTCGGTTTTGGCGGCGGGCGCGAGGATGCCTGGGAGCCGCCGGAGGACATCTATTGGGGTCCGGAAGGCAAGTGGCTGGCTGAGGAGCGCTATAGCGGCGACCGTGATCTGCAGAACCCTCTCGCCGCCGTACAGATGGGTCTGATCTACGTGAACCCGGAAGGGCCGAACGGCAGGCCCGACCCGCTCGCCGCGGCGCGGGATATCCGCGAAACATTCAAGCGGATGGCGATGAACGACGAGGAAACCGTGGCGTTGATCGCCGGCGGACACACCTTTGGCAAGACCCACGGCGCCGCCGATCCGAGCAAGTATGTCGGCCCCGAGCCCGAAGGCGCCTCGATCGAGGAGCAGGGACTCGGCTGGAAGAACACCTATGGCAGCGGCAAAGGGGATGACGCGATCGGCAGCGGTCTGGAAGTCATTTGGACCCAGACGCCGACGAAGTGGAGCAACAATTTCTTCGCGAACCTGTTCGGCCACGAATGGGAACTGACCAAGAGCCCGGCCGGCGCGTATCAATGGAAGCCGAAGGGCGATGCCGGGGCCGGTAGCGTCCCTGACCCGCACGACCCGTCGAAGCGTCGCGGACCCTCCATGCTGACGACCGACCTCGCCTTGCGCGTCGATCCTCTTTACGAAAAGATCTCCAGGCGCTTCTACGAAAATCCGGACCAGTTCGCCGACGCGTTCGCCCGGGCGTGGTTCAAGCTGGTGCATCGCGATATGGGGCCGCGCTCGCGCTATCTCGGCCCGGAGGTCCCGGCTGAGGAACTGCTGTGGCAAGACCCCGTCCCGCCCGTCACTCATCAATTGATCGACGAGCCGGACATCAGCGCACTCAAGGACAAAATCCTCGCATCGGGTCTTTCGATTTCCCAATTGGTGGCGACTGCTTGGGCTTCGGCGACAACCTTCCGTGGCTCTGACAAGCGCGGCGGCGCGAACGGGGCGCGCATCCGCCTCGCACCGCAAAAGGATTGGGAGATCAATCAGCCGGCCCAATTGGCGAGCGTGCTTGAAACCCTCGAAGATATCCAAAAGGAGTTCAACGCCGCACAGATCGGGGGAAAGAAAGTCTCGCTCGCCGATCTGATCGTCCTCGGTGGCTGTGCCGCGGTCGAGCAGGCGACCAAGACGGCCGGGCATCATGTAAAGGTTCCGTTCACTCCGGGCCGCACGGATGCGTCGCAGGATCAGACCGACATCGAATCCTTCGCCGTGCTCGAACCGGCCGCAGACGGATTCCGCAACTATCTCAGGGCCGAGTACACCTCGCCCGAAGAGATGCTGCTCGACAAAGCGCAGCTCCTGACGTTGACCGCCCCTGAGATGACGGTGCTCGTCGGCGGCATGCGCGCGTTAAATGCGAACTTCGGACAGTCGCAGCATGGCGTCTTGACCAGGCGCCCCGGGATGCTCACCAATGACTTCTTCGTGAACCTCCTTGACATGGGCACCGAGTGGAAGGCGACATCAGAGGCCAAAGATGTGTTCGAAGGACGCGACCGCGCGACCGGCGAGCTGAAATGGACCGGCACCCGGGTCGACCTCGTCTTTGGTTCGCATGCCGAACTCCGCGCGCTTGCCGAAGCCTATGCGTGTGACGATTCTGAAGAGAAGTTCGTGCGCGACTTCGTGGCCGCTTGGCACAAGGTGATGAACCTCGATCGCTTTGACCTCGTCTGATCTCGGCGCCAGGGCCTCGGCGGGCTTCCAGGGTCCAGCCTCCGGCGGGCTCTCAGGGTCCAGCCTCCGCCACAGCGCCAACTGGTGAAAACCCGGCCGCGGTGTCCGGGCGGCCGAGCGCTCGCCGGGTGGCTCAAGGCTTTCACCGGGCGGCGCCTCGGCGTTTTGGGCGACCGGTCGATTGCCGGGAGCCGCTGCCGGAAAAAGCGGCGGATGCGCCGCCGGGGTGCTATTCCGATGCGAGACGCTGTCAGGTGATGTCGCGATATTCGGCATTTGCTCCGACGCGGCTGTCTTGGCGACTTCGCTATTCCTCTCCCGCAAGTCGCGGTGCTCATGTAGCATCGTCGCCAGAACCCCTCGCGAGGAGAACACCGTGCCCGAAACCTATCCGCTGCCATCGAGCGACCCGGTCAAGCTCGGCTTTGCCGCCACACCCTTGCAGCATCTCGACCGGCTGATCCGCCAGCACATTGAGGAGGGCCGCTATCCTGCGGCTCAGATCGCACTGGCGCGACACGGTCAGTTGGCGCTTTACCGCAGCTATGGCGACGCCAAGACCGGCCCGGCGCGCCAGCCGGCCACCGAGGAAACACTGTTCCTGCTGTTCAGCCAAACCAAGGTGCTGACGAGCGCCGCGGTGTGGACCTTGATCGAGGAAGGCAAGCTCTCGTTCATGGATCGGATCGCCGACCATCTGCCCGAGTTCGCCAGGCGCGGCAAAGGCGAGATCACGCTGCACCAGGTGATGACCCACCAAGGCGGCTTCCCCTCCGGCGATGTCAGCCGCGAGACCTGGACCGACCATGCCCGGATGCGCGCCGAAGTGTGCGACTTCTCGCTCGACTGGACGCCGGGGACCCGGCTGCAATACCACCCGCGCGCGGCGCATCTGACCCAGGCGATGGTCATCGAGGCGGTGACCGGGCAGGATTACCGCGATGTGATCCGCGATCGCGTCCTGGCGCCGCTGGGTCTCGCGCACGACGTGTTTGTCGGCGTACCGACAGTCGAGCAACGGCGCTGCGCCGATACCTACGCCGCCGAGGCGCGCGACAACTCGCCCGAATTCAGGGCTGCCGGGATGCCGAGCGGCGGCGGTTACGCGACGGCGCGCGGCATGGCGGCATTTTATCAGATGCTGCTCGGCGGCGGCCGGCTCGGCGAGGTGCGGCTGTTGTCGCCGCGGCTCGTCAGCTATGTGACCCGCAGCCATACCGGCGAGCGCGGCGACGACGCGATGGGCGGCATCCCGATGCATCGCGGGCTCGGCCCGCATGTCCGCGGCGACAGCGACCGCATCCGCGGACTGGGAACGATTGCGGCGCCGCAGACTTTTGGCCATGGCGGCGCCGGCACCTCCTATTCCTGGGCCGACCCGACCAGCGGTGTGTCATTCACCTATGTCACCAACTTTGTTCAGCCCGATCCGTGGCATTCGGCGCGGCTCGACCGGGTCGCCAACCTCGTCCACGCCGCGATCGACTGACAATGCACCGCGCGCATCGCGTCATTCCGGCGCAAGCGGGAACGGGGAGCCGCCACACTCCGGCGGCGGCCCGGGATCCGCGCTTGGGCAGCGATGACGCAAAAATCCACTTCGGCCGTTAGCACCAGGGCACGTCATGGCGCCGCGGGTCGATCCGGTTCAATCCGATCAGATGCCACCGCCGCGTGCCGATGTCGTGATCATCGGCGGCGGCATTATCGGCACCAGCGCCGCGCTCTTCCTGGCGGAAAAGGGCGTGTCGGTGGCGCTGTGTGAGAAAGGCCACATCGCCGGCGAGCAGTCGAGCCGCAACTGGGGCTGGTGCCGAAAGATGGGGCGGGACCCACGCGAATTGCCGCTAATCATCGAGAGCCTGCGGCTGTGGCAGGGCATGAACGAGCGGGTCGAGGCCGAGACCGGGTTTCGCCAGCCCGGCATCATGTATCTGGCCGAGAGCCCGGCCGAACTTGGTGAACTCGAAACCTGGCTCGATCATTCCCGGCAATATCAGCTCGACACCCGGCTGGTGACCCGCGCCGAGGCAACCGAACTGATGCCGGGACTGACCGGCAACTGGGTCGGCGGCCTCTATACCGCGAGCGACGGCAAGGCCGAACCGCAGCGTGCTGCACCCGCGATTGCCGAAGCAGCACGGCGCCGGGGGGCCACGATCCTGACCGAATGCGCGGCGCGCGGGATCGAAACCATGGGCGGCCGCGTCGCCGCCGTGGTTACCGAAAAGGGCCGGATCGCCTGCGATCGGGTGGTGCTCGCTGGGGGCGCCTGGTCACGCCTGTTTTTAGGCAATCTCGGCATCGGCTTGCCGCAGCTGAAGGTGCTGGCCTCGGTGATGCGCACCGAACCGCTATCCGGCGGCCCCGAGATTTCGGCCTCGGGCGGCTTGTTCGGCATTCGCAAGCGGATGGATGGCGGCTATACCGTCGCGACACTGGGGGTGCGGACGATCGATCTCATCCCCGACAATTTCCGCTTGTTCGTGCCGTATTTGCCAGCGGCGCGGCTGCACTGGAAAAGGCTGCGGTTTCGGGTCGGGCGCCGGTTTGTCGAGGAGTGGCGCACCCCGCGCCGTTGGGATCTCGACGAGACGACCCCGTTCGAAGCGGTGCGCACCCTCGATCCCGAGCCCGACCCCTATGTTCTCGACCGGGCGCAGACCGCGGTGGCGCAAGCCTTTCCGCTGTTCCGCGGGGTCGCGATTGCCGAGCGCTGGGGCGGCATGATCGACGTGATGCCCGACGCGATCCCGGTGATTTCGCCAGTCGACCGCATCCCCGGGTTATTTATCGCCACCGGCTTTTCGGGGCACGGTTTTGGCATTGGCCCGGGTGCCGGAAAGCTCGTCGCCGATATGGCTGCGGGTGATCCGACCTTGGTCGATCCGGCGCCGTTCCGCCTGACCCGCTTTAGCGACGGCTCGAACCCGCAACCGCATCCGCTGGCGAGTTAAGCTCGGCTGGTCCGTGTCGGTCGAGCCGGCCGCCTACTGCTACTGCCATTGCGATCCGGGAAACAGGCCCGTCGGCCATGCCGCCCGGCAACATTGCGCGGCGACCAGCATTCCGCTGCATAACGCCGGGGTGTGCCGAAAATCCCGCCACTCGTGATCCCGGCGGCGCCCACCGTCGCGGGCATGACGATCATTACGCGTGGGGAGCGTCTGTCAGAATCCGACCATCAGTCCCGTCGGCGCTCCTCGGCCAATTTCTGATAGCGGCCGGGGTCGGCGACTTCAGCTATCGTGCCGTCGGGCGAGCGAAACTTGACGGTGCCGGCATCGCGCTTTGACAGGATCGTGCCGCCCGCCGCCTCGATCTTGTTCAGAATGTCTTCGCGATTGTCGACGGCAATCCCGAAATGGTGGATCGCCGGACCCTCGCCGACCAGCTTTGCCTCTTCATCGTCTTCGCTGTCGTAGACCATCAGCGCCAGATCGACATAGCCGTCTGTCAGGTGGCGCGAGGTGTGCCCGCGCGAATGCCCGGTGCCGACCTGGCGAAACCCGAATACGGTTTCATAAAAACGGGTCGCCTTTTCAAGATCGGTGACCTTTAGCGCCACGTGATTGATCCGTGCCATTTGCCTTCTCCTCATCTTTATGCCGGTGGTTTGTCTCGGCGGTTGATCACAGGGCTGACGGGACTTTGTCTTTTTCCGCGGTCGGTGCGGTCGCACCCTCTCACTCGCCGGCACCCCCGTTATACGGCGTGATCACCGTGCCTGTCTTGTATTCCGGTGGTTCGAGGATCGGTTCAATCTTGGTGTCTCTGAACTGATCGAGGCTATTCCCTTTGATGTTCTGCCATTGCACTTCGAGTACGCGTGGCTTCAACCATTCGCCGTCTTTACCAAAAGCGATATCGCCGACGATCGTCTTGAATGGATGGGTGTGGATATAGTCGGCAAGTTTGTCCTGATCGAGCGTCTTGGCACCCCTGACCGCGTCGCCCAGCACTTGCAGATTGGCGTAGGCAAAGGGCGGCAGATACCAGCCGAGTGGATCGACCCCGGCTGCCGCCGCCTTGGCCTGGTAGGCCTTTAGAAAATCGAGAATGCCGGGGAACTGCATCGTCGGCGCCGGGATCCACCAATCGTAGTCGACGACACCATTGAGCTTGGGCCCGAACTGCTCCTTGACCGAGGTGTATTGCAGCCCGACCATGCCACCACCAAAGAACCGGGTCTTGAGACCGGATTCAGTCGCCGCACGCAGCATGCCTGCCGACCCCGGCGGATAGGAGGCGACAAAGACCATATCGGGATTGGCCGCTTGGATCGCGTGCACGATCGGCGTGAAATCGGGGGTTCCAGGCGTATAGGTCCGGTCGTAGACGATCTTGATCCCGTCCTCCTTGGCGATCTCGCGTGCACCTTCAGAGGCGTTCTTTGGAAACTCGGCATCCTCGGCGAGCAACGCCAATGTTTTCGGTTTCGGGTTCGCCGCCATCGCGACCTTGAAGAACGGCTCGCAAAACGCGCGTTTCGGATCCGGTCCGGTCGGCAGCATCGAGAAATATCTCGGGTAATGGAACTCGCTGTTGACCGCGAGACCAAACAATCCGAGGAACAGACGATCATGCGAAATCGCGATCGGCATCGCCGGCGCGATCAGGTTCGTGCCATAGCCCGAGACGATCAAGTCGACTTTGTCGACATCGAGGAGCTTTGTGTAGATCCCCGGCACCGTGTCGGGGTTACTTTGATCGTCGTAATAGACGAGCTTTACCGGGCGGCCCAGCAGCCCACCCTTGGCGTTGACATCGTCGCGCCAGATCTGCATCGCCAGCAGCGCCGATTTGCCGGCCGCGGCAAGCCCGCCGGTCAGCGCCATGCCAAACCCGATTGTGATTGGCTCAGCCGCTCGGCCCGCATGCGCAAAGATCAGTGCCGCGATCAATACCGCAGCGGCGCCTGACCGACGCAGCTTTCCAACCCGGATCATGTCTCCTCCCGCTCTTTGCGCGCCGTCGTTTGGCTCATCGTTACTCGCACGCGGTCCCGCGAGTCCAGGTTGGAAGTCGACGCCGCGGTCACCGGGCGCGACTTCTTAATCAACTCCGATCGCGCGAGGGAATCTGTCGAGGAGAAGGCAATCAGGCGAGATCCGGTAGTTGCCGTTCATTCCGCCGCCGGCCGGGTCAGCACCAAAGCTTCTCTCGCGGCTGCGATCGCCGGCCCGGTTTCGCTCGGTGCTTTATCGCCGGCGAGCTGTACGGTCGGGAACGCGAACTTGATGCCGTTGGCGTCAAACACCTTTTTGATCCGGGCATAGGCGGCGCGGCGGATTATGAACTGCTCGCCCGGCAAGGTCATCATCTTGGCGCGCAACTGGATCGCGAAATCGCCGAACGCATCAACTCCCTGCATTTTCAAGGGCTGGATGATCAGCGGGGCGAATTCCGGCTCCGCCGCCAATTCGATCCCGACCTGCTTGATCAGCTTTCTGGCGAGGTCGAGGTCGGTGTCGTAGGTGACACCCAGCGTGATCTTGTCGATAACCCAGTCGCGGCTCATATTCTCAACCGCACCCAGCAGGCCGAACGGGACCGTGTAGAGCGGTCCGCGTTGATGGCGCAGCCGCACCGACCGGATGCTGAAACCCTCGACCGTGCCCTTGTAATTGCCGCTTTGGATGTACTCGCCGACCCGGAACGCGTCGTCGAGCAGATAAAACATGCCGGCGATCACATCGCGGACGAAGGTCTGCGCGCCAAAGCCGATTGCCACGCCGATCACGCTGGCGCCGGCGATCAGCGGCCCGATCTCGACGCCCAATGCCGAGAGCGCCATCATCGCCGCCACCACAACCACGACAACAAAGAGGATGTTGCGAAAGATCGGCAACAACGTGCGCAGCCGCGCCTGGCGCCGCGCTTCGTCGGTTGTCGCCAAACCCGGCTCGCCCGTTTCGGCGAGCTTGGCGTCGATCGCCGCCCTGGCGACATGCCAGATGAAATCGGCAATCAAGGCAATCGCGACCGCACTGAGCGCGCCGCGTGCAAAACGGTTCATCATCGTCTCTTGCGCGGTCAATGCCTCGATGTCGATCCCCCACCCCCAGGCGAGTACCGCCAATGCCGCGATAATCAAGGCCGCCCGCAAGCCGCGCTCGAGGCAGATCGTCGTTACCGTCGGCACGCCGACCGCCTCGGTTGTGCCGGGCGGCCGCAGAATGTGCTCGACCCCGCGCCGGGTCAGAAGGTCGGCGAGCGGCCACACCAACGCGACGAGAAGCAACCAGAACGCCCCCATCATTCCGGCGACGCGCAGTCCATAAAGGAGGATCAGCCCAGCAGTCAGCAGCGCGTTCAGCTTGACCCGGCTCAACTGCCGGGTTTCGTGCACCGGCTCCGGGCCCGCTCCGATGCTATCCCCGGGTCGGCGCCAGACGGCTTCGATCAGGATCGCCAAGGTGCCGAGCCCAAAACCGTAGCCGACGATGTCGCGCGCCGCCGGTGACACCTCCAGCGCGCTCAGCAGATCCTTTGTTACCAGGCCGAGCGCCAACCACCCGACGATCAGCTTGACCCGCACATACCAGAACCGCGCCGCGGCTGAATCCATCGGGATGATGCGAAAACGTTCATTTCTCGGCGCCAGCAGAAAGCGGCCGAGCACCGCGGCGATGCGGATCGCCAGAAAGACGATCAAATAGCCCAGCACGATGTGGCGCAGCAGCGATGGCCACTCAAACGCGAGAAACGCGCCGATGCTGCCGATCGCAAAAGCGATCACCAGCGCCAGCGCGAATGCCGCGCGCTCGCCGACAAGGCGCACGCGCTCGCCGACGGTTTCCACCGGATGGGCTTCGAGATGCCGGCGGATCCGCTTGGTCGCCAGCCAGAACAGCCCCTCCGCACCAAAACCCAGCGCGACAAAGGCGGCGACCAGGCCGACGACGCGTCCAGGTCTGCGGTTCCCCAGCGTGGTGTCGAGGACATCCGCGGCGTGTATGAACTGCGCCGGCATGTTCGGCAGGACCGCGACCATCCCGGCAATATGTTCGCGCACCGCCTCGACACGCGACGACATCATTTGCTCGGGTGATTGGAGCGGCGGCCTGGCAGCTTCGGGAGCGGGCTGGTTCTTGCTCTGTTTGTCGAGCCAAGCCTGCACTTTCGGATCGGCCAGCAGGTTTAGCAGCGCTTGGATTTCCGACGGCGGTGCCGTTTCGGCCGAGGGCTTTGCCGGTTTCGGCGTGAATGCCGACATCCCGGCCGCTTCGGCGGCAGGCAGGACCGCAACGCCGATCAGCAGCAGCACGAGCCAGCAGACAGCGCGCAACAGCGGTTCGATGGCGGTTCTCCCTGTCCGATCGGCCGGCGCCCGCCACCGGACGTCAATCGGCCGGCGCGCCGCGCGCGACCTTGCGGCCGACAATCCAGTCCCGGTAGGTGGCGCCGGGCATCGGGCCTTTTGCATGCGCGTCGAGCGCCGCTTGATCGCGCCACTTTTCTATCAGAAACACGTGCTGGTTGTCATCATGCGGCAGCATGATATCGAATTGCAGGCAGCCGTCATCACCGCGCGAACGCCGCGCATGGCCGCTCATCAGTTCGATGAATTGGTCGCGATGTTCGGGCTTGACGTCAAATTCGACGACGATCATGACTTGACTCATCGGCGTTCCCTTTCTGCGTCATTTCGAGGCATCATCGGCTACCCCCGGCGCCGAGGCAAGCGCCGCCCGTTTTCGATGGGAGAACCCAAGACATGGCCTATGACGCGCTGCGCACGCTCCTGCCGATCGCCGGTTGGTCCGAGGAAAAGCTGCGAGAGGTCGAAATCAGCGGCGGTGCCGATCCGGTGTTGCCGACCCCATTCCGCATCGGCGCCGCCGGTGCGGCGGCGCTGGCGGCAACCGGGCTCGCCGCCGCCGATCTGTGGGAATTGCGCAGCGGCCGCCGGCAACAGGTTTCGGTCGATTTGCGGCAGGCGGTCGCGTCGCTGCGCAGCGGCCATTACATGCACATCGACGGCGCTGCGATTTCGACCGAGCGCAATCCGGTGATGGGCGTCTACCCGGCGAAAAACGGGCGCTGGAGTTATATCCACGCCAACTTCCCCAACCACCGCGCGGCGGCGCTGAGCGTGCTCGGATGCGCCGAGGAAAAGGACGCGGTGCGCCGGGCGGTGGCTGATTGGGACGCGCTCGAACTCGAAGAAGCCATCATCGCCGCCAAGGGGGCGGGCGGGATGGTGCGCAGCATGGCGGAGTGGGCGCGCCAGCCGCAGTCGGCGGCAATCGCCTCGCTGCCGGTCATGGAGATCATCAAAATCGGCGACAGCAAGCCCGAGCCGCTGGCCGAAGGCGAGCGGCCGCTGTCGGGCATCCGCGTGCTCGATTTGACGCGGGTGCTCGCCGGGCCGACCTCGGCGCGCACCCTCGCCGAGCACGGCGCCGATGTGATGAAGATCACCGCACCGCATCTGCCCAACATCGGGTATCAGGAATACGATACCGGCCACGGCAAATTGCAGGCGCATCTCGATCTGCGCCAACCGCGCGACCTCGACACGCTGCTCGGGTTGGTGCGCGAAACCGATGTCTTTACCCAGGGCTACCGGCCCGGCACCCTCGGCAATCGCGGTCTGTCGCCGCAAGAGCTGTCGAATTTGCGGCCGGGTCTCGTCTACGTCTCGATGTGCGCGTTCAGCCATGTCGGTCCCTGGGCGTCGCGGCGCGGCTTTGATACGGTGGTGCAGACCGTTAGCGGGATCACCACCCGCCAAGGCGAGTTGTTTCCCGGCGCCAACCCCGGCCCGCAGTTCTATCCGGTATCCGCTATCGATTACTTAACGGGATATCTGATGGCGTTTGGCGCGATGGTGGCGCTGGCGCGACGGGCGCGCGAGGGCGGCAGCTGGCTGGTCCGCATCTCGTTGGCGCAGACCGGAAAATGGCTCGTCGACCGCGGCGAGGTCGCACCGGCCGCGCTTGAGTCGGTCGACAAGGAACTCTACCCCGCCGAAATCACCCGCTGGTCGATCGAAAGCGACACGCCGGTCGGGCGGTTGCGTCATCTCGGGCCGACCGTACGGCTCTCGGAGACGCCGCCTTATTGGGCGCGGCCAACCGCACCGCTCGGTTATCACGAACCGGTGTGGCCGGCCCGCGCGGCATAGTCCGCGTCGGCGTCGGCGGAATCCGCGCCGTCCCAGCCCTCGATATCGGGCGAAGGATGCTCGCCGGTAAACTGTACCGTCCGGCGCAGGCTCTGGAGTGGGGTGTCATCGGCACAGATCCGCGTCACTGCGAGTGCTGCCAGCAACAGACTGGCGGCGAACATCGTGGTCAGCCAGGCTTTGGTAAGTGTCGACAGAGACGGATCGAACATTGACACCCACTCCCCACTCGATCGCAACGACATCTCAGCGAGGCCGGAGCGGTCCCCGCATCGACGATGATTTTCCGCTCCCGGCCGGACAGCGAATGTGAGCGGGCGCACACACATACAGTCTTTGACATTGGCGGGGACTTTGGCGGGGCGATCTCCCGCGCCCGGATCGGTCCGGCGCCACTGTGTTTCCCTTCCCTCGCAGATCCGCAGGCGCGAAGGGAGCAGGCTAGGGGAGAGACGCAGGGCGATTCCGGTCCGGATCGGCGGGGATCGATTATCTCGATCATGACGATCGGTTTCGCTCGGCAGCCGAGCGAAACCGATCAGCGGAACTCCAAATGTGCTTTTCGCCGTTAGAAGGTGCTGTTCGGTCCTGGCCCCGACGGCCGTGCCGACACGCGGTCGGCGCCAGCGGTGTGTCGCGGCAAAGGTATTGCCCAAGTGGCGGAGGTTAATGAGCAATCGATGTGCCAATGCCTCGAACCGAGAATTGACTCGCCAAACCTTTGAATAAATAGGGGTTAATTTTATACGACTGCTGGTAGGGTGAAGCGCGCCCGCGGCTTTGAGACAGGTGGCTTATCCGAGACACGCGACCGGGGACAGCAAATGAGACAGCCGTCTCCGGCAGATCCGGGCGCAAGTCCCGAGCGCGCCGGCCTCATTTGGCGAAATAGGCCTTGATTGCTTGTGCAAGACCGCGGGCGAGGCGTCGCCGATAGGACGGCAACTGCAGCAAACGCTCTTCGACGGGGTTTGACAGACAGCCAAGTTCGACCAGGGCCGAGGGGATGTCGGGCGAGGTCAGCACGACAAAACCCGCCGAGCGCTGCGGGTTCTCCAGCAGTTTGACCTCCTGGCCGAGCGTTTCAACGATATCGCGAGCCAACTTAAGCGATTGATTGTCGGCCTGACGGCGCATCAGATCGATCAAAACGGCATCGACCGCGCTCGGCCGCCGCGTCGAGCGCAAACCAGGAATGACTTCACGATTTTCGCTGGCGGCGAGCGCCGCCGCCTCGCGATCCGAAGCGGTGGCCGACAAAGTGAACACTGAGAGTCCGCGCATCGCCGGATTTGGCAAGGCATCGGCGTGGATCGACAAAAACAGATTTGCGCGCAGCGCCTCGGCGCGGGCTACCCGCTCATGCAGCGGCACATATTCGTCGGGACCGCGGTCCAACGCGACGCGGAACCGTCCTGTGGCCCGCAGCGCCCGGGCGAGATCCGTCGCGGTCGCAAAAGTAATGTATTTTTCGTAAATCCCGCCCGGGCCAATAGCGCCAGGATCGATCCCGCCATGCCCCGGATCGATCACCACCAGCGGCAGATGATGCCGCTGCACCTTCCCGCGTGGTTCCGCCAGCGCCCGGCCCGCGGGCTGCGCTGACGCAATGGCATCCGGCAGCCCCGCGAACACAGCGCCAGCCAGCGAGCGCAACAATCGGCGCCGCGCCCAGATGACGTTTCGCATCCCCCTCCAAGCGACACACGCCCGCCCCCCGCGCGCCGGCCGCGATGGTCAGGATAATGCGCTGCGATGCGTTGACATGCTACCATCGAGGTGCCTTGCGCCAATCGGCGCACCGCGCGGGTCGGGGCGTTGGCCGGCCCGAAAATCAGCTCTGGCCGATACCCACAGCCGAAATGGGTCCCGCCAACGGGCCGCCCGATATCGGCGGCGGTGAGAACCAAGCAGTTGCTCCCGATCCTTGCCCGTCTCCTCACCCGGGCTCTGGCCCCGGCCCACCGTTTCGCGGCAGGTCCGGGTGGTAGAGTCAAGTCTTGCAGCCAGAAGAAAATCACGCTGGGCGAAAGCATGGCTCCCGGGCTGGCCGCGACGGCAGAGACGGTGCACGCCCGATCGCGCTTTCGTTTTGATTCTTACGAGTTTTTCACGGTTTTTTGAAAACAGTTGTCGGCCAACGGGCACCTGTGGTGGCGGGTGGCCCGTTGGCGAGACTGCGGCGCTATTCGCGGCCGCGACCTCCCGATCCCCGCTCGTCGCGACGAGATTCGCCCTGGCCGCGTCTCTCCCCGGCATGGTCTTCCATATAGGTCCGGGTGTGGTGGTGAACCTTGCCCTGGGCGTCGCGGTATTCGCGTTCCTTCAGGCTCTGCTGTTCCTCGCGCTGCGCCTCGCGCTCGCTCCGGCTTCCGTCCTGGCTGTCGTGCGACTGGCCGCCGCTATGCGATTGGCCACGGCTCTGCGAGCGCTCATTGTCGCTGCGGCTTCGCGAATGGCTCGACGACGCCGGCTCGCGGCCTGTCTCTTGGGCGCGTTCACGCGAGCCTTCGGTCGTCCCCTTCGTGCGGCCTGCCTCGCGGTTCTCTTTCAGTCTGCCGTCATGCTCCGGATCGCGCACCGAACCGCGATGGTCTCCGCCTCGGCTGTCGTTTGTCGCCATCTTGTGACTCCGTTGTTGCCCAGGCGGTGCCGATCCGGCCCCCGCCCATCACGTCCTCAACACCATGCGATCGGAATAAGCTCCCGCCTCGCGGTGGGCGCGACCATCGCCGGACAGAGTCTTGTCGAAATTGAACAAGGCCCTTGCCAATCCAGGCGCTCTGTTGCACGACCAGCGCGGGCATCGATCCCGAACGCGACGATGCCGGTGGCGGCGCGATGCGGCCATCCTCACTCGATCGTCATCCTTATCGGGTGTCGGGCGCGCGCATGGCCGGCCCCGCGCTGATCGAAGCCAGTCCCGGGGTGGCGTGCCGCGATACGTGTTATGTCATCTCACGATGTGCGTTGGCGGCGCATGGGGGCCGCCGGCTTGTTCGAGGTCCTCAGAGCGATCGTCTGGAGTAATTGCCGCGGGACCGTACCCCCGGATCAATGCCGCGCGCCCGGCTCCAGCCGCGGTTCGCGAGCTTTGACCGAGCCGGCGGCTTGGCTATCGGGCGCGGGGCGAACCGGGGCTTGATCACCCGGCGCGTCAGCGACGGTTTCGATGCGCCGCCGGGGTAGCGCCAGCGGGTATTCGGCCTGCAAAAACGCGATCAGCCGTTCGCGCACCTCGCACCGCAAATCCCAGGTCTGGCTCGGGTTGCGGGCGCTGATCAGGGCCCGCAATTCGACCATGCCGTTGGGCGTGTCGGTCACTTGCAAGTTTGCGACCTTGCCGTCCCACAGCGGGTTCGCATGCACGATCTCATCGAGCTGTTGCCGCAGCCGATCGACTGGCACCGTGTAGTCCACGTGCAGGAATACCGAGCCGATCTGCGCAGCACTTTCATAGGTCCAGTTCTGGAACGGCTTTTCGATAAAGTAGGTCAGCGGCACGACCATCCGCCGCAAATCCCAGATGCGGATTACGACATAGGTGCTGGTGATGGTTTCGATCCATCCCGATTCACCTTCGACCACCACCTGATCCTCGACGCGGATCGGCTGGGTCATCGCAATCTGAATGCCCGCCAGCAAGTTACTCAGCACCGGCCGCGCGGCGAGGCCGAGGATGATCCCGGCGGCGCCCGCCGACGCGAACAAGCTGATCCCATATTGCCGGACCGATTCGAATGTCATCAGCGCCGAGGCGATGGTAACGATCGCCAGCAAGCTCGTCGCCACCCGCTGCAAGATCCGCATCTGGGTGACATGCTTGCGCGCCAACAGATTGTCTTCGACATCGGTGCGAAACCGCCGCAGATAGATCGTGATGGCGATGTCGAGCGCGATCGCCGCCGCCCAGCCGACCGTCACGATAAATGCCACCAGCAGCGCATGCCCGATGGCGAGCGCCACCGGAAACGAAAAGCGGGCTGCAGGCAATGCCGCCCCGAGCGCGAAGATAACCACAAAGACGCTCGCCGGCCCCTGGCCGCGCTGCAAAAGCCGCTGCAGAAATGCGCTTTTCCGTCCGGCCAGACGGATCAGCCGGCGGGTGAGCCAGCGGTAAACCGCCAGCACTACCAGCGCCGTCACGATCATCAGGATCGCGCCCAAAATCCAGGCTGGGATGATCGATAGAAATCCTGGCATCTAACCCCCTGTCGATGTCCCGACTTTGGCGCCCGCTAGCCGGCGTCCCCAGCATCAAACGGCCGACGGCCGCAAATGGCGCGTCGCACCCCTCGCTTGTCCCGAGCTGAAGAATTAGTGTGCTTGACGATGTGAGGAACAACGGCAATCCCGATTGTGCGCCGAGCGGAGGATCATGATGACCGTCGAGGCAAAGACCGCGGTAATAGAGCATCTCGGCCGCCAGCATCAGGCGATGGTGGCGCTCCTCGCCGAACTCGTCGGCATCGACAGCGGCAGCTACAACAAGGCCGGGGTTGACCAGGTCGAAGACCGGCTGCGCGCTTGGCTCGAAGCGGCGGGGATTCCTTGCGAGCTGTTCCCGCACGAGCGGTTTGGCGGCTGCATGGCGGCACGCCTGCCCGGTGCGGGCGGCGCCAACCGGCCGATCGTGCTGCTGGGTCATTGCGACACTGTCTTCCCTGAAGGGACGGCGGCGCAGCGGCCGTTTCGGATAGAGGGCAACCAGGCGTCCGGGCCGGGGGTCTGCGATATGAAGGCGGGGCTCGTCATGAACACGTTTGTGCTCGACGCCCTCAAGCGGTTTGGCGTGCCCTGCCCGGTGACCGGGCTCTATACCGCCGATGAGGAGATCGCCTCGCCGTCCTCGCGTCCGATCATTGAGACCGAGGCCAAAGATGCGCGGGCGGTGTTCAACGCCGAGCCGGGCCGCCCCTCCGGCAATCTTGTCGCGCGGCGCAAGGGAGCAGCGTTTATCGAATTGGAGGTGACCGGCCGCGCTGCCCATTCGGGGGCGGCGCACGCGCAAGGGGTCAGTGCGATCGAAGCGATGGCGCGCAAGGTCCAGCGCCTGCACAAACTGACCGATTACGACCTCGGCACGACCGTCAATGTCGGGCTGATCCAGGGCGGTCAGTCGGTCAACACCGTTGCACCGCGCGCGACCGCCGGGATCGATGTGCGGTTTCCAACCCTGAACATCATGGAAAAGATCCTCGGCGAGGTCCGCGAGATCTGCAATTGCTGTGAGTTGCCGGGCAGCGAGAGCCGCATTCTGCGCGAAGGCAATTTCCTGCCGCTCGAGCAGGACGAGGCGAGCCGCGCGCTTCTCGATGCCTACGCCCGCTCCGCCGCCGGTCTTGGCATGCCCGGGGTCGGCGGCGAAGCCACCGGCGGCTCGGCCGATAGCGGCTTTACCGCCGCACTCGGCACGCCCACCCTGTGCGGTACCGGCCCGGTCGGCGGCAATGCTCATACCGATAACGAATGGTGCCGCATCGACACCCTCGTTCCGCGCGCCCAGGCTCTGGCCTTGACGATTCTCGAGGTGGCGGCGATCTGAGAATGCGCCGCCCCGATTCCGGCCATATTCCGATAAATGACTGGCCCGCCGATCAGACCGCCCCACCGGCGCAGCGAGACGGAACTCTTCGAGTTCGGATGCGCTATGCCGCGCGACTGGATGCGGTAATGATCGCTTCGAGTTGGCGGGCGAGTTCCGGCAGCTGGTAAGGTTTGGGGATAAAGCTCGTCCCCTCTTCGGGCTGAAGACCCTGCCGGGAATATCCGGACGAAAGCAGGACGCGAATGCCCGGGCGCAGACGGCGGGCCTCGCGCGCCAGCTCCACCCCGTTCATGCCGCCGGGCATGACGATGTCGGAAAAGAGGACGTCGACCGGTGTACCACGCTTCAAAATCGTCAGCGCTTCGGCTGCATTCGCCGCGGAGTAGATCTCGTAGCCGAGCGACCGTAATGTCTCCACAGCGATCGCGAGGACATCCGGGTCGTCCTCGGTGATCAGGACGGAGCCGAGCCGCGGCGCGGTTGCCGAGTTGTCTTCATCGGTCATCGCTTCGACGAGCCGCGGTAGAAACATGCGAACGGTCGTGCCCTCGCCGACGGCGCTGTCGATTTCGATCTGGCCGCCCGATTGGCGCAGAAAGCCGTAGACTTGGCTCAGACCGAGGCCGCTTCCCTTGCCGGGGCTTTTGGTCGTGAAGAAGGGTTCGATCGCTCTCGCCTTGGCTTCAGCAGGCATGCCCGCGCCGGTATCGCGCACCGCAATCACCACATAGGGACCGGCGTCGATTTCGCCCAATTTCCTGGCGCGATTTTGATCGAGCTGAACATTCCCGGTCTCGATCGTGACCGTACCGCCGCCCCCCTCCATCGCATCCCGCGCATTGACAATCAGGTTCAGCAGCGCCGATTGAAACTGGGTTTGATCGATACTCGAAAACCACAAATGCGGATCAAGATCGAGCACCAAGCCGATGTTCTCGTCGGTCGCATGGCGCAAGAGACCCTCGAACGCGGTAATCAGTTCGTTGACGTTCGACCTCTCCGGTTGCAGCCGATGTTGCCGCGAGAAGGCGAGCAGCTGCTGGGTCAGTCTCGCCGCCCGCGCCACCGCTCGATCTGCCGTGTCCAGCAGTCTCTGCGCGCGCGGGTCGCTGATCATCGGCCGCAGCAGCGAGTGGCTGCCGCTGACCGCGGTCAACAGGTTGTTGAAATCGTGCGCCACACCGCCCGTGAGCTGCCCCACGGTCTCCATTTTTTGCGCCTGAAAGAGCTGTTCTTTTGCTTGCTCGAGCGAGCGGCGTTCGCTGATGTCGCGGGTAATCTTGGTGAAGCCGATTAGCTGGCCGGTCTCATCCCGGATCGGGTCGATTACGATATTCGCCCAGAACCGGCTGCCGTTTTTGCGTACGCGCCAGCCTTCGCTGTCGAACCTCCCCTCGGTGATGGTCTTGGCCAGCACTGCTGCCGGTTCGCCGGCGGCTCGCGCTTCCTCAGTGTAGAAGATTGAAAAATGCTTTCCGATGACTTCGTCGGCGGTGTAGCCTTTGAGCCGTTCGGCCCCGGGGTTCCAGCTCTGGATGTTGCCCTTAAGATCGAGGGTAAACAGCGCGTAGTCGACAACACTTTCGACCAACAGGCGAAATCGGCGCTCGCTGTCGATCAAAGCCTGCTGCGCCAGGCGACGCTCGGTCATATCGCGGGTTATCTTGGCAAAGCCGATCAGTTCACCGCTGCGGTCATGCACGGCGTCGAGGACCGCCAGCGCCCAAAATCGGGTCCCGTCCTTGCGGACCCGCCAACCTTCGTCCTCCCACCGGCCGGTCGCAGCAGCGGTTTTGAGTGCTGTGGCCGGCTTGTTTGCGGCGCGGTCTTCCAGTGTGAAGAATAACGAGAAATTCCGCCCGATCACCTCTTGCTCGGTGTAGCCCTTAAGCCGCTCGGCACCGGCATTCCAGCTGGCGATCGTGCCGTCGCGGCGGAGAAAATAAATCGCGTAATCGGTTACCGCACGTACCAGCAACTCAAAGCGATCGCTGCTCGTATTTGCGTGCTGGCTGTCGCTGGGGTTTATCGGATCGTCTCCCTTGGGCGTCGACTTTGTTGGCACATTCGTCCTCTGCCTGGCGCAACCCGTGAACGCCTCGTTCTCCACGACGGTTGCACGCTACAAGCTGCAGCGCCGTGTCGCAACCGGGTTGTGGGCCTCCCTTCGGGTCTCATAATGTGACGGAATTTTCCGCTCCGCCGTTGTCCCTTTCCGCCCCGGAGCATTCTGGTGGTCATCGGCATGGATGGTCAATTCCCAGGGGTTTCAGGCGCGGCGACCTCCACATCCGCCGTCTGCCTACCGGGGACATGAGGACGGGGCGGCTGCGGTGGCAGGATTGCGCGGAATTCTCGGCATCGGGATGATCCTGCTTCTTGCCTGGGGGCTCAGCGAGGCGCGCGGGCGTGTCCCGTGGCGCGTCGTCGCAGTGGGCGTGATGTTGCAATTCGTACTCGCATTGCTGTTCCTCAGATTCTCGCCGGCGCGGACCGCCTTCCTGCTGCTGAACCGCGCCGTCGACGGCTTGCAGAACGCCACCGAGGCCGGCACCGGTTTTGTGTTTGGCTATCTGGGCGGCGGCCCGTTGCCGTTTGCCGAAACGCGGTCCGGCGCCACCTTCATCTTTGCGTTTCGGGCGCTGCCGCTGGTGCTGGTGCTCAGTGCGCTTGCCACGCTGCTGTTCTACTGGGGCGTCCTGCAGCGCGTCGTGCAGGCCTTTGCCTGGGTGCTGCGGCACTCGGTCGGGGTCGGCGGACCGCTCGGCCTCGGGGCTGCGGTGCATATCTTTGTCGGTCATATCGAGGCGCCGCTGCTGATCCGCCCCTATCTGACGCGGCTCGCACGCGGCGAGCTATTCGCGTTGATGAGCTGCGGCATGGCCGGGATCGCCGGGACGGTCATGGTGCTTTACGCCTCGCTCGTCGGTTCGGTCATACCCAACGCACTCGGTAACATCCTGATCGCGGCGGTGATCAGCACCCCGGCGGCACTCGCGATTGCGGCGCTGATGGTGCCGTTCCATCCCGATCCTGGGGCCGCCGTCGAACTTGTCATCGACGATCCGCCGGTCAGTTCGATGGACGCGATCGCCAAAGGCACGCGCGACGGCATCGTCTTTCTGCTCAATATCACCGCGATGCTGATCGTGACGATCGCCCTTGTCAGCTTGATCAATGCGGCCCTCGGGCTGCTGCCCGATCTCGGCGGCGCGCCGGTGACGTTGCAGCGCATCTTTGCCTGGGGTTTTCGCCCGATCATGTGGCTGATCGGCATTCCCGGGCCGGAGATCGCGACTGCAGCAACCTTGATGGGCACCAAGACGGTGCTCAACGAGTTTATCGCCTATGTCGACCTCGCCCGGCTGCCGGCGGGTGCGCTCTCTCCACACTCGCGGCTGATCATGACCTATGCGCTGTGCGGTTTTGCCAATTTCGGCAGCCTCGGCATCCTGATCGGCGGTATGGGTGCGATGGTGCCGGAACGCCGCGCCGAGATCGTCGCGTTGGGCCTGCGCTCGATCCTCTCCGGCACGCTTGCCACCTGCATGAGCGGCGCCGTTGTCGGCCTGTTGGCCTGACCACCCGCTTGGCAGGTGGACGGTCCGGTCACGGACTGATACGGCAACATACCGCTGCGGCTTGATTTTCGATGCCAAAGCGGTGAGCTAGCGTGGGGGATCCGCAGCGTGGACTGAAGGATCGATGCGTCAAATCGTGCTTGTGGCGATCGCTGTTGCCGCTCTGCTCTACCCCGGTACCGCAATCGCCGACTCAGCCGTCATCGTCGCCTCAAAGATCGATACCGAGGGGGCGCTCCTTGGCAACATGATCCTCGCGATACTTGGCGATCACGGGATCGCGGTGCAAAACCGGCTTCAGCTCGGCCCGACCAACATTGTGCGCGCCGCCATTCTCGCCGGGCAGATCGACATTTATCCCGAATACACCGGCAATGGCGCGCTGTTCTTCCACCTCGAAACCGACCCGGCGTGGAACAACGCGGCCAATGGATATGCCCTGGTGGCGAAACTCGACCGCGCCAAGAACCATCTGGTCTGGCTCGCCCCGGCGCCGGCCAATAACACCTGGGTGATCGCCGTCCGCAGGGATCTCGCAGAGCGCGCGCATCTGAAGACGATGTCCGATTTCACCCGCTATGTGAAAGGCGGCGGCTATGTCTATCTCGCCGCGTCGGCCGAGTTTGTCGAAAGCCCGTCAGCCTTGCCGGCATTTGAAAAAGCCTACGGATTCCACCTCAGCGACCGGCAATTGCTGACCCTGTCCGGGGGCAACACCTCGGCGACATTGCGCGCCGCGGCCGAAGCCATGTCGGGAGTCAACGCAGCGATGGCCTATGGCACCGATGGCGCGATCGCAGCACTCGGCCTTGTCGCACTCGCGGACGACAAAGGCGCTGAAATCGTCTACGCTCCGGCGCCGGTCGTGCGGGAAGCAGTACTCGCGCAATACCCGCAGATCGCCGATCTCCTCGATCCCGTGTTCAAAAGTCTGACGTTGACGAATTTGCAGCAGCTCAACGCAAAGATCGCGGTCGACGGCGAAGACGCCGGTGTTGTTGCCCGGGCCTATTTGAAGGCGCGGCACTTTCTGCCGTGACGGCACCGGTCGAATTAGCGACACGACCACCCGCCAGTGCGATCCACATCGGCGCGCATGACCAGGTGCTGCTCGTGTTAGTGTTGACGGCGGCGACGGCGGCGCTGAGCTGCGGTTTTGTCTCGCTGGCGCCCGACCGGCTGGTTTCGGGTGCACCTGTCATGCTGTGGACGGCGAGCGGCAACGTTTTCACCATCGCGATGGTCGTGCTCGGCGGCTTGCTGCTGGCTGTGTCGCTGTTGCCTCCGCGACCGGCAGCTGCGGCGGCTGCGGGAGTCATCGCGGCGATATCGCTGCTGCTCTCGCTCGCTACACTCGGCGCCGCCGCCCACACACTCGCTGCCGCTGCCGCTCCTGCGGCGCGCATCTCGGCCGGGCCGGCGTTTTGGGTTATCGCCGGTTGCGCCGCGCTGGCGGTTGTCGACGCGCTGCAACGTCTGCGTGCCGGCCCGCTGCTGACAGCGGCGACGGTCGCGGCTCTGTGCGGCGGCGTCGCTCTCTTCGCCGTCGCCGGCATCTTTGATGCGCTGTCGATTGTCCAGGAATATGAGACGCAGCGGCTGGTTTTCGCCACGGCACTCACCCGCCACATTGCTCTTGTCGCCGGATCGGTCGGGCCGGCATGGCTGATCGGCTTTCCGCTCGGGGTCGCTGCGGTGCGAAGACCGCGGCTGCAAGGGCCGTTATTCGCGGTCCTCAACCTCCTGCAGACAGTGCCGTCGATCGCTCTCTTCGGTTTGTTGATCGTGCCGCTCTCGAGATTGGCGGCCACGGTCCCGCCGCTTGCGGCCCTCGGGGTGGGCGGGATCGGCCCGGCGCCGGCGATCATCGCACTGGTGCTCTATGCGCTGTTGCCGATCGTGCGCAACACCACCGCCGGGATTTCCGGCGTCGACCCGGCGGTGATCGATGCGGCGCAGGGCATGGGCCTGACGCCGCGACAGATTTTCTGGCGGATCGAACTGCCGTTGGCGTTGCCGCTATTGATCGCCGGGCTGCGGATTGTGACGGTGCAGACGATCGGGCTTGCTGTTGTCGCCGCGCTGATCGGCGCCGGCGGGCTCGGCACCTTTGTTTTCGAGGGGCTTGGCGAATACGCGCTCGATCTCGTCCTGCTCGGCGCGCTGCCGGCAATCGCGCTGGCGCTGGCTGCCGATTTTGTGCTGCACTTGATCTCTGCCCTGCCGCGCCGGGCGACGCCGCGATGATCGAACTCGATCGCATCACCAAGAGCTACGGCGGCCGTGCCGTCGTCGATGATCTGTCGCTGACCATCCGATCGGGCGAGTTCTGCGTGCTGCTCGGCTCTTCGGGTTGCGGCAAATCGACGACATTGCGCATGATCAACCGCCTGGTCGCGACCGATGCCGGCACGATCCGGATTGACGGTAAAGACGTCGCCTCGATCCCGCCCGAATTGCTGCGCCGGCGGATCGGCTATGCGATCCAGTCGACCGGGCTGTTTCCGCACTGGAATGTCGCCGACAACATCGCCACCGTGCCGCGCCTGCTGAAATGGCCGGAGCCGCGTGTTGCGCTGCGGGTGACCGAATTACTCGAACTGTTCCGGCTCGATCCTTCCGGTTACCGGAGCAAATACCCGCATCAACTGTCGGGTGGCGAGCAGCAGCGCGTCGGCGTGGCCCGGGCGCTTGCCGCCGATCCCGAACTGCTGCTGATGGACGAGCCTTTTGCCGCGGTCGATCCGATCACCCGCGACGCTCTGCAAGGCGAACTCCTGCGCATCCAGCGTGCCACCAAAAAGACGATCGTGTTCGTCACGCACGACATCGCCGAGGCGCTGCGGTTGGCGACGATGATTGCGATCATGGATAAGGGACGGATCGCGCAATATGCCGCGCCGCTCGACCTGCTCGAGCATCCGGCCAGCGATTTCGTGCGCGATTTTGTCGGTCATCAGGGGCTCGGCCTGAAGCTGCTGTCGGTCCGCCGGGTGGCCGAGCGGGTGCGCCGCGACGAAACCGCCGACGGCGAGCCGTTGCCCGGCGAGGCGAGCCTCAGCGACGCGCTCTCGGCGATGACCGCGCGCGGCACCGACCGGCTGCCGGTCATCGACCCGGCGGGGCAACCGGTCGGCGTCATCACTCTTGCCGATCTGGTGCGCTGACCGCCGATGCGCCGCGCAGCATGGCTGGCAAGCCCGCTATTGTGGGTCGGGTTGCTGTTTGCGGCACTGCTGCTGAGAATGCAGTGGCTGCGGCCGGTGTTCCGCTGGGCGTTTCCGGGTACGACAGCGGTCATTTACGACCGCGCCAGCTTCCTCGAACTGTTCTTGTCGCATCTCGGGCTGGTCGCGACGGCGAGCCTCGGCGCCGCGATTGTCGGCATGGCGCTGGCGGTCTTTGTCACCCGCCCGGCGGGTGGCCAGTTTCGCACGATGGTCGACGCGATCGCCGCGATCGGCCAGACCTTTCCGCCAGTCGCGGTTCTGGCGATTGCGGTGCCGCTGATCGGGTTTGGCGGGCGGCCGACGGTGATCGCGCTTTTTATTTACGGATTGCT
>DATJLK010000082.1:0-7410 GCA_035509615.1 Allostellaceae bacterium | reverse complement strand
TTCTCATTGCAGACCGGAATTCGGCCGGCGGTCGTCGTGCTCGCGATCGGGATTGCGATCACCGTCGCCGGCGCCGTGCGCACGGCAACCGCGCGACCCTCGCCGCGCCGGTTGCGTCCGGCCGAAGCTAAATGACGCCGTGCAGCAAATGACGCCGTTCAGCAAATGACGCCGTTCAGCAAATGACGCCGTTCAGCGCGAAGTCGAAGATGTCGAAATTGCGCCGGCGGCGGGTTTCGGCCAGCTGCCGGTATTCGCCGGTCAGGGGCTGCGACAGCATGAACGGGACGCGTGCTTCGCCCAGCCCGCCATGCGAGCGCAGATGGTGCCCCGCCAACCCCGAAAGATCATGCTCGGCGCGGGCGGCGCCGATCGCGGTGGCGGCGTCGCCGAGTACGACAAAATCGGCTTCGAGATCATATGGCAGTGCGAAGCGCGCGGCAGCCGCGGCGCGGTCGAAAACGCCGGCAATGCCGGGCAGCCCGGCGGCTGCAGTCATCATCGCGGCGATGTCTCCGCGGTCGCGGGCATAGACGCGGACAAAGGATCCGAGCGCGCCGTGATGGCGGACGAACGGATCGGTGATCGGACAGATGACGCGCGCCGCACCCGGGCCAAAATGCCGGGTCAGCTCGTCTTCGAGAAAGATCACGCGCGGCTTGTCGTTCATGCCGTGATCGGCGGTGAGCGCCAAGACCGCGCCGATTTCGAGAAACTGCCGCACCCGCTGGTCGAGCGCCTTGTGAAACGCGTCAGCCTCGCGATCGCCTGGAGCATGGCCATGCTGGATGAAATCGGAAAGCGAAAGATACAGCAGCTGTGCCGCACCCGAAGCGAGCAGCCGCAGTCCGGCGTCGAGCACGAACAATGACAGATCGGCGGAGTACATGTCGGGACGAGGGCGGCCGACCATCGCCTCGACCTCGGCATCGGCGCACTCCGACGAAAAGCACGGGCCAACAAGACCGCGGCCGAGCATCCGGCGCAATTTGTCCTTGGCCGTGACCGCGGCGGTCCTGACCCCGGTCTGCGACATCAGCCCAAGGATCGTTTCGCTGCGCATCAGCTGGTCGTCGGTGATCATCACCTCGCGGCCGGTGTCGCGATCGAGGTAGTAGTTGCCGGCAATCCCGTGGACCGCGGGCGGGGCGCCGGTCACGATCGAGACATTGTTCGGGTTCGTAAAGGTCGGCATGACAGCCTCGGCGGTGCCCAACCAGCCGCCTCGGGCGAAGCCGGCAATCGTCGGCAGAATGCCATCGGCGATGCCCTGCTCGACATAAGCCGGATCGAACCCGTCGACACAGATCACCACCGTCGGCCGTTGCGGCTTGCGATACCGCCGCCCATTCAGTTCGATCGCCTCCGACATCGTCACGCGCCCTTCACCTGCCCTCCACCTTCTCGAACGATTATCGCCCGCTACCGGCTGGAGCGCACGCGGGATAAGCTGATATCGTCCGCCGCGAACATCGCGTGTGCAGCAGGAGAACAAAGACATGAACTCGAACGGCAAGGTGGCGCTGGTGACCGGCGGTGGCAGCGGCATCGGCAAGGCTTCGGCGCTCGCGCTCGCCAGGGAGGGGTTTGCGGTCGTTGTCGCCGGCCGCCGGCCGGAGCCGTTGCAGGCGGCGGTCGGCGAGATCGAAAGCATGCAGGGCAAAGCGCTCGGCGTGCCGACCGATGTCGGCAATCCCGAATCGGTGCGCCATCTCTTCGCCCGGACCAAGGAGACCTATGGCCGGCTTGATGTGCTGTTCAACAACGCCGGCTTTGGCGCCGCCGCACCGATCGAGGAGCTGCCGTTCGAACGCTGGCAGGCAGTCGTCGGTTCGATCCTGACCGGCTCGTTCCTGTGCACCCAGGAAGCCTTCAAGATCATGAAGGAGCAGGCGCCGATGGGCGGCCGCATCATCAACAACGGCTCAATCTCGGCGCATGCGCCACGGCCGAACTCGGTCGCCTATACCTCATGCAAGCATGCAATCACCGGGATGACCAAGTCGACTTCGCTCGATGGCCGCAAATACGACATCTCCTGCGGTCAGATCGATGTCGGCAACGCCTTGACCGAGATGACCCAGCGCATGCAGCGCGGGGTGCCGCAGGCAAATGGCACGGTTATGGAAGAGCCGACGATGGACGTGCAGAATGTGGCACGCGCGGTCGTCTTTATGGCGACGGTGACACCCGACGCCAATGTCCAGTTCCTGACCGTGATGGCAACCAAGATGCCGTTTGTCGGCCGCGGCTGAAAGCCGGCGGCGCACATTCGCTCCCTGCCGTTTCTGCTTCTCGACCGGTCATGGCGAGCAGAGCAAGCTGATCCCGCGCCGAAAAGCCCGAAACCGCGGCGCACGGGGTGATGCCACATGGGTATCGGGCCGACCGCACGGGGATGGTCAGGGATTATGCGTCTGCGTCGCTGTTGTCGAGGCGCATCCATGACGGCCGCTCGGGGAGCAGGACAGCTTCCCCGGCGGTCAGCCGACGACCGTCGAGCACGGCGTCGATTCGCAGCAAGGCCAAACCCATGCCGTCGCGGCTCGAACGCATCTCCCCGATCTCGCGGCCGTCCGATGAGATCAGCGTTCCGGGTGCCGGTTGCGGACCGGCGATCGTGACCGGCACGAGCCGGCGTTTGACGAGGCCGCGATATTTCGTGCGGGCTGTCAACTCCTGACCAATGTAACAGCCCTTGTTCCAATCGACGCCGTTCAGTTCGTCGAACCCGGCCTCGAGCAGGATCGATTTTTCGAGAACCAGGTCACGGCTGCCATCGGCGACACCCGCCCGAAGGCGCAGCTTGTCGTAGTCTGCGAACCCGGTTTCGGCGACGCCGGCATTGGCGAGAGCGGCCGGCATCGCGTCGCGCGGCAGGATGCAGCGCGCTCCGAGCGCCGTCAGCCGGGGGTCGACAAACGCGATGCCAGGACCAAAGCCGCGGGCCGCACCCGGTTCGGCGGGCAGATCGAGCGTCTCGAGCGCACCCTCGCCAAACACCGCGGCGACCGCGAGATCGGGTCGCTCGTCGATGGTCACCTTGGCGCGCAGGCGGTAGATCGACAACCGCCGTTTGAGGTCGGCAAGGCGCGCTCGCTCGCCGTCGAGCAGCAGCGCCTCGTCGAGTTCGACCATCATGAAATCGTGGAGATACTTGCCTTGAGCGGTCAGCAGTGCCGCATAACTCGCGCGGCTCGGGCCGGCCTTGCCGACATCGTTCGATACCAGCCCTTGCAGAAACGGGCGGCGATCCGGCCCGCCGACAGCGAGGATGCCGCGATCGTCGAGCAGCGTAAAGCAGGGGTCGGCCATGCCTGAGTGTCAATCAGAGCCGCTGGAACCCAGCTAGATAGGTGAGGCGGTGCTGCTTGGCAAGCACAGGGTCGGCGGATATAAGGCCGATCAGCCGAGATGGACATCCTGTTTATCACCGCGACTCGCATCGGCGACGCTGTGCTGTCGACCGGTCTCCTCGACCACCTGATCGAGCGCTATTCGGGTGCGCGGCTGACAATTGCGGCCGGGCCGATCGCCGCCCCTTTGTTTGCCGCGGTGCCCGGGGTCGAGCGGCTGATCGTCGTCGAAAAGCGGCGCTGGGCATTGCACTGGCTGCCGCTCTATGCCGCCGTCGGTGCGCGCCGGTGGGACATGGTCGTCGATTTGCGCGGCTCGGCGCTGGCCTGGCTGCTGCGCTCGCGGGCGCGCAAGGTGATTGCCAAAGGCGATGAGCGCGAACACCGGGTGCGTCAGCTCGGCCGCCTGTTCGATCTCGATCCGCCGCCGGGCCCGCGATTGTGGACCGCGCCGAGCCATGACTGGCGGGCGGCGGTGCTGATCCCAGCCGGCATGCCGGTGCTGGCGATCGGTCCGGCGGCCAATTGGCGCGGAAAGCAATGGCGCGGCGAGCGCTTTGCCGAACTGGCGCGGCGGCTGACCGCGCCCGATGGGCTCCTGCCCGGCGCCCGCGTCGCGGTGCTCGCCGCATCGCACGAGCGTGGGCAGGCACTACCACTGATCGATGCAATCCCGCGCCATCGGCTGATCGACCTGGTCGGCCGGGTCGATCTGCTGACCGCGGCGGCGGCACTGCGCCGCTGCGCCATGTTTGTCGGCAACGATACCGGGCTGATGCACATCGCCGCGGCGGTCGGCACCCCGACCTTGGGACTGTTCGGCCCGAGCCCGATCGAGAAATACGCGCCCTGGGGCCGATCGACTGCGGTGGTGCGCACCGCCGCCGCACCCGAGACGATGTTCGGGCCGGGGTTCAACCATCTGACGACCGACACGCTGATGGATAGCCTTTGCGTCGATGCCGCCGAAGCCGGCGCCCGGCAATTATGGCGCCGGGCTGCGAGCGCCGTCGCATGACCGCCCCGAACATCGGCGCACAGCACTTGTCGGGGAGGGCTGGCGAACCCACCCTGTCGGCGGTGGTCGTCGCTCATAACGAAGCGGCACAGCTGGCGGATTGCCTCGAAGCCCTCGCCTTTGCCGATGAAGTCGTCGTGCTGCTCGATCGCTGTACCGATGGTTCGCGCGACATCGCCATGCACTTTGCCGATCGCATCGTCGAGGGAGCGTGGCCGCGCGAGGCCGCCCGGCGTAATGCCGCGGTTGCCGCTTGCACCGGTGACTGGATTTTCGAAGCCGATGCCGACGAGCGCGTGAGCCCGGCGCTGGCCGCCGAAATCCGCTCGGTCATCGCGCATTCGGCGGCCGCGTGGCACCTGGTCCCGGTCGACAATTACATCGGCGACCGCCTGGTCCGCTGGGGCTGGGGCGCATTTTTTGGCCGATCGGCGCATGCCGGGCTCTACCGCCGCGGCGTCAAATCGTGGAGCGACGACCGGGTATTGCACGCCAGCGTCACCTTGACCGGCCAGCAAGGGGCAAACCTCGAACAGCGGCTCACGCACTATGTCGACCGCAATATTTCCGACATGCTGATCCGCCTCGATCGCTACACGACCCTACGGGCCCAGGATCTGCGCGCGAGCGGCGAGATTGGCAGCTTGGCCCACAATATCAGGCGCATCGCCTCGCGTTTCTGGAAATGCTATGTCGGCCGCCGCGGCTATCGCGAAGGGCCCTATGGCTTTTTGATCGCCCTCTGCGCCGCGCTTTACCCGATCCTGTCCTATCTGAAGGCACGGCTCGAGCCGGAAGAACCGGCATCCTCCTGCGCCTTGACGCCCGACAGCTTGTTCGCGGTTTCCGCGCCAGGCTCGCGACCGCCGCGTGGCGGTGATCAGACGGGGACGGAACAAGCGGTCGCGGCACCGGTTCGTGGCGGTGCGCGCCTCGCCGAGTGATGGCTGATGTGGTGATGGCCGACGACGCCATCGCTTTTGATCGCGCGATGGCCGAAGAGGGCCCGCTTGGCGGCGCCGAAACCGCCTTTGTCGCCCTGGCCGAAGCGCTTGCCGCGCGCGGCCATCATGTCGTGGTGCACAACCGCGGCAACGAGGCGCTGACCCATAAGGGAGTGCGCTGGCTGCCATTGGCCAGCGACATGCCGCGGAGCTGCGATCTTTATATCGGCAGCCGCGGCCATCGCGTGATCGGGCTGGTGCGCCATGCCCGACGCCGGCTGTTCTGGCTGCACAACCCGGCGCGCTATTTGCGAAAGCCGCGCAACGTTTGGCGGCTCGCCCTTTATCGGCCGACCCTGGTGGTGACCGGCGCCTATCACGCGACGACGGTCCCATGGTGGCTCCTCCATGCCGGCTGCAAGACGATCCCTTATGGTCTGCCGGAGCGGTTTCGCACGGCAGTATCGCGCGAGCCGCCGCCACCGCGCGCAATCTTTACGTCAAACCCGCTGCGCGGGCTCGATTGGCTGCTTGATCTATGGGCGAGGCGGATCGCACCGGCGGTGCCGCAAGCGGAGTTGCACATCTACGCCGGGCCCGCGGTTTACGGCGCGCTGGGGCAACGGCATGCCGCCGCGATGGAGGCGGTGCTCGCCCGCGCTGAGGATCTCGCCGGCTGCGGGGTGCGCCGCTTCGCCCCGATCGGGCGCTACGCCATGGTCGGGGCCCTCGCCGATGCACGGATCATGCTGTATCGCGGCGATCCCGGCGAGACCTTTTGCCTGTCGCTCGCCGAAGCGCAGGCGATGGGGCTACCGGCGATCGTGACGCCGCGCGGTGCGGTCGCGGAGCGCGTAATCGACGGCGTCAGCGGGCATGTCGCAGCGAGCGACGAAGACTTCGCGGCAACCGCGATTGCCGCGCTGCGCGATGATGAGCTGTGGCGGCGTTGGCATTTGGGCGCGCTCGAATATCAGCGCGGGTTGAGCTGGGACACGGTGGCCGCCCGTTTCGAAGCGCTGATCGGATGAGCCGGCGACTGTTGCAAGCGATTGCCGGCGCTCGGCATGGCGGCGCCGAGACTTTTTTTGTCCGGCTGGCAGGTGCGTTGCAGCGGGCGGGCGAAACCCAGCTGGTGTTGATCCGGCGCGACGCCGACCGGCGGCGAGCATTGCACGCCGCGGGTATCGAGGTCGGCGAGTTGGGGTTTGCCGGCCGGTTCGACCTCGCCACCCGATTCGGCTTTCGCCGTGCCATCGCCGCCTGGCGGCCGCATGTCGTGCTGACCTGGATGAGCCGCGCGACGATCGTTTGCCCGCGAGGCGATTTCGTGCATGTTGCCCGCCTCGGGGGATACTACGATTTGAAATATTATCGTCACTGTGACCATCTGATCGCCAATACCCGCGCCATTGTCGATTACGCGATCGCCGCCGGATGGCCGCGCAGCCAGATTGACTACCTGCCAAACTTTGTCCCGGATGCGGCTGCGGCCGCGGCACCTGCTCGTCGCCCGGGCGATCCGCTGCTGGCGCTCGCGGTTGGTCGGCTGCATCCGAATAAAGGCTTTGCCCTGCTGCTGGAGGCGCTTGCGCTGACGCGCGGGGTTCGGTTGGCGATTGCCGGTGACGGTCCGTTGCGTGGCGAACTCGAGCAGCGGGCGCGCGCTCTTGGCATCGCCCCGAGGGTGCAATTTCTCGGCTGGCGCGAGGATGTGCCCGCACTCCTCGCCGAGGCCGATATGTTCGTCTGCCCGTCCTTGCACGAACCCCTCGGCAATGTCGTGATCGAGGCGTGGTCGGCAGCAGTGCCGGTGATCGCCACCGCCAGCGATGGACCGGCGGCGCTGATCGAAAACGAGGTCAGTGGATTGCTGGTGCCGCTGCCGGGACGGCCGGGTGGTGGACCGGTCGCGCTTGCCGCCGCGATCGAGAGGCTGTGCCGCAGCCCCGAAATGCGCCGGCAGTTGGGACAGCGCGGCCGCCATGCCTACGAGGCCAAGTACACCGAAGCTGCGATCGTCGCCCGCTATCGCCGGTTTTTCGACCGGATGGTATCCGCATGAACGCGCGGCTCGAGCGATGACCGCCGA
>DATJLK010000081.1:0-3856 GCA_035509615.1 Allostellaceae bacterium | reverse complement strand
CGTGTTCATCGTGCTGCAGACCCTGCTGGCCGGGAAACGGGTCGGCGCTAATTACTGGGGCGAAGGGGCAACGACACTCGAATGGACATTGCCGTCGCCGCCGCCATTCCATAGCTACGACGAACTGCCGGTGATCGCCTGAGCCGGCGCTCCTCGCTGAAAAGAGTGCGTTCGTGTCTGATCTGTCCGAAGCCCCGCCATCCGTCCTGCTCCCGCTGACCGGCGGATCGACCGCGGCGGTCGGCGACTACATCGAGATCCTGAAGCCCCGGGTCATGTCGCTGGTGGTGTTCACCGGCTTTGTCGGGCTCGTCATCGCCCCCGGACATCTGCATCCGGTGCTCGCCGCAGTTGCGGTGCTGTGTATCGCGATCGGCGCCGGTGCGGCGGGTGCGATCAACATGTGGTACGAGCGCGATATCGACGCGGTGATGCGCCGGACCGCCGACCGGCCGCTGCCGGCCGGGAGAATGATGCCGGGCGAGGCGCTCGGCTTTGGCGTCGTGCTCGCGGTCGGTTCGGTGCTGGTCATGTGGTTGGCGGTCAATTTGGCCGCGGCGGGACTGCTGGCGCTGACCATCGCGTTTTATGTCTTTGTCTATACGATCTGGCTCAAACGGCGGACGCCGCAGAATATCGTGATCGGCGGGGCGGCCGGCGCGTTTCCGCCGCTGATCGGCTGGGCGGCGGTTACCGGCGGGATCGGCTGGGGCGCGGTCGCGCTGTTCGCCATCATCTTTTTCTGGACGCCGCCGCATTTCTGGGCGCTCGCACTCTATCGCGCCGACGACTACGCCGAGGCCGGAGTGCCGATGTTACCGGTCGTTGCCGGAGCGCGTGAAACCAAGCGCCAGATGCTGCTCTATACCCTGGTGCTGTGGCCGGTCAGCCTGGCGCCCTGGTTGCTTGGGGTCGCGGGTTTCGTGTATGGCGCCGGCGCCCTCGCTTTGAGCGTCCTGTTTACCGTCTGTGCGCTGCGGGTGTGCCGCGACGACGGTGATCGCGCGGCGCGACGGATGTTCGGCTTTTCGCTGCTTTACTTGTTGCTGATTTTCAGCCTGTTGCTGGTCGACCATGCCGCAGCGGGTCTGGCGCGAGGGGGCTGGCTGTGACCGCAATGGCCGATCCGTCGGCGCCTCCATCCAAGGAGGATCGCGGCCGCCTGATCCGGGCGCGCAATCGCGCACTGCTGATTGTCCTGGTCGGCTTGGTGGTCTTGTTCTACGCCGTTGCGATGGTGCGGGTTGGAGGATAGCCGTGACCGGCAGATCCCGATACCCGCGAGGTGCGGGCGATTACCCTCTCCCATACGATGTTCCGCGCGGCCGATGCACCGCCGCCCGGCGCCGAGGCCGTGCCGGCCCGACCGCCGGCGACACGTTCCGCAGATTGACCCATCGAGGCCCCCGCCCATGAGCGACACCCACGCGGCAGCCGCCGCGCATCTAGGTCCGCAAGCGCATCCGGCGCACGACCCGCACGCTGTGCCGAAGCATCCTTATCACCTCGTCGATCCGAGCCCATGGCCGCTCGTCGGCGCTATTGCCGCCGGGCTGTTGGCTGGCGGCGGCGTCCTTTATATGCATGGGCATGGCTGGGCGCTGCTGATCATCGGCGCCTTGTCGGTGCTGGGCGTGATGGCGGTGTGGTGGCGCGACGTGATCCGCGAAGCGACCTTTCAAGGCTACCACACCCCGATCGTGCAGCTCGGAATGCGCTATGGCATGGCCTTGTTCATCGCGTCAGAGGTGATGTTCTTTGTCGCGTTTTTCTGGGCGTTTTTCTCGTCGAGCCTGTTTCCGGTCGGCGGGGTGTGGCCGCCCAAGGGCATCCATCCGTTCGACCCGTTCGAGTTCCCATTTCTCAACACGCTGATCCTGCTGCTGTCTGGCACCACGGTGACCTGGGCACATCACGCGCTGCTTGGCAACGATCGCAGCGACATGTTGCGCGGGCTGGCGCTGACGATCTTTCTTGGACTGTGCTTCACCTCGGTCCAGGCCTACGAGTACAGTCACGCCAGCTTTGCTTTTACCGGCGGCATCTTTCCGTCGACCTTCTTTATGGCGACCGGGTTTCACGGTTTTCACGTGATCATCGGCACCACTTTTCTGATCGTCTGCCTGTGCCGGGCCTGGCTTGGCCATTTCAAGCCCGACCATCATTTCGGGTTCGAGGCGGCGGCATGGTACTGGCATTTTGTCGACGTGGTCTGGCTGTTCCTGTTTGTCTGCATCTATTGGTGGGGCGGCGGCAGCGCGGCGCTGAACGGTCCGGTGGGCGGCTGACGGCCATTGGCTGACGGCCATTGGCCCTGGGCTCGATGACCAGCCGCGACAATGTCACCGAGGCTGCGGCCGCGGTGCCATGGCTGCGCGCCGCCGTCACTGCACGCTGCCCGCGCTGCGGCCGCGGCCACCTGTTCAAGGGTTTGCTGACCGTCCGGACCGCCTGCGAAGCATGCGGGCTCGACCTGTCGGCCCAGGATGCCGGCGACGGGCCCGCGGTTTTTGTGATCCTGTTTCTTGGACTGATCGTGGTCACCCTGGCGGCGCTTGTGGAGATCGAATTTTCCCCGCCGATCTGGGTGCACCTGGCGCTGTGGACACCATTGATCCTGGGCGGCTCGATCGCCATGCTGCGGCCATTCAAGGCGGGTCTGATAGCGCTGCAATACCGCCATCACCTGTTGGATGCAGCATCACCTGAACCTTAGACCCTCGTCGGCGATCAGCGGGTTTCGCCCGCAATTCTGGCCGACTGTGATCACGGTTCCGATCGTGCTGTTATGCCTCGGCCTCGGCGCCTGGCAGATCCAGCGCCTGCACTGGAAGGAAGGCCTGATCGCCGCGCGCGCGGCCGCCGTTGCTGCCCCGGCCATCCCGGTTCCGCCGGGCGATGCCGTGCCGGACGGGCTCGAATTTCACCATGTCAGCGACACCGGCGTCTTTCTCAACGACAAGGAAATCTTTCTCGGCGCCACTTCGGAGGGTGGCGAGAATGGCTATCAGGTCCTGACGCCGTTGCGCGAACCCGGCGGGCGCATCGTCTTTGTCAATCGCGGCTTCATCCCCTCTGAACTCAAGGACCGGGCCAGACGGCGCGCTGGTGAGCCGGTCGGACCGGTAAAGGTCGAGGGGCTGCTGCGGCTGCCCCCGGCCGGCCGGCCGAACTGGTTTTTGCCGGACAACCGTCCCGATCTGAATTACTGGTTCTGGGTCGATCTGCCGGCAATGGCGGCGGCCGACAAGCTCGGGCCGGTAGCCCCGTTCTACATCGATGCCGACAAGACGCCCAATCCCGGCGGTTGGCCGCGGGGCGGCGTTACCCGTCTCGAACTCCCCAACAACCACCTGCAATACGCGATCACGTGGTTTTCTCTGGCGGTTGCAATGGTCGTCATCTATGTCCTGTTTCATCGCCGCAGCGGGGAGACGCGATGACCGCCTATCAGCAATTGGAAGCGCGATTTCGCCGGCTTGGCGCGCTTGATGAGGCGATCAGCGTGCTCCATTGGGACAGCGCTACGATGATGCCGCCGGGTGGGGCGGCGACCCGGGCCGAGCAGTTGGCGAGCCTCAGCCTTCTCGCCCATCAGCAGCTGACAGCTGCGGATATGGATGATCTTTTGAGCGAGGCGGAAAGCAGAAAGGCCGCGCTCGACCGGTGGCAGGTGGCCAATCTGCGCGAGATGCGGCGGCGCCATGGCCATGCGGCGGCACTCCCGGGAGATCTGGTCGAGGCGGTGGCGCGTATCTCGTCGGAATGCGAGACAGTGTGGCGCCGAGCGCGGCCGGCTGACGACTTTGCGGCGGTCCGGCCGTTGCTTGAAGAGATGCTGCGCCTGCAGCGGCAA
>DATJLK010000080.1:0-13927 GCA_035509615.1 Allostellaceae bacterium | reverse complement strand
GACTTTGTCAGCAAGCCGGCAAGCCGTTTATGCCGCTGCGCAGCGCCGGCCTGGCGCCGTTTTGCGCGGCGCTGAAAAACACCGCTCCCGGTGCGGAGGACTGATCATTGCGGGCTTCGCGCACCCTGCTCGTTGCGGCGTTCTGCCTTTTTGCCGTGATCGACATGTCGAAAGCGCAACAACTGCATGTGCTCGCTGCCGGCAGTCTGCGCGAGGCGCTGGGCGACATCGGCAATCAGTACCGGAAAATCACCGGAATCGAAGTTACCGCCGGTTTCGGCCCGTCCGGGATTTTGCGCCAGCGCATCGAAAAGGGCGACCGCGCCGATCTGTTTGCCTCTGCCGATATCGGCCATCCGCTGGCACTGTTGCGGGAAGGGCTCGCGACCCGGGTCGCACTGTTCACACGAAACCGGCTGTGCGGGTTCGCGCCGCCGCGGATCGGGCTGACGACGGCAAACTTTGTCGACAAATTGCTGGATCCAGCGGTCAAGCTCGGCACCTCGACGCCAAAGGCCGATCCCGCCGGCGATTACACCTGGGCGATGTTTCACAAGATCGATGCATTGCACCCGGGCGCCTATGCCATTCTCGATAAAAAGGCGCAGCAGATCGTCGGTGGCCCGACCAACAATGCCCCGGTCAGCGGCAAGGATCCCGCTATCGCCGCGTTGATCGCCGGCCATGTTGATCTCTTCATCGGCTATTGCAGCGGCGCCAAACGGCTGCTCGCGCAGATGCCGGCACTGCAGGTTGCGGCCGTGCCGAAGGCGATTGCGACCGGACCTGAATACGGTCTGGCGGTGCTGAAGAATGCCGCACCTCGGACATCCGATTTCGCACTCTTCATGTTGTCGGTGAGCGGTCAGCAGATCTTCGCCGATCACGGCTTCGCGCCGGTGGCATTGCCCGCGCCCGGTGAGTGACGCAGCCGCCACATCCCATCGAGGTTTGAACAATGGACGGTGACATTAATATCGCTGTCGACGCGCTGGCCTTCAGCAAGTTCGCCATTGGCCAGCCGGTGCCGCGCAATGAAGACCCGACATTGCTGCGCGGCCAGGGCCGCTATACCGACGATCTGAACCTGCCGGGCCAAGCCTATGGGGTAATCGTGCGCAGCCGCTATGCGCACGGGCTGATCAACGCGATCGATATGGAAGACGCACTGTCGCTGCCGGGTGTGCTCGGCATCTACACCGGGCCGGACCTGACCGCCGCCGGGATCAAGCCGATGCCGCTCGGCCAGGCGGTGCCGACCCGCGACGGCGGCCTGATGCATCGCCCGGCCTGCCCGGTTCTGACCAGCGACAAGGTGCGTTATGTCGGCGACGCGGTGGCGATCGTCGTCGCCGAAACCGCGGCAGCGGCCAAGGATGCCGCCGAAGCGGTGTTGCTCGAAATCGAGCCGTTGCCGGCGGTGACCTGCGCCAGCGCGGCGGCAGCACCCGGCGCGCCGCAACTCCACGACGCGGTGCCGGGCAATATCGCCGCCGAGTTTCACTATGGCGACGCCGAAAAGGTCGCCGCCGCCTTTGCCGCCGCGGCGCATGTCACGCGCCTCGAAATCCCCAACAACCGCATCGTCGTCTGCCCGATGGAGCCGCGCTCGGCGATCGCCGAATACGATGCCGTAGCCGATCGCTGGACCTTGCGCGTCGGCTGCCAGGGCGTCTTCGGGCTGAGAAACGGGCTCGCCAGTGTGCTCGGCGTCGAGCGCGACAAGGTGCGGGTGCTGACCGGCAATGTCGGCGGCTCGTTCGGCATGAAATCGGCTGTCTATCCCGAATATCTGGCGCTGTTTCATGCCGCGCGGGCGCTCGGCCGCCCGGTCAAATGGACCGACGAGCGTTCCGAAAGCTTCATGTCGGACAGCCACGGCCGAGACCATGAGATGATCGCTGAACTGGCCCCCCTCGATGCCGACGGCAATTTTCTGGCGGTGCGGGTCAGCGGCTACGGCAATCTCGGCGCCTATGTCGGGCGCGGTTCGCCTGGCCCGCCGACCGCCAATGCCGTCAAGAACACGATCGGCGTCTACAAGACGCCGCTGATCGAAGTTTCGACCAGGGTCGTGGTGACCAATACACCGCCGGTCGGCGCCTATCGCGGCGCCGGTCGCCCCGAAGGCAATTACTACATGGAGCGGCTGGTCGACACCGCCGCCGCCGAGATCGGGATCGACCGGGTCGAGTTGCGCCGCCGCAACCATATCCCCGAAGCGGCGATGCCGCACAAGGCGCCGAACGGCACGACCTATGACAGCGGCGAGTTCACCGCGGGGCTCGATCAGGCGCTGGCGCAGGCCGACTGGGACGGATTTGCCGCGCGCAAAGAGGCAAGCCGGCGCCGCGGCCTGTTGCGCGGACGTGGCATCGGCGACTATCTCGAAGTCACCGGGCCGCCCGCCAACGAGATGGGGGGCATCCGCTTTGAGCCCGACGGCAATGTCACGATCATCACCGGCACGCTCGATTACGGTCAGGGTCACTGGACGCCGTTCGCCCAGATCCTGCATCAGCGGCTGGGCATCCCGTTTGAGCGCATCCGGCTGTTGCAGGGCGACAGTGACGAGCTAATCGCCGGCGGCGGCACCGGCGGCTCGAAATCGCTGATGGCAAGCGGCACCGCGATCGTCGCCGCCAGCGAAAAGGTCATCGAGAAGGGCCGTCAGATCGCCGCCCATGTGCTCGAAGCCGCGGTTGCCGACATCGAATTCGCGCAAGGCCGGTTTGTGATCGCCGGCACCGACCGGTTCATCGACATCGTCGAGCTCGCCGGCATGATCCACCGCGGCTTGGAACTGCCGCCTGATCTGCCGGACGCGCTTGACGTACAGCACATCATGGAGAGCGCGCCTTCGGCCTTCCCGAACGGTTGCCACATCGCCGAGGTCGAGATCGATCCCGAAACCGGCGTCGTCGCCATCGTCAAATATACGATGGTCAACGATTTCGGGGTGATCGTGAACCCGCTGCTCGTTGCCGGTCAGGCGCATGGCGGCGTGGTCCAAGGGATCGGCCAGGCCCTGATGGAGCGCACCGTCTTTGACGAAGACGGTCAATTGTTGACCGGGTCGTTCACCGACTACGCACTGCCGCGTGCGACCGATGCGGTGATGTTCGCGATCGACAGTCACCCGGTGCCGGCCAAGACCAACCCGCTCGGCGCCAAGGGCTGCGGCGAAGCCGGCTGCGCCGGGTCGTTGCCCTCGGTGATGAACGCGGTCGTCGACGCCTTGTCGGAATACGGCATCCGCCACATCGACATGCCGGCGACCCCGTTCAAGGTGTGGCAGGCGATCCGGCAAGCCCGCACCGCCGATTGAATGCGCCTCATCCGCTTCGCAGCCGATGACGCGGTTATGGCGCGCCGTGCTCGTCAGGCCGGTTCCGCTGCTTTTCTGGAGAGTTCGATATGCCGCAATACCCGGATCTTCAACTTTACGTCGCCGGCGAATGGAAAAGCGCCGATGGCGCACCGGTGCTCAACCCCGCCGATGAAAGCATTCTCGGTACGGTGCCGCACGCGACGTAGGCCGATCTCGATGCGGCGCTGACTGCCGCCGAAGCGGGGTTCAAAATCTGGCGCCGGACCTCCCCGGCCAAGCGCGCCGAGATCATCCTGAACGCCGCCCGGCTGTGCCGCGAGCGGGTCGAGCCGATGGCGGTGGCGATGACCCTCGAACAGGGTAAGCCGATCGCCCAGTCGCGCCTCGAAATCCTGCGCGGCTGCGACATCATCGAGTGGGATGCCACCGAGGGCCGGCGCGTCTGACCGGCGCCTCGCGGCGATGGAGACGCTGGTCGCCGTGCGACGCAAAAAGGGTGCGCGGATCGTCGCGGGCGGCAATCGCGGCTATTTCTATCCGTTGACAGTGTTGGCAGACATCCCGGACTACCGCCGGGCGATGCGCGAGGAGCCGTTTGGCCCATTGGCGTTGTTGAGCCTGGTCAAGACGCCGGACGAGGCGATCGAGAAGGCGAATTCCCTGCCCTATGGTCTTGCAGCCTATGCCTTCATCAATTCGGCGCGCAATGTCGATCGGCTGGCCGACGGTGTCGAGGTCGGCAATTTGTCGATCAATCATTTGACCGCTTCTTTCGCGGAGACGCCCTTTGGCGGGGTCAAGGACAGCGGCTATGGCCGCGAAGGCGGCACCGAGGGGCTCGAATGCTACACCGTCGCCAAGAACGTCTCCCATCTGGTGCTGTAATTCCCGCAAAGGCAAGCGTCTCGGAAGATGGTTTTTTGTGGCGTCTTGCGCGGACTTGATTCGCGCATCCACGTCTTTGCTTCCAGCAGTCAAGACGTGGATGGCCGGGTTCAAGACTGGCCAAGATGAAATTAGCGGGCGATATCTTCCTGAGATTGTGAAGCATTCCACGGGCAGCCGTGCTTTCTTGGAGACCAGTTAGAAAGGAAATCTCCGATGTATTCCGATGTATCGCTGTTTATCGACGGCAGCTGGACCGCGGCGGCGGCCGGCCGGCGGATCCCGGTCGTCAGTCCGGCCAGCGGTGACGAGATCGGCACCGTCGCGCACGCCGACAGGACCGATCTCGACCGGGCGCTCGAAGCCGCTGATAAGGGCTTTCGCGCCTGGCGCAAGATCTCGGCGTTTGATCGCTCGAAGATCATGCGCAAAGCCGCCAATTTGTTGCGCGAGCGGGCCGATGCGATCGCGCCGCTGATGACGCTCGAACAAGGCAAGCCGCTCGCCGAAGCGAAAGTTGAAACTCTCGCCGGCGCCGATGTGATCGATTGGTTTGCCGAGGAGGCGCGCCGCGCCTATGGAAGGGTGATCCCGGCGCGGGTCGAGGGCGTGTATCAACTCGTCGTCAAGGAACCGGTGGGTCCGGTCGCGGCCTTCACCCCGTGGAATTTTCCGATCAATCAGGTCGTGCGCAAACTGTCCTGCGCGCTTGCTGCCGGTTGCTCGATCATCGTCAAGGCGCCGGAGGAAACCCCGGCGTCGCCGGCCGAATTGATCCGCTGCTTTGCCGATGCCGGCGTACCCGCCGGGGTGATCAATCTGGTTTACGGGGTACCGTCGGAAATTTCCGAATATCTGATCCCGCATCCGATCATTCGAAAGATGTCGTTCACCGGTTCGACCGCGGTCGGCAAGCAACTCGCGGCAATCGCCGGCGCGCATATGAAACGGGTGACGATGGAGCTGGGCGGCCACGCGCCGTCGATCGTGTTCGACGATGCCGATGTCGACCTTGCGAGCCGGCTGTTGTCGACCAACAAATTGCGCAATGCGGGTCAGGTCTGCGTGTCGCCGACGCGGCTATTGGTGCAGGAGGCGGTATACGACCGGTTCGTCGGTCAGTTCACCGAAGCGGTCAAGGCCGCCAAGATTGGCGACGGGATGGAAAGCGGGACCCAGATGGGCCCGATGGCGAACCCGCGCCGGATTGCCGCGATGGAGGCCTTTATCGGCGATGCGGTACAGAAGGGAGCGAGCCTGAAGACCGGCGGCCATCGGATCGGCAACAAGGGCAATTTCTTCGAGCCGACGGTCCTGACCGACGTGCCGATGGATTCGCGCATCATGAACGAAGAGCCGTTTGGTCCGGTCGCGGTGATCGCCCCGTTTCGCAGCTTTGATGATGTCGTAGCCGAGGCCAATCGCCTGCCCTATGGGCTCGCCGCCTACGCCTATACCCGCTCGGCCAGGACCGCGCAGGCGGTTGCGGCGGCGGTCGAGACCGGGATGATTTCGATCAATCATCATGGCCTGGCCTTGCCGGAGGTCCCGTTTGGCGGGGTCAAGGATTCCGGCTATGGCTCCGAAGGCGGCTCGGAAGCGATCGAAGCCTATCTGAACACCAAATTCGTCAGTCAGGCCGGTCTCTGACATTCAGCAAGCGAAGGCAAACCCTCCCGCGTCCTGTTTTGAGCCCTAAGGGTCGAGGAGATCTGCTTTTCGCTATGCCTAATTGAATACGACGAACCCGGAAGCGATCGATCAGTGGAATCGATCGGGCGCGTAACAGGAGGAGGAACACGATGGATAGCAACAGCACACGCCCGCCTGGGCAACGTCGCCTCATCCTTTCTTGCCGGCAAGCACCAATTGCTGATCGACGGCAAATGGGTCGACGCTAGATCGGGCAAAAAATTTGATATGTTTGATCCGGCGACCGGGCAGGCGATCGCCGCGGCCGCCGAGGCCGATGCCGGCGCATATCGCCCGCGGCAACGCCACCCGGGCTCGGCTGCGCTCGCGCGTCGAGCCGTCTTCGCCGCCCAGAAATGCCGGCTCGGGCTCGTCATGCGCACCGTCGGCATGACCCGCGCTCGGGTCAAAATCGGCCTCGCCAACCTGGCCTACAATTTTACTCGACTGGCTTGGTAGCAGACCCAAACCACGCCCGTCTGAAGTAACGCGCCGCCAGCCCGGATACCGCGCCCTTCAAACGCCGAACCCCACTCTCGCCAGTGCGCAAAACCCTGCACCAGCACCCCCGCCGCCTTTAACGATGGCGCAAAACCATCTTCTTCGAGGCGTCCAATCGGTTTTCCAAGTGCACGGCGTGAATGCCGCCGGGGCGGTGGTGTTGCGCCGCCAGTTTAAGTGCCGGCAGATGGTACCGTTTTTCACCAAGCTGCATCGGCTGCGCGAGCGCCTGATCGCACAACGCACCCAGATGATCAACATGCTGCGTGGGCATGTGCTGTGCCTCATCGCCGACGAGCACTCGCTAAGACCGATCATCGACGGACTGCTCGCGGTTCACCAGCAGGTCGACAAACAAGAGACCATCCTCGATGTGCGTGTCCGCAAGAAAGCGAAGCTGATGCGACGACGCGCCGACTGATGAGCGTCCCGGCATATCTCGAGCATGTGGTTGCAGGCCAAGCACGGACCCAAAGGGTCGCACTTGGCCTTGCCCGCATTAAACAGGATGCCGCAACGCGAGCACCTGATCGCGCCGATGGCCGGCGACCGTGGCCGCCACGGCCGCGATAAACGCGCCGATCAGCATCGAGAACGCGGTGAACAGCAACAGGTCGGAAGCCGCCTTCCGCGCCCGGTCGGCCGCCTGGTGCGCCCTGACCCAAATGGTCCTGACCTGCGCGTCCACTTCGTCGACCCGCTTGGCGGCATCGGGCTGGCTCAAGCCGGTACGGGCGGTGACGAGCGCGGCGAGGTAGGTTTTGTCGGCGGTCGGCATGTTACCTTCGCCAAGCGCACGGGTGACGATCGGGGTGGCTTCGGCGCGGGAGGTCTGAAAATTGGCGTTGACGTCGGGATGATCGCTGCGGAACAGCTGATTGATCAGATATGCCGTCGGATCGAGCGCCGTCGCGGCGGCGCCGGACGCAGGGCTTCCGGCCGCGCCTTGTGCGGATGATGCCGTCGCCGTGGCTGCCACCCGACCGATGCCTCCGACCAGCGTTGTTGTGGCTGACGCCAGTGCGGCAACCGTGACCACAGCCGCCAGCGCCCAAGCCAGAAACCCATGCGCCGTGTCGCGGAAATAGATCTCGTGGCTCGGCACCGCAACCCATTTTGTCCGCAACCGGCCGGTGACATAGCCGCCGAATGCCGCCGACAGCCATTGGACGACGATCAGCCAAATGCCCGCGGCGATGCCGAATGTCGTCGCCGCCGGATTTGAATTGGACCATGGCGAGACGGCCGCAAAACCAAGGCCAGCGCCGAGCGCGAGAAGAATCAGGCTGATCGCCGCCATTGCGAACGCACCGGCGATGATCGCCGCCCATGACACCGCCGGCATCGGGCTCTCCGGTGCTGTCGCGGCAATGACGGTCCGCTCTTCCCGGTCCCTGAACGAAGTCGTTTCCACCACAAGCCGCTCCGGTTCGCCTAATGCCACAGCAGCAATAGGATGATGATGATCGGTATCGGTATACCGAGCAGCCACAGCAGAATGGCACCCATGGTTGCTCCTCCACGACGTTACTTGCCGCAAAACGACAGCACCGGCTGTTACGTTCCCGACGAATGGTCAAAAATTCGGCACTGAGGCAGAATGCGCTGACAAGTACCGCCGCTGAAACATCGCGAAAGATCTCCTGCGCCTTGCCGCAGGCCGCGTCCTGCAACCTCCGCCGTTTGGATCCGTTTATCGGAGGTTTGCCGTGTCGCGCAGGCGCGGGGGGCGGGGAATGGCCGCCGGCTATCACACGATCTACGAGGCGATCCGCGTCAAGATGCGGTTGATCCTTTTCGGCACCGGGTCAACCCCGCGGCCGCGGGCGTATCGAACGGTTTTTGAGGCGGTCAACGAGGTGTTCTTGTGCACGCTGTCCGGCTACATCGAAAGCCTGCGCCGTTCGGTGAGCCAGACCGACCGGCGCATGTCGTAGACCAAATCGGCGAGCCCGATTTTGGCTGTGCCCGGGCGATCCCGTGGTTCGGACGAACAGGCCCATCGGCCCCTTCCCGCGGGCAAAGACGTGTTCGAACGGCACGTACCACGTCTGGAGCATAAAAAATATCGGCGGAGGAGCGTGATTGCGCTCGGCCGCTAGCCGCTCCGCAAATGTATCGATCATGTTATTCAAGGCCTCGACGAACAATGTTGTCGTTGCGAGCTGTGGATTCGCTGCTTCTGCGGTCATGGTCGTGCGCCACAACTTTTCACGAATCTCGAAAGAGTCATGAACGTCCACTATCATTGCCGGAGAATCGAGGTTATCCGCTCTATGGGCAATACGAAGCATCGTGTACTCCTTTAACAAAGCTTTCACCTCCGAAGCGTAAGGTTCCTGCAGCATGCGCGCGCGCAAAGCTGCTCTTTCTATCGCATTGGCTTCATCGACTACTTCCATTATGCGGGCTTCATGGCTGGACAACGAAAGTCCAAAGCTGAAACCGAGCATCAATGCAAGGAGGCCAAGCAACGGTGTCGCCAACGTGTAGAGAAAGCGATCTGGATTGCCCGTGTGGCGACTTCGAGGCCAACGAGCAAGTAGCACGCCGACTTCCGCGGCACCCACCAGCAGAAGGACGCTCGCAACAGCCAGGACCCCCTCGTTGACGGCGTAAAACCATTCTTGCATATGACCGAATTTCCCCCGCAACCTTCAGGCAGGGCCTGCTATACCATCCTGGGCAAAGGGGCGCGCCGTCTCGCTACGTCGGCAGGTCGGCGAGTCGCTTGGGGGAACTGGGCGAAGGGATCAAGAGAAGCCTGCGGTACGCGCTGCACGGTACCCCACAAGGTATTAAGGCATTAGAGCTGACACACCGATACCATCTCAATTTGATTGAAAAATCGGCTATGAGACAGTGTCGGGGCGAATTCTGGTCGTTAACGAGACATTCGGCACCTGATGTCGCTCGACGGTTATGCTCGATGACCTGCCCCCGCTGATCCCTCGATCATTGTGAGAGGCCAGGGTTGATAGCGCCTCCGCACCGCCGGCGGTAGCGGCCGGGCGGCGGAGCGGGTCGGGGTTGCGCCTCGTAGCCGCGCAGACTGTACGGCGACACGGCTGGCAGGCCGGACGCGAGCCGCATTGCACCTTGACCGGTGTCGGTCTGGTCGCCTGCCACGACCAGCATGCGGTCGGCGACGGTGGCAAGCTCGCCACCATTGAGGATCGGGGGCGAGATGACGGTCAGGAAGCGATGCGCTTCGGATGCCGGGTGGCCAGACCGTGCCAGTCGGTCAAGGTTGGCGCGCCGCCGGCCGCGAAATGCACCCGCTCGATGCCGAGATGCCCAACAACTCGACCACGCATGCCTCGATCGAACGCTCTGCGGTCGTCATCATTCCTCCCATTTCGTCGCGGGGCGGTTTTCACGCTGCGTTCCGGCCAATTCCTGACGCAGCCAAACTCGTCGTTCCAGCATCCGTCGTGGCAAAATCGTTTAAAAGGCGGTTGTCATTGCACCGTTGCCGCACCGGCGGCAGACCGACCAGGAATTTCACCAATGCCCGCGTTCTGGGGAGCAAAATTACCTGCAATCTCCATCTGTCTGACGTGTCCGACGGCGTCACCAAGCAGGAAAATTGAGGCGGTGCTGACCGCTGCCGCCTCGAAGCTCAGGTTGCGCCAACAGGCGATGCACGCCGTCAGGCCGATAGCTATGTCGGCGATGCCAACCCCGAACTGCTAAGTCAGATTAGCGTAGCGTTTTATATAAATATTTGTGATTTAATTGTTCGGTTGTTCTTGATTCGGATCGGGACACGCTGCATGCGCTTTTGGCCCGACATGATGATAGCCATGCGCGGTCATGTACCGATAATAGCAGCGTTCCTGCGGCGTCTTGCCGGGGACCTGAGCCACTTGCGGCACCTGTGGGGGCGACGACGACGGTGGCGTCTGCGCCCCTGCGGACACGATTGCGCCAACCGTGATCAATAATGTGCCCCCTAGCAAACCTCGTATCGCCATCTGATCCTGCCTATCGTTGGGCCGCGCAGCGTTGCTGTGGGAGGTTCTCATTAACCTATGAGAACACGAATATCGAGTACCAGTTCATCGAAGAAGCGGGGGACGCCGGAGCTAAAAGCATGCTGGCTTTCGCTCGCGCAATGCAGACAAGCGATCTGGAACAAATTATTTTTCATGATGACAAAAGGCCATCATCCACGAGCCACTGCCGCGGTCAGCCCGAAAAACAAGGGTCTCTGGCATCGTGGTATTCCCCAATCATTGGCCTCTCCGGCGTATGAACATCGCGCCCTTGTGGCAAAAGAAAATCTGCTCATAAATCGGAAAACGATCCCGGTGGAGGTGATCCAGCATGTCGGAAACGATCGTCGATGAAAAAGGGAAAGCGTCTAGCGGTCCGCGCCTTCGGCTATAGGAACCGTCTCGGGATCGATCCCGCCGCCATCGTCTGATCCGCCGTGGGCGGGTCAGTAATGCGGCGCGCGACGACGGGGCCCGTGCTGATCGACCCGAGCAACACCACTGGCGATGTCTGGGCCGACACCGCCTGTCGCTCGGAGGCCAACGAGAAATTCCTCGCCGGCCGCCTGATAAGCCCGGGCACCCGATTATCACTTAGAGCAAGCCCGTCATCGCGCTTCGCAACGTGCCGAGACGGCAGCGCTCGCAGATTTAGCCGGAGCCTCACCGAACGAACATGGTAAACCCAGGCTTGTCGCCCACGACAGTAATGTGACCCCTGCACGGCGCGGTGTCTTCTAACCGGAGAACATCGCCAGGTCGAAACCGCCTCATCTCACCATCCGATGCCGTGATCGAAAAGTCACCGTCGAGGATGATCAGGAACTGAACCGCGGGCGTCGGATGATATAACCGGGTCGCTAAATCATGAGCACCCCAGCCCGCGTCGAATCCCCCAAAGAACGCAGTAGCAGCGCGAATATTGTTTCCAATATATAGCGGAGACGCCGGTGGAGCGAAGTTACTCTTGCCAAGTTTGCCTGTCACACTTTGGAAGTGCGAATTGTTATCTGGGGTACAATAAAGCCTAAGGTAGGCAATGCGAGAAGGACTCTGGGCGGCTTGGACGGCCCGCTCCATGATCATGCGCTCACCAGAAGTCGCTGCGTTTTCCCTGACACCCGACGGGACGTTCCCACCTTGCCCGAATGCTAGCTTGTGGGCGAGCACGAGTGAGACAAGCGCCAGGACGATAATATTCACCTTGCTCATAAAAGTGGCTCCTGGTCAGACTTATCCTGTATGCATGCGGGCGGCGGGCGGGTCGCGTCCATAGACGGGCCAGTGCCGCGGGCAATTTTCGACCATATATTTTACACGACGTAAGCCGTTGATCGAACGGGTACTAGCAGCCCAGCCGAGACTTTTTGGTTGATGCGCTGCTGCCATCGGGGATGGCGGGCCTTCAATCCGTAGACCGCTGCCCACATATTGCTTATGGTTGGCATGGTCTGGCCGCCAGCGGCTGAGAGCTTCCGGTACTCCCGCCTGTGTTGCGAGGAAAAACGGCTCCAGTCTTGAGGTGCTCGTTATTGGCCGCAATGATTACGGGAAGCGTCGTAGCATTAGTTAGAATAGCGCGCAGATTGGACGGACGGTGCCAAGAGGTGCAGTACCGTGGAGAGCCCGGCTCGACGGGCTCCCTAAAGCCGTAGGCGATATCGCCTGGAAAGCGCAAATCAAGGCGTTGCAGGCTATCATAAGATATGATCAAAACTACCCGCAAACCGCGTCTCGGCCTATGGGCAGACCTTCGACTGCCAGTTTGAGCAGCTTCGGAAGGCCGGATGCACCAGCCGGAACATCTACCGGGAGAAGGTGAGGGGAGCGTGGCCCGACCGGCGCGAGCTTCTTCGAATGCTCGACAAGCTGGCCCCCGGCGACGTGGCGACGGTGACACGCATTGACCGCCTCGCCCGCAGCACCTTCGACCTGTTCGCTATCGTCAAACAGATCGTGGACGCCAAGGCGCAGTTTCGATCATTGGCGGAGCCGCGAGCCCACACCGGCACCAGCACCGGGCGATTGATGATCGCCATTCTCGGGGGATTGGCGGATGTGGAGCGCGATCTTATCCGTACCCGCACCGCCGAGGGCGGGAGCCGCCGAGGCCGAGGGCAGCATATGGGCCGACCGCCGAAGCTGACACCGCAGCAGCAGAAAGAGGCCCGCCAGCGGCGCGCGGAAGGCGCTACGCTCAAGGAACTGGCCGAAGCTTACAATGTCGGGCGGGCGACGATTTCGAGGCTCACATGAAAAACCATCCAGCAACGCCCATCGTCCTGACGCTCGGTCGAAGAGAGATATTGGCAAAAACAACCACGGCCTATGCGAGCGCCACGCTGGAGAGACTTCTCCCCGCGCTTATTATGCCAGACCGTGAAGCATTCGACTTGGTAGAAGAGGCGCGCCGCGCAGCGCACGAACAAGCAGGCATGACATGGGATGCAGACGACGAAGCCGAGCAGGCTACAACCGATATGATGCGAGGATTTTTTGAGGAGCAGCAATTCGTACAGCGGCAAGTCCTAGATTTTGCTTTTGCTGCATTGTTTCATCTTCTTGAGCGTGCGGTGCAAGAAATCTTATCGGAGGCAAACGCCGAACCACCTGAAGAATTTAAGGACACGTTGCGCGTTCTGGCCCAACGTGGTTATGTTACGGAGGGAAAACCATTCACGCACGATCTTAACAAACTCAATCTTATAAGCAATGCAGTCAAGCACGGTCGAGGGAAGTCACTTACCCGGCTTGCAAAGAAATTCCCTGATCTATTTTTAAACCGCGAGCCGAACGAGACACTTCGTCCCGAACACCTCCTGCTCACACCAGAATTGCTGAACCACCTGGCAGAATCTGTGGCAGCATTTTGGAGTTCGTTCCCAGCGCAGGAGATCAACCGCATCCCGTGACGAAGGTATTTTCCGCGCTGGGGAGGGCCGCCCCCAAATCAGCCAAATCATTGATTGTTTTCCTCGCAAGCGTGGGAATAGTAATAACGAGCATAGACATCGCCTACTTTAATACCGGGGTTTTGGTCTGTCTGTTGGCAAATAAAAAAGGCAACGCATGTGGCCCTTTGCATTGTGAACGGTTGCCCTTTTGATTTAAGGAATGCCATCACAAGGCGTACTTGAACATTTGCCGGATTACACGCAGCATTCGCGGACGCCCACCCAAACGGCAATGCCAACACTATAAATGATACAAGCCATTTCATTATCGTCCTCATCCCAAAACGACAAAAATCTTTCCGGGCCGCCGCCGAGACTATCGACGCAGCCTCGCCGATCCTATCGACCTTGGTCTCAGTTAGCATGGTGTTTTGTTAAGAACCAGTTTTGCGCCGTGATTTTTCAGAATCGCCAGTTCTGCGGCCGCGGCGACTTCCCATAAGGCACCTTCTGCGACACAGCCGCTTGCGGCGCCGGCGCTCAAGCTACTGATCAGCAGGGAGCTGGAGTGGCGAAATGCTTGACCTTGATCGCGTCGGAACGCTGCTCGGCCTCCCATAGATCAT
>DATJLK010000079.1:0-28575 GCA_035509615.1 Allostellaceae bacterium | reverse complement strand
GCAGCGCCAGGGACCGGGTCTCAGCGGACCGTCGGCGGACGTGGACCTGGTGCGTTAAGAAGAGGAACGTTCCCACCCGACGACCACCAGACCTTTTCCCGGATCGAGGACTTTCTGCCAGCCGCGGTGGAGACCGTGACTTGCAAGCACCTCCTCGGGGGTGTGCATGGCGACCTCGGGAAAAACCAATCGCCCGCCGGGCAGTCGCACATCTGGCGCCCGCGACAGGTAGAAGACGTCATAACAGTCCAGAAACATCCCGAACACGTCTGTACCGCCGATGACGGCGATGCGGGCGTCCGACGTTCCGAGCGCAGCCAAGGCCTGCTCGAACGAAGCGCCGGCCGGGTTCCAGAACAGCGCCTTTTCATTCGACGGCTCGGGCGCGATACCCGGCACTCGCCGGGTCAGAATCAATCGGCGGCGCAAGAACGAACGCGGCTGGCGCTCATGCGAATGGCGTCCATGCACCACTACATCGACCCCGTCGAGTCCATGTTCGAAAAAGCGCAGATCGGCCTCGAATTTGAGCGTGTCCGGCATAATACCCGCGGCATCCGCGATCATGCCATCCGCGGAAACGATAGCGTAACCTTCAATGCGACGACGACTGGACAAGCAAAGCCACCTTCCGGGTCCGATGCCATAGGGATATCGGGATAGCGGAAGGCTGGCCAGCCTTGTCTTGAGGCCGCGCGGAGTTGAAAGAACAAAAGGCGTTCACCTAAACCCGTTGCCGACATTTGACCCGTACGAGATCGAGGCTTCCGGATGAGATTGCTCGCGCGAACTGGTGGTCGGGCGATCACGATCCTGGAACTCACGCACCAACCGTCATCGACCGCGAGTGCTCTTGCGTCAGCACCGCGCGATAGACATCGAGGATCGCGTCGATCGAAGCGTCGAAATCATAATGAGTCAGAAATTTCTGATGGGCGACCCGACTATACTCCGCGATGCGCTCCGGATCGCCGGTGAGCTCAAGCACCGCATTTGCGATCGCCTCGGTGCTGGCTGGAGCGATCAGCAGGCCGGCCGGCGGATGGCCATCCAACAGTTCGGGAACGCCGCCGACCTGCGTCGCGATCACTACGCGCTTGCGGGCGATCAGCTCCAATAATGCGATCGGCAAGCCCTCAAATAATGATGGCTGCACGAAAATCGTATGGCGGCCTGCGACCGCGTCGATCCCGACATATGGTTCGAAGGCGCCTTCGAAATGGACTGTGTCGGTAATCCCCAGACAGTCGGCGAGCTCTCGTAGCCGGATCTCGTCCGGCCCTTGGCCATAAAGGTGCAAACTCGCTTCGGGCAGGCCGGCAACGATCTGCACCCACGCCCCCAGCAGGTAATCGATCCCTTTTTCGACCGAGAGGCGGCTGATGCAGCCGAGTGCCCGGTTCGCGGGGTCGATTGTGAAGCGTTCGAGGTTGGCCGGCGGGGTGACGAGTTGGGGCACCCGATAAATCGGACCCGAAAAGCGGTGAAAAGCTCGAATCCCTGCGCGTCCGGCCTCCCAGCCGGCGGTAAACGCGGCGATCTCATCGATAAATAGCGGGAGTTCGGCCGGGTACCAATGCGCCGAGTTGGCGGACGGCGTCGTGCATTCGGTCGCGATGACCGGGATGTCAGGCCCGGCACGCAACTCGAGCCACGAGACCATGAGCTTCCCGGGCGGATTTGCATGGATGATGTCCGGGCGCCATGTCGCAAAATCTTCCGCCACGCGGCGGACGAATTGCTGTTCGATCCCTCGGCATTTCCGATCGGCATGAAAAACTTCCGGTTCGAGGACCGGGATCTGGCGCTCGTCGAGCAGCCGCTTCCAGTGCGGCAGTTGCGGTTTTTCTCCGATGTAGATGCGGACGTCGAGGCCGCGCTCGCGCAGGGCCGCGGCCAGCAACGTGTTGCAATATTCAGTCCCGCCCAGCGAACTGAAAAAGTCGCAGAACAGCGCGACCCTTTGAAAGCGTGGCGTGTGTGGCATCGCGCGCGATTCCCCCCGTCTTACGTGCCCGCCTGCCGCGCCCGATCCACCGCCCACGCTTGATAGGGCTCAGACACTTTGGCCAGCAGATCGAAATCCGACACTCCTCGGCTTCTCAGGCTTTGGCGCCTGATGTTCTGCTTCATCGAGCCGCTGGCGCAAGCAAATCCGCTAACACCGACTCGGTTAATGGACCGGGATGCCGGCCGGCATGACGCCCCTCGGCAATCCAGCCTGGGTCGAGACCGCCAGAGTCGTGCTCGCTGAGCGCGACTCGCTACTTCAGAGGTCAAGGGCGCCGCAGAGGTCAAAGGCGCCGCTACAGCCTGGGTCGGCCGGCTCGATCGTGCTCTCTGCTGCCATCCGGCCAAGTGGCCGCTATCGGCTATCCGGGGTAACCGGTTCGCCAGTTGGCCTCGCACGTGCTCACAGCCTTTACTTGAGGGTCCTGGCAGGCGAAGCTCAGCCAAGATCTGCCGGAGGCGAAACCGCGCATCTCACCGCATTTTGCGGATGCACTGGCTCCGGACTTTTCTGATCAGCGGCTACGGGGTGATCCTCGTTTGAGAATTGGGATGCTGCGGTGAAATTGCTTTGGAAGGCGGCGGCGAGATGATCGTCTCCGTCGGCGACTGCGGTAAATCGACCGAGAGGATAGTCACAGAAAGCAATCTGGCTCCGATCCGCCGACATCCTCAGTTTGATAAGGAGCGCTTGATGAGCTTCCCTGTGCAGAAATCAGCGGTCGAGGCTCAACCTCTGATCGCAGTGCGCAATGTCAGGGCGAGCGGTCGCTGGTATGCCGAATTGCTGGGAGCCGAGTCGCTACCAGAACACCAGCACCGCGACGTGTACGACCGGATCTTGTGTTCCGGTCGACTCGTTCTTCAACTGCACGCTTGGGACGCGGAAGACCACCCCAACCTCGTCAAGGCAAACACAGCACCTCCTGGGCACGGTGTCTTGCTGTGGTTCCAGGTCGACGATTTTGATTCGGTCGTAGAGCGCGCTTACGGATTGGGGGCGGAGATTATCGAAGAGCCCCACATCAACCCGGCACCCCGGCACAGGGAGATCTGGCTCCGCGATCCCAATGGGTATGTGGTGGTGGTCGCCAGTCCGGACGGTGAATGTGGTTCCTGACTTCCGTACGGTCGCACGGTGGCCGTCTCGGCCCGGCGGCTAGCTGGCGTCAGCGGCGCATTCTTGTGGAAGCGGAGCCGGTCAAGTCCGCTCCACCAGACTCGTCAGACGCGCAGATGGTCGATCAGGGTCGAGACATGGCGAACATCGCGAAAGTCATGGATGATTGCGAGGCTTGCTTCGATCTGCGGTTCGGAGACGCGCGCCAGCGCCACCAATGTCCGATACTTGGCGTCGACATCAGCCCAGGCGATCCCGCGGGCCGCCGATCCCTTTGGCTCGAATATCGTGCTCGTACCAGTGCGGCCGTCCCGGGTGCGGATCGTCACTGTCGCACCCTGCCGATAGCGCGCGATGTTTTCGGTGGGCGGCGCACCCACGCTGATCTTGTCGATCAGCCGATGGATCGCCGGGTCCGCGATCTTTGCCGGGGTCGCATGGCTCCACGAGAAGTCGCGGTCGGCGACCCCCGCGGCGACAAAATAGGCCGGGCTGTGCGCCATGCCGATCAGATCGGTCGGGTGCAGTGGCCCGGTGAGTGCGGTGAAACCGGGACGAGACACAATGATGCTGTCGACCGCTTCGGGCGCCGCATCGGCTGCTCTCGCCGCATCGGCAGCGGCCTCGGCGAGTGCATGATAGGGGTGACCGCCCGGCACCAGCTTGATCGCCATGTCGGTGAGGATATCCCAGGAACCGCCAAGACCAGCAGTGATGGCGCGGCCCGCCACATTGCCGTCCGCCCCGCCATAAGCCTCGATGAAACCCCGACGGGTTTCGAGAATCGAGTCCTCGGCCTGAAAGCCCCGCTGCGCGGCGAGTGCAGCCTGGACACCCAGCATCGCTGCGAGCCCGGCGTGGTATTCGCGGGCGACGCTGGTGTTCGCCGCCGCCATCAGCCCGCCGATTGATGTCGCCGACAGTGCTATCGCCTGCGCCATCGGCCCCGGCTCCAGCTGCAGTAACCGGCCGACGGCAACCGTCCCGCCAAAGATCGCGCCGATACAGCCGTGAAATCCGCGCTGGCGAAAGCCGGGGGTGATCGCTTCGCCAATGCGCCCCGCAGCCTCATAGCCAAGCACAATGGCGGCCAGTATGTCCTTGCCGTTGGCATCGGTGTGTTCGGCGATGGCGAAAGCGGTCGCGACCAGGGTGGTGCCGGCATGGATGATGTTCCGCAAGTCGCTGTCATCCGAAGCGGCGGCATCGCTCATGACCGCGTTGACCTGCGCCGCCTCGGCGACCGGCAGTCGGGGACCGGGGTCAAACCATAACGACGCCTGGGGTACCCCGCCGCGCTCCTGGGCGAGGGAGCGGATAATGGCCGCGGATTCGAGACCGCTGCCCATTGCCGCGCTGGCAATGGCGCTGGCGATCAGCATTGCTGCATGATCGATCGCTTTCGCCGGGAGGTCCGTTGCCGAGGTCCCGACCAAGAACTCCGCCAGATCGCGGGCAATGCTCATCCACAACTCCTATGATGAATGTCCAGCAGGAACTCGCGCGGGGTTGATCTCCCTTGCCGAAGGGCCAGCTCAGCGCAATCCAAACGGTTTCCGGTTTTCTCGGACGAGCGCCCGCCCGGATGAAATGCCGAGTGTCCTGCTCCGGGGAGCCGAGCGTACGAGGTTGCACGAAGAACGACAATCCACGCGCGGCCGATAGCCTCGGTTCGAACCGCGCCGCCGCGATCCGAGGCGGATCCGCCGGGCGAATCCGGGTTATGGCGGCGGCAGCATCGGCGGGTCGGCGACCTCGATCAGCCCAGCCGCGCCAAATCCGTTGAACCGGCTGCTTAGGCAGGCACCATAAGCACCGAGCTGGCCGAACTCGATCCAATCGCCCTCGCGCATATCGGTGGGCAGCCGAAACGGCCCCTTCATTCGGTCGGCGCTGTCGCAGGTCGGCCCGAACAGGATGAAATCGGCGAGTCCCGCAGGCTCGCCGCTATCACCGAGCCGGACCCGCCGTACCGGAAAACAAAACCCCAGCGCCCCGGCATCGCTCAGATTGCCATAGACCCCGTCATTGACATAAAGCGCATTGTCGCGGCGCAGCTGCACCTGCGCGACCACCGATCCGCCATCGGCGACGAGCGCGCGGCCGGGCTCGGCCCACAGCCGGATCCCTGATGGCAGCGCGGCGGCGCCAAGTTCGATCGCATCGATAAAGGCAGCCAGCGGCGGCGGCGTCATATCGGGATAGCGGACCGGAAAGCCGCCGCCGACATCGACGATCTCGACCGGGACCCCGGCGACGGCAATGACCTCGCCGGCCAGCGCCAATGCCCGCGTGTAGGCGGCCGGATCGAGGCATTGCGATCCGACGTGAAAGGTTATGCCGAGACGGGCGGCATATGGCCGAGCTGCACGTAGCAATCGTGCCGCATTGTCGGGTGCCGCGCCAAACTTGCCCGAGAGGTCATAGACCGCACCGCCCTTTGGCAAGGCCAGACGTACGAACAGACCGAGTGTCGGCGGCTCGCCGACGAGTCCGACCGGCACCGTCTCCTGCAGGATCTTGGCCAACTCATCGGGGCTATCGAGCGCGAAATCGCGGACCTGCCAGCGGTCGAACGCCTCGGCGATGGCCGGGCGCGCCTTGACCGGATGCATGAAATGCACCTCCGCGGCCGGCAACAGCGCGCGCACCAGCTTCACCTCGGCGAGCGAGGCGCAGTCAAAATGACGAATGCCGCCGGCCCACAACGCGCGCAACACGCGCGGCTCGGGATTGCACTTGACGGCGTAAAGAACATCACCGGGAAAAGCGGCGACAAAACGCGTCGCGGCGGCGACGATCGTCACCGGCCGCAGGCAGAGCAGCGGGTCGCTCGGCCGCAGATCGGCAACAAGCGCATCGACCTGCGGCAGCACCGGGTCCGCATGCGGACGATTGTAGCCATGGCGGATTTTTGCCATCGCACGGCCCTCCATCGGCAAGGAGGCGACATGCCGCTCGGCCGCCATGCGGCTAAAGTCGGCATGACCGATTTGGGTGAGGAGCCGCAGCGGAGCGCGCTGTAGAGCGGTCACGAGGACCCGCGGCGGCGACCTCCCGATCAGCTGCGGGAGGCCGTGCGAGGACTTCGCATTGCGTGCCGGACCATATCCGTTTCCCTTAAGGACACCGGCCCACAGGCGGCCGGCTCGACCGAAAGAGACGCGTTACGTCGTAGCAGCACCCCAACGCTGCGGGGTCCTAGGCACGTGCGATTGCGTCAGGCGGCAGAAATAAGAATTCTACTGCGGGATGCAAGGACTTATTGCGGAATTTGCGAGGCCCGCATTTCACTCGCGATCACCGGTGCGGCGCCAACAGTGCAATATAGTCCCAGACCAGCGTCGCGGCAGCGAGAGCGGTGATCTCGGAAGTGTCGTAGGGCGGCGAAACCTCAACCACATCCATACCGAGAAAATCGAGGCCGGCCAGCCGTCGCAGGATCGCACGCGCCTGCCAGGTGGCAAGACCGCCGATCTCCGGCGTGCCGGTGCCGGGCGCAAATGCCGGGTCGAGCGCGTCGACATCGAATGTCAGATAGGCGGGGGCGCCGCCGATCACCTCGCGAATGCGTTGCGAGGCCGCGGCCGGGCCAGCCTCGTGGACTTCCTCGGCAAAGATGATCGTCACCCCCTTGCCAAGGGTCCAATCATGCACCTCGCGGCTCATCGGCGAACGGATGCCAATCTGCACGGTGCGCCGCGGGTCGATCAGCCCTTCCTCGATCGCGTGATAGAACGGCGAGCCGTGGCCCCAGACCAGACCGAAGCTGTCGGGCCAGGTATCGACATGCGCGTCGAAATGGACGAGGCCTTGCGGCCCGCGCCGCTTTGCCAGCGCGCGCAGCAGGCCGAGGGTCACGGTATGATCGCCGCCGAGTGCTACAAGGTGCTGCAGTGTTGCCGCCTGGGCCTCGATCCTGGCGAGGCTGCCGGGGATATCGCCATGGGCAATACGGAAATCGCCGATATCGGCGAGGTCGAGTTTGGCCGGGTCGACGCCGTTCGCCGGGTGGTCGCCATCGACCAGCATCCGGCTCGCCTGACGGATCGCCGCCGGGCCAAACCGTGCACCCGGCCGATTTGAGGTGCCGAGGTCAAAGGGGATGCCGGCAATGCAGATGTCAGCGGTCGGGTTGGTGCGTTCGATGCCGAGAAAGGTCGGCGGGATTGCAAAAGTCGGGATGTCGCTCATCCCCGCGATCTAGTTAAACAGTCTTGAATATCAATAAGCTGTAAAAGTTCGCAGAACCTACCTGCGGCTGCCGGCGTGACCTCACACCTCACCGGTTTGGCACGCCGGCTCGAAAGAAAGCTGGCGGCGCCTGCACGACCGGTGCGGCGGCTGCGAAAATCTCGCGGCGATCGCCGGTGCGCGGCGGATAAATGCGCTCGCGATTGATCATGACCTTCGTGCGCTTGGCGTCGGCGCCCCGGGTCGCGACATGGCGGTCCCAGCCGGCGGTGCAGACCGCACCCCAGGGCCCGAGATCGAGAATCGTCGTGTACCAATCGATCCTGAGTGGCAGCATCGGCAAGCCGAGCAGATCGCAAACAACATTGTGGCCGGCAAACCGTCCCATTGGCCGGCCATGCTGGCACGACATAACACACGAACGGTTGCCGTCGATCGCAAACCAGGCAACATCGCCGGCGGCGAACTCCGCTACCATGCCTTTGATCTTGAGGAACTCGTCGACCGGCACCCGGCCAAAGCCGTCACGCTCGACCGGAAAGCGCCGGGTAAGCGGATGCGCCTGCATCCCGCCGCACCAGATGATTGTCGCAGCATCGATACGTTCGCCGCTCGACAAATTCGCGCCGCCCTTATCGATCGCGGCAACCGAGATGCCCGGCCGCTGTTCGATGGCGAGTGCGGCCAGCGCCTCGTCGATCACGGCGCGCGCCTGCTCACCCATATCGGAGCCGATCCAGGGTTGACGATCGGCGATGATCACGCGCGGGGTCGCCGCTGCGCCCTGCAGCGCGGCGCGCAATTTGCCCGGCATTTCGCATGCCGCCTCGATGCCGGTCAGCCCGCCGCCGATGACGAGCGCGGTCCATTGCCCCGGCGACGGTTTGCGAGCCGGCAAGGCGGCGATATGCGCATTGAGCCGCGCGCCGCCGTCATAGGTGTCGACATCAAAGGCGAATGCTTCGAGGCCGGGGATCGGCGGGCGCGCAAGGCAACTGCCGAGAGCAAACACCAGCCGGTCATAATCGAGCGGCGGCATGCCGTCCGAGAGCAGGACGCGGCGCTGCGCCCAATCGATGTCGCCAACCTCCGCGCCGACGCGCACGACGCCGGCCGGCCGGAGAATTTCGTCGAGCGGGATGCGGGTGTCGCCCAGTTCGGCCTCGTAATTGCGCACTCGGATCGAATGAAACGCGCTGCGATCGACCAGCGTGACCGTGACGCTGTCGGGACCGATGCCGAGTTCGGCCAATTTACGCGCCGCCCCGAGCGCACTCCACAGCCCGGCAAAGCCGCCGCCGAGAACCACGATCCGCTGAGACCGGCCGGATTGCGGTCCGAACTCAGACATATCGCCCCACCCATCCTGTTGCAGAGCAGCCAAGCCCTGCGCCGCTCGGGTGCAGAAGACCTAGCCTTTGGCCGGAATAGCAAGCCGTGCAATGTCGTGAACACCTGCCCGCAAGCCTAGATCAACGCCTCGTCAAGGATGCGGACGAGATGGCGGGGCTGGCGGCCGGTCGTGTCGGCGATCTGGTGGCGACAGCTGGTGCCACAGGCGACGAGCAGCGTGTCCGGCGGCGCCGCGCGCATCCTCGGCAGGACGCCGAGTTCGCCGATCTTCAATGACATATCGTAATGCTCGGCCTCGTAGCCGAACGCGCCGGCCATGCCGCAACAGGTCGAATCAAAGGTCTCGACGGTAAGATTGGGGATCAGCTGCAAGGTTTTGACCGCGGCCGGAACCACGGCAAAGGCCTTCTGGTGGCAATGGCCGTGCAGCAGCAGGTGGCGCGCGGGGAGTGGCTGTAACACCAGCTCCAGGCGGCCGGCCTCGCGTTCGGCTATGACGAATTCCTCGAAAAGTTGCGCCTGTGCGGCCAGCGCCCTGGTCTCGGCGCCGGGCAGGATGCCGGCATATTCGTCACGCAGGGTCAACAGGCAGGACGGTTCGAGCCCGAGAACAGGCGTGCCGGCGCGGACATAAGGCGCCAATGCCGCAACCGTGCGGCGGGCCTCTTCTCCTGCCTCGTCGACGAGCCCCGCCGCCAGAAACGTGCGGCCGCAGCACAATGGCCGGCCGCGCGGCGGGTCGGGGCTGACCACGCGATACCCGGCGCGGGTCAGCACACGCTCGGCGGCGCGGACATTTTCCGGTTCGAAATAGCGATTGAACGTGTCGACCAGCAGCACGACCTCGCGCCGGTCCGCCCCCTCCCCTGCTTCCTTCGCCTGCGGCGATGGGTCGGGGTGGCGGCCGGCGCGATAGGGACCCGGCGCCCAGTGCGGCAAGCGCCGTGCGGCACTGAGCCCGAGCCAGCGCTCGCCGAGTTCGGCCAGAAACGGCATTCGATTGCGCAGATTGAGCAGCGGCGCCAGCCGGGCCGCATAAGGGGCGTAGCGCGGCAGATAGGCGATCAGCCGGTCGCGCTGCGACAATCGGTGACGGCGCCGGTAATGGTGCAAGAATTCGATCTTCATTCGCGCCATATCGACGCCGGTCGGGCATTCTCGCCGGCAGCCTTTGCACGAGATGCACAGATCCATCGTCTCGCGCATTTCGGGGGACACCAGCGCCTCAGGCCCGAGCTGACCCGACAGCGCCAGACGCAGGGAGTTGGCGCGGCCGCGGGTCAGGTGCTGCTCGTCGCCGGTGGCGCGGAACGACGGGCACATGACGCTCGTATCGCGCGCGCGGCAGGCGCCGTTGTTGTTGCACATCTCAGCTGCGGCGGCGAACCCGCCCCATTCCGACCAATCGAGTGCTGTGGCGATCGGCAAGGGTTGGTAGTCGGGCTTGAACCGGAACAGGCTGCGGTCGTCCATCTTGGGCGACCGCACGATCTTGCCGGGGTTGAACAAGCCTTGCGGATCAAAGGCGTCCTTGACCTCCTCGAACGCCCGCACCAGCCGGCCGCCGAACATCACTTCGTGAAATTCCGAGCGTACCAGCCCGTCGCCATGCTCCCCCGAATGCGAGCCTTTGTATTCGCGGACCATGGCAAAGGCTTCCTCGGCAATCGCCCGCATCTTTTTGACTTCGAGCTCTTGCTTCAGATTGAGCACCGGACGCACGTGCAGGCAGCCGACCGAGGCATGCGCGTACCACGTGCCGTAGGTGCCGTGTTTTTCGAAAATGCGGGTCAGGCGATCGGTATATTCGGCGAGGTCTTCGAGGCGCACGGCGCAATCTTCGAGAAACGAGACCGGTTTGCCGTCGCCCTTCATCGACATCATGATGTTGAGCCCCTGGGCGCGCACCTCCAACACCGCCGCCTGAAATGCCGGGTCGATCGCGTCGACCACGCCGCCGGGAAAGCCGAGATCGCCCATCAGCTCGTGCAGTGCCTGGAGCCGGCGGAGGTTTTCGGCCGGATCGTCGCCGGCGAATTCGGTCAGCAGCAAGGCCGCGGGTTCGCCTTGCACAAAACGGTCGACGACCGCGCGAAACATCGGAATGTCGCGCGACAAGTCGATCATCGTGCGATCGACCAATTCGACCGCACTCGGATCCAGCTCGACGATCTTCCGCGTCGAAGCCATCGCACTGTAAAAGCTCGGGAAATGACAGATCCCGAGCACCCGGTGCGCCGGGATCGGCTGCAGATCGAGTTCGATCTCGTTAAAAAAGGCGAGCGTGCCTTCGGAGCCGACCAGCAGCCGCGCCATATTGTGGCCGCCGCGCGAACCGTCGCCGTCTATCGAATCGATATTGTAGCCGCCAACCCGCCGCAATACCTGCGGAAATCGCCGGGCGATCTCGTCGGCTTCGCGACGATGCAGTGCCCGCATCTGCTGCACGAGATCGCGATAGCGCGCGGGCAGCGGTGTGCCATCACCATTACCATCGGGCGGCATGTTGCCGGGAGTTTCGCCAAACCACGACCGCGTCCCATCGGCGAGCAGCGCGTCGATGCCATGGACGTTGTGGACCATGTTGCCATAGCGGATCGAACGCGAGCCGCAGCTGTTGTTGGCCGTCATGCCGCCGATCGTGGCGCGACTCGCAGTCGACGGGTCGACCGGAAAGAACAGCTTGTGGGCGCGCAGCTGCCGGTTCAGCCGGTCGAGAACGACGCCCGGCTCGACCCGCGCCCGCCGGCCGTCGACATCGACCGAGACAACCCGGTCGAGATGTTTCGAACAATCGATGACGAGGGCGCGCGCGACAGTCTGGCCGCATTGCGAGGTGCCTCCACCCCGCGGCAACACCGAAACCCCTTCCTCGCGCGCGATCGCGATGGCCGCCGCGGCATCCGCGCGATCGCGCGGCACGACAATGCCAAGCGGCTCGATCTGATAGATCGACGCGTCGGTCGCATAGCGTCCGCGGCTGAACGCGTCGAACATCACCTCGCCACGCAACTCACGGCGCAGCCGCGCTTCCAGCTTCGAGGCGGGGTGATTATCAAAGGGCATCGGCGGCCTGAGCGGGTTTGAGCGATGCCCGCCAGCTTAGTACTTGGCCACCGCCGAACAAGATCGCTGTTTGTCGGAATGCGAGCGGAGCAGCCTTGTCTCAGCCGCGATGGAACGGGTGGTCGAAAATCTCCCTCTGCTCCGGGCTCAAAGACTGGTAAAGGGCCTGGACCGCCGGCTTTGCCGCCTGCAATGCGTCCAGACGAGCCGACAGGAACTGCTGGGCCTGGTCCATCCGGCCGAGCACGGTCATTTCACTTGGCGGTTTCAACTGCGCGCAGAGTTGCCGCTCGTGCTGCTGCTCGCTCTGCGCGACGCTCTGCACCTTGTCCCACAGCGGTCGCTGCTCCGGCGTCAGGTTGAGTTCGGTCTCGACATAGGCGCGGCGGGCGGCCCGCCAGGCGAGGCGGTCGATACAATGCTGTTGCGGGTCCCGACGCATCCAGGCGCGGCGCCACATGTCGCCATGCATCATCGCGCCCTCATGCATCGGAGCACCGCCATGCATCATCGCGCTGCCATGCATCGCCCATCCGCCGCCTGGCATCGCCGGAGCAGCGGCAGCACCCGGCTCGCCGCCGCCGCGCTCCTCCGGCGCACCGATCGGCTCCGACGCCGCTGCGGTTGGCGGATTGGGGTTCGGATTGGGGTTGGGTTCCGGTGTCTGGGCGTGGGCGGGTATCACGATCGCAACGGTTGCGGCGATCGCACCGGCAAGCAATATCCCTTTCACAACATCCTCCGTCGAACGGGCTCGGGCTTCGAACCGCCTTCGACGAAAGAATATGCAATCGTTGACTCGGCAATCCCCGTAAGGCCGCGGTTTCGGCTCAAGCGTCGAGGTGGCGCAGGTATTGCGCGACAAAATCGCAGCCAACGAGTTCCTTGTAAGCCTCGGTCAACTGCCGGGTGACCGGCCCCGGCACCTTGCCGTCGCCAAACCTTCGGCCGTTGAGGCTGCTGACGCCGCAGATGCACAGGCTCGTCGAGGTCAAAAAGCATTCATCTGCAGTATAGGCGTCGTAAAGATCGAGATCGGCTTCGGCAAACGGGATACCCGATTGGCCGGCGAGGTCGATGACCGCCTGACGGCTGACACCCGGCAGGACATAGCGTTCGCGCGGTGTCAATAACCCGCCATCGCGCACCAGAAAGATGTTGCTGCCCTGGCCTTCGGCGAGATTGCCGTTGACATCGAGCAAGACCGCCCAGGCCTGCGCGTTCTGCGCCTTCACCTCGCGGTCGGCCAGCACGAGGTTGAGATACTGATGCATCTTGGCCCGTGGCGACAATGAATCGGGTGGCGTACGGCGCAACGACGGTGTGATCACCTCGATGCCGTCGCGGAAATGCCGGGCCCGTTCGCGCAGCGGCAATGGCACGCATTCGACGATCACGTTTGGCCCGTAATGATCCCAATTGTCGCCCGGAACCGGGTGGATGCCACGGCTCACCCGCTGCGCCAGCCAGTAATCCTCGCCATCCCCCAGCAGGTGGCGGTTCCGGTCGAGGACGTCGGCGCTGATCGCGACCATTTCGGCGGGCGACACACCGGGGTCGAGGTCGAGATATTTGAGCGAGCGATAGAGCCGCGCTACGTGCTGTTCGAGGCGGAAAGCCTCGCCGTTGAAGCTGCGGGTCATGTCGAACACCGCATCGCCGCGGGTGAAACCCTGGTCGCGAAACGGGATCAGCACCTCGCTCTCGCGCACGATCTTGCCGTTGAACCAGGCAACCCGCTCATTTGCCAGCGCCATCCGCGAGCCCTCTTTCAGGTTAACTCGTCAAAAGTCCGATGATTCGGCCGCCCAAACCCAATCCGGGCCGCTTCAGTTCGTTTTCCTCAGGCTGACCTTCGCGTCGCCGCAGGCCGGCCTCACCAGCCCTCTTCGGCAACCACGCACCTTCGCTATCCGCGCAACTGCCCACCGGTCGCCTTTTCGACCTGGGCAACAAGGCGCTTGGAAAATCCTTCAATCTCGGAATCGGTCAAAGTGCGGTCCTGCGGCTGCAAGCGAACGGTGATCGCCAGCGACTTTTTGCCCGGCGGCAAGCCCGCGCCCTCATAGACGTCGAACAACCGGATCTCGCTCACGAGCTTGCGGTCGACGCCGCGGGCGGCGCGCAGCACGCTCTCGGCCGTTACCGCCTGATCGACGACAAATGCAAAATCGCGTTCGATCGGCTGAAACACCGATAGCTGCAGCGGCGGCTTGGCACGGCCGGCGCGCGGCTCCGGCACCGCGTCGAGAAACATCTCAAAGCCGACCATCGGTGGTCGGGCATCGAGCGCCTCGAGCACCGCCGGATGCAATTCGCCAAAAGCCCCGAGCACTGTGGGGCCCAGGCGCAGGATGCCGGCGCGGCCGGGATGAAACCAGGCCGGTGGCGCAGCACCGGTCTGAACATTTTCGGCGGGTCCGCCCATTGCCGCCAGTGCTGCGAGCGCATCGGCCTTGGCCTGAAACAGATCGACCGAGCCCGACCGATCGCGCCAATCCCTGGGCCCGGTCTGACCGGCGCGCACCCCGGCGGCAGCAAGGACCTGGCCTGCGGGAGTGTCATCGCGATAGAGCGGTCCCAATTCGAACAAGGCCGCATCAGGATAGCCGCGATCGGCATTGCGCCGGGCGGCGGCGGCGAGCCCCGGCAGCAGCGACGGACGCATCGCGTCGAGATCGGCGCTGATCGGGTTGACGAGGCGCAGCGCCGGCTTGGCGCCGCCGAACAACTCGGCCTCGCGCGCCGAGATGAACGAATATGTCACCGCTTCGGTGAGGCCGCGGGCGGCAAGCGTCCTGCGCACCAGTTCCGAGCGGCGGCGGGCGGGAGCCAGCACCGGGCGCGGCAGTGGCGCCTCACGCGGCAACGGCACGGCCGGGATCTGGTCATAGCCTTTGATCCGCAGCACTTCCTCGACAAGATCGGCCTCGCCCTCGATGTCGCCGCGCCAGGATGGCGGCGCGACCGACAGATCGCCCGATGCCGAGGACTCGACCGTGCAGCCGAGCGCCGTCAGGATTGCCGCACTCTCCTCTTCCGGCACATCAAGACCACCGAGGCTCGCCGGTCGTCCGGTCCGCAGCAGGTAACGGCGGCCCCAGTTTGGCACCGCGCCGGCGGTGACAATCTCCGAGGCTTCGCCGCCACACAGTTCGAGTATCATCCGGGTGGCGATTTCGAGCCCGGCGCTGACAAATGCCGGGTCGAGCCCGCGTTCAAAGCGATAACGCGCATCGCTCGCAATGTTGAGCCGGCGGCCAGTGGCGGCGGTGCGGACCGGATCAAACAAGGCGGCCTCGACAAACACCGCTGTCGTGGTTTCGGTGCAGCCGGTCGCCTCGCCGCCGATGACGCCACCGAGGCTCTGCACGCCGTTTCGGTCAGCGATCACCGTGATTTGCGCGTCGAGCGCATATTCCTGGCCGTTGAGCGCCAATAGCGTTTCGCCATCATGCGCCAGGCGGACCGTCAGGCTGCCGTCGAGCCGGCTGGCGTCAAACACATGCAACGGGCGGTTCAGATCGAAGGTCAGGAAATTGGTGATGTCGACCAGCGCCGAGATCGGCCGCAACCCAATCGCCTCCAACCGGCGGCGTAGCCAGTCGGGGCTCGGCCGATTGTCCACTCCGCGCAGGTGACGGCCGAGAAACAGCGGACACGCTTTGCGATCCTCGATCTCGACGCCGATCGGTGAACGAAACCGGCCGGGAACCGGTTCGGTGTCGAGCGGCTTCAGCCGGCCGAGACCGGCGGCCGCCAGATCGCGGGCGATGCCGCGCACGCCGAGACAATCCGCGCGGTTTGGTGTGACCTTGATGTCGATGACGGCATCGCCGAGCCCGAGCAGGTCGGCGTATCTCGTACCAACGGCGGCATCCTCGTCGACTTCGATGATGCCGTCATGATCGTCACCGAGCCCGAGTTCATAGGCCGAGCACAGCATGCCGCGCGAGGCGACGCCGCGGATCGTGCTCTCTTTCAGCAAGGCGCCGGTGCGCGGGATGACCGTCCCCGCCGGGGCAAAAACCCCTTTTATGCCGGTGCGTGCGTTGGGCGCACCGCACACCACCTGAACTTGAGCCTTGCCGGTGTCGACAATACAGACTTTGAGCCGGTCGGCATTCGGGTGGCGCTCGGCCGAGACGACAAACCCGATCGTAAAGGGTTCGAGAGCGGCGGCGCGGTTTTCGATCCCCTCGACATCATGGCCGAGCATGACCAGCCGCTCGACGATTGCAGCCAGCGGCGCCGCGGTATCGAGATGGGTGCGCAGCCAGTCGAGCGTCGTCTTCATGCCGCGCTTACCCCAGTCAGCGGACCGCGCACCAGCGAGGGAATGTCGAGCGGCAGAAAGCCGTAATGACGCAGCCAGCGCAGATCCGAATCATAAAACGTGCGCAGGTCGGGGATACCGTATTTCAGCATCGCCACGCGCTCGATCCCCATGCCAAACGCAAAGCCTTGAAACTGCGTCGGATCGATGCCGCAATTCTGCAAGACCTTGGGATGGACCATGCCGCTGCCGAGGATTTCCAGCCAATCGCCGCCGGCGCCGATTTCGAGCCGCCCGCCCTGACGCGAGCAGCCGATATCGACCTCGGCTGAGGGCTCGGTGAACGGGAAATAGCTCGGCCGAAACCGCACCGGCAAATCCTCAAGACCAAAAAAGGCGCGGCAGAACTCGATCAGGCAACCCTTGAGATGGCCCATATGGGTCGAGCGATCGATGACCAGCCCCTCGACCTGGTGGAACATCGGCGAATGCGTCGCGTCGTGATCGCAGCGAAAAGTGCGGCCGGGCACGATAATCCGGATCGGCGGCTGCTGCGCCAGCATCGTTCGGATCTGCACCGGGGAGGTGTGGGTGCGCAACACCAGCCGCGTGCCGTCGGCGCGCTCGGGAAGATAGAACGTGTCATGTTCCTGACGCGCTGGATGCTCGGGCGGAATATTCAGCGCGGTAAAGTTGTAGAAATCTTCCTCGATATGCGGCCCCTCGGCGACGGCAAAACCCATTTCGCCAAAGATTGCGACGATCTCGTCTATGGTCTGGCTGATCGGGTGAATCCGTCCTTCGCCGGCATAGCCCACCGGCAGGCTCACATCGGTGCGCTCGGCGGCGAGGCGCGCTTCGAGCGCCGCCCGGCCGAGGCGCTGCGCCGCCTCACCAATGGCACCGCTGATCCGGTCTTTGGCGGCGTTCAATTCGGCGCCGGCGCGGCGACGGGCTTCCGGGTCGAGCGCGCCCAACTCGCGCATCGCCAAGGTCAGCGATCCGCGCCGCCCGAGATATTTGACACGGACTTCTTCGAGAGCTTCCGGCGACGGCGCCGCTTCGATCTCGGCGGTCGCCGCTTCGATCAAACGGTTGGCGTCAGCAGGTCCGAGGCTGTCATCCATTCGAACATTCCCAAAAATGAAAAAGGGGCCGAGCGCGGCCCCTTTGGTCACAGCACCAGCTTCCGGGGGCCTAGCGCGTGCACCCGGCGGTAAATCGCCCTTTCGTGTCATACCGGCAAATGCCGATATCTATGACTAAAGCAGATCCCGGCCCGCGCCGGGATGACCAGAAGGGAGGTTGCGCCGGTCTGTTCATTTCCGGTGAACATTCATTGTCAGGGGCGGGTTCAAGCAGCCTGCGCGGTTGCCGAGGGCGCCGATGCGAGCGCCGCCTGTGCCGTCGAAACGATCGCGGCAAACGCTTCGGGCTCGCGGATCGCGAGATCCGACAGCACCTTGCGGTCGAGATCGAGCCCGGAAAGCTTGAGCCCGTGCATCAATTGCGAATAGGTCATCCCATGCTCGCGGGCGCCGGCGTTGATGCGCTGGATCCACAACCCACGAAAATCACGTTTTTTGTTGCGGCGGTCGCGATAGGCGTATTGCAGCCCCTTTTCGACTTTTTCGATCGCGATACGGAACGCCGTCGACCCGCGACCGCGATAGCCCCTGGCAAGATCGAGAATTTTTTTGTGGCGGGCGTGGGTCGTCACCCCGCGTTTGACGCGCGCCATCTCTCAACCCCGCAGATAAGGCATGTAGGTCAGGATCAGCTTGCTGTCGCCTTTTTCGAGGGTCGTCGTGCCGCGCCGCTTGCGCTTGCCCTGCTTGGGCTTGCTGATCAGCCGGTGGCGCTTATAGGCGTAGTTGTGCCAGATCTTGCCGGCGCCGGTGCGGCCGAAGCGCTTTTTGGCGCCGCTCTTGGTCTTAAGCTTGGGCATTCTTCATCCTTCGCCGTGGGTGCAACGGCCAGACATGCCCTGCGGCCCGCCGCCGATATTGGAGGCGCGCGTTATACCGATGGCACCCGCCGAAAGCAAGGTCGTGTTGGTTATAGAACCGCGACCGCCTCGATCTCGATCAAGAATTCAGGGGCCGCGAGCGCCGCCACCGCCACCAATGTGTGCGCCGGCATCTTCTTGCCAAAGAATTCCTCACGAACCGGGCCATAATCAGCGCGATGCCGGATATCGGTCAAATACGTGTTGACCTTGACAATGTTCGCCATCGTGCCGCCGCCGGCCTCGACCTGTGACTTCAGGCATTGCAGGGCGGCGCGGGCCTGCGCCTTGAAATCGCCGGCATGCGCCGGGGTGCCGTCCGGCCCATAGGCGACCTGACCGGCGATGTAGAGGATCGTCTGCGCCCCCGAGACTTTCACGGCTTGTGCGTAGAGCGGCGGATCGTACACGCCGGGCGCGGCGTAAGGGGTGATTTCAGGCATCGGTCGGCTCTATTGCTTGCTGTAGTTGCTGAAAGATCAGATCGAGCATCGCGACATTCGTCTGCAACGAGCCGCCGGAACTTGGCCTTAAGCTTTGTGATGCGCTTGCAGCATCTTGCAGCGGCATCATTGGGCGACGCAAGCGGCGCCGCGCGCAAATACCGCCCGGCCAAACCTATTTCGGCGACATGACCATCGTCATCTGGCGGCCTTCCATGCGCGGCATCTGTTCGACTTTGGCGACCTCCTGGAGGTTGTCGCGGACGCGCACCAGCACGTCCATGCCGAGTTCCTGGTGCGCCAGCTCGCGCCCGCGGAACCGCATCGTCACCTTGACCTTGTCGCCTTCCTCGAGAAATTTGACCATGCTGCGCAATTTGACGTCATAGTCATGATCATCGATGCTCGGGCGCAGCTTGATCTCTTTGACTTCGATGATCTTCTGCTTTTTACGCGCCTCGTTCTTTTTCTTCTGTTCCTCGTATTTGTATTTTCCGAAATCAAGCACCTTGCAGACCGGGGGATCGGCATTGGGGGCGATTTCGACGAGGTCGAGGCCGGCATCGGCAGCCATGGCAAGCGCTTCATTGCGCGTCACAACCCCCACCATGTTGCCCCGATCGTCGATCAGCCTGACGCGTCCGACGCCGATTTCCTCGTTGATCCGGGGCCCCTCGCGCGAGGGGGTGAGGTTCATTGGTGGTCTGGGTATCTAAGCTCTCCTATTGCTGGTTGAATTACGTCACCCGACGTTTCGGGTCCCGCTAGGTCGGCGACGGGACCGCTCCCTCCTGCGACAATCTAGCAACCGCTTCGTCAAGCGCAAGAGCCTCCTGATCATTGCTGCCCAGCCGGCGCAAGGCGACTAATCCGTTAGCCGCCTCGCGACGCCCGACGACGAGCATGACCGGGACCTTGGCGAGACTATGCTCGCGCACCTTATAGGCGATTTTCTCATTGCTGACGTCGAGGACCGCCCGCAGCCCGGCGGCGCCCAGCCGACGCGCGACCTCGGCGGCGTAATCGGCCGCATCCGAGGTGATCGATGCGATGACGGCCTGCACCGGCGACAGCCACAGCGGGAACCGCCCAGCATAGTGCTCGATCAGGATCCCTATAAAGCGCTCGACCGATCCCAGGATGGCGCGATGGAGCATGACCGGAGTGTGCCGCGCACCGTCCTCGCCGACATAGGTGGCGCCGAGCCGCTGCGGCATGTTGAAATCGAGCTGCAAGGTGCCGCACTGCCAGTCGCGGCCGAGCGCGTCGCGCAAGTGAAATTCGAGCTTTGGGCCATAAAACGCCCCCTCACCGGGACTGAGCGCATAGCTGAGGCCGGCCGTCTCGACGGCAGCGCGCAGGCTCGCTTCGGCATGGTCCCAGGTGGCATCGCTGCCGGTGCGGACCGCCGGGCGATCGGCAAATTTGATCGCGACATCGTCAAAACCGAAATCCTTGTAGATCGACAACAACAGCCGGCAAAACGCGATCGACTCGTCGGTGATCTGATCCTCGGTGCAAAAGATGTGCGCGTCGTCCTGGGTAAAGGCGCGCACCCGCATGATGCCGTGCAACGCGCCCGACGGCTCGTTGCGGTGGCAGCTGCCAAACTCGGCAAGACGCAGCGGCAATTCCCGATAGCTGCGCAGCCGGTTGCGAAAGATCAGCACGTGGCCGGGGCAGTTCATCGGCTTGACCGCCAAAACCCGCTCGTCGCGGCTTTCGGCGATGAACATATTCTCGCGGAAATTCTCCCAATGTCCGGAGGCTTCCCACAAGCTGCGGTCGAGCAGTTGCGGGCCCTTGACTTCTTGATACCCGGCGGCCTCGAGCCGGCTGCGCATGTAGTTCTCGATGATGCGAAACAGCGTCCAGCCCTTCGGGTGCCAGAAGACGCTGCCGACCGCCTCCTCGCCGAGATGGAACAGGTCGAGTTCGCGGCCAAGCCGACGATGGTCGCGGCGCTCGGCTTCTTCCAGCCGAAAGAGATACTGATCGAGTTCCTTCTGGTTCGCCCAGGCGGTGCCGTAGATCCGCTGCAACTGCGCATTTTTCGCATCGCCACGCCAATACGCGCCGGCGACATTCATCAGCTTGAAAGCCTGCCCCAGATGACCGGTCGACGGCAGATGCGGGCCGACGCACAGATCGACAAAATCGCCCTGCCGGTAGAGGCTGATCTCCTCATCCTTCGGGATTTCGCCGATGTATTCGGCCTTGTAGCGCTCGCCGATGGCGGCAAAAAAGGTGGCGGCCGCGTCGCGGTCCCAGATCTCGCGGGTAATCGGTTCGTCGCGGCGCACGATCTCGCGCATCCGCGTTTCGATCTTTTCGAGGTCTTCGGGGGCGAACGGCTCGGCGCGCGCGAAATCGTAGTAAAAGCCGGTCTCGGTCGCCGGACCAAAGGTGACTTCGGTCTCGGGATATAATTCCTTGACCGCCTCGGCCATGACGTGTGCGGCGTCGTGGCGCAAAATGCCGAGCCCTTCGGGCGTGTCGCGGGTGATGATCGCGACCGCGGCGTCATGGTTGATGATCGTGGCAAGGTCGCGCGCCCGGCCGTCGACGCGGACCGCGATTGCCGCCTTGGCGAGCCCCGGCCCGATGGCGGCGGCGATATCGGCGCCGGTGACCGGCCCTGGAAATTCGCGGCGGGCGCCATCGGGTAGGGTGACAACGATCGGCGCCCCGGCAGCGGGTCGTGCCGGCGAAATTGCAGAATTCGGCATGTTATCGGTATTCTCACTCATCGCGGCGGTGCTCCGCCGACCTGCCGATCGGACGGGGCCAGTAGTCACGAAAAAACCCCGTCCGTTGTCCGGCGGGGTCTGTCAGGTTCGAGTATTGGCGCTGGCTCAGCGTACACGACCTCCCGACACCCCGCCGGGGCGCGTAGTCGTCGTCCCAATGCTCCAGCTGCACATACCCATAGGGATAATATCGCGAATCGCCGCTGCCCCGTCAAGGTGTCGGTCTTGTCGTCCGCGCCTCGTTTAGTTAACCGCCGCCCGGGCGATGACGTGCAACCGCCGGATGAACGCGCGCGCCAATCAAGACCGGCCCCGAATTAGGGGGATGGCCGGAGCAATCGGCGCGGTGCAGAATTTCAACCGCCGCCGGCACCGGCATCTTCGAGGATCATTGCCGAGGCTTTTTCGGCGATCATGATTGTCGGCGCATTGGTATTCCCGGCCGGGACCGACGGCATGACCGAGGCATCGACGACGCGCAATTGCCCGACCCCGCGCACCCGCAGCCGCGGGTCGAGTACCGCCATATCATCCCCGCCCATCCGGCAGGTGCCGACCGGATGCAGGTTCGAAAGCCCGTTTTGGCGGATCGAGGCCTCGAAATCGGCGTCGGTTTCGACCGCCACACCCGGCAACACTTCTTCGGCGACGTAATCGGAAAGCGCCGGTTGATGGCTGATCTTGCGCGCGAGCCGCATGCCGGCGGTCAGCGCCTGCACGTCTTCGCGCGATCGCAGAAAGTTGAAGCGGATCGCCGGCGGCGCCAGCGGATCGCGGCTTTTGATGTGAACGGTGCCACGCCCGTCGGGCCGCAGATGCACCGCGCTGACGCTGAAGCCCGGGAACGGGTGGGCATGCACCCCTGTCCGGTCGCGGCCGGCAAAGCTCCAGGTCGTGAAATTGAGCTGGAGATCGGGCCGGTCGAGCCGCGGGTCACTGCGGGCAAAGGCGCCGGCGCACACCCCATTGCTCGACAATGGCCCCGAACGAAACAGCACGTACTGCACACCGGCCAAGGTCCGCTTTACCGGATTATTGACGATGTCGTTCATCGTGATCGGCTTTTTGCAGCGAAACGCGAGCCGGACATAGAAATGGTCTTGCAGATCGGCGCCGACGGCGGGCATGTCGCGCACCACCGGAATCCCATATTCGTGCAGCACCGCACCGGGACCGATCCCGGATAATTGCAGCAATTGCGGCGAGCCGTAGACCCCGCCGCAGACGATCACCTCGCCGCGCGCCCGCGCCGTTTGCGGTCTGCCGTCAGCGACATATTCGACGCCGACCGCGCGTCCGTTTTCGATCACGACCCGCGTTGCCTGCGCCTTGGTCCGCACCATCAGGTTTGGCCGGTTGCGCGCCTGCCCGAGATACGCGGCAGCCGTACTCCATCGGCGGCCGCGATTAGTCGTGCTCTGAAAATGCCCGGCGCCATCCTGCCGCTCGCCGTTGAAATCATCATTGGCGGGGAGCCCGGCTTCGATCGCGGCGGCGATCCAGCGCTCGGCCAGTTCCCAGCGCACCGGCTGGTCGGAAACCCGCAATGGGCCGCCGGCACCATGGTATTCACTGGCGCCGCGCTCTTGGTCCTCGGCCTTTTTGAAAAACGGCAGCACATTGTCCCAATCCCAGCCGGTGCAGCCGCGCTGGCGCCATTCATCGTAATCGGCATGATTGCCGCGCATATAGACCATGCCATTGATCGAGCTGGTGCCGCCCAATACCTTGCCGCGCGGCTGATAAAGGGTGCGGCCTGCAAGCTCCGGCTCGGGCTCGCTCTCGAACATCCAGTTGACGCGCGGATCGGCAAAGAGCCGGGCATAGCCCATCGGCACATGGATCCAGAATTTGCGGTCACTGTCGCCGGCTTCCAGCAGCAACACCCGATAGCGGCCGTTCTCGCTGAGCCGGGCGGCGACAACGCAACCGGCCGAACCGGCGCCGGCCACGATATAGTCGAAGGTCGCTTTGTCGGTTGTCATCCCCCTTCACCTTCTTGGTTATGCCCGCAGAGCTTCGGGCTCCGCCGGGATTGTGACAATGTCGGGAAACAGCAGCTCTTCATAGACGGCGATGGTCTTCGCGCACATTTGCGCTCGGGTAAAATGGGTCGCGACATGGCTGATCGCGCGGTGGGCGAGCCGCGACCGATCGCCGGCCGTCAGCGACAACGCGGCCCCGATGGCTTCGGCGAGTGCGGCGGGATCGCGTGGTGGAACCAGCCAGCCGGTTACTTCAGGGACGATGGTTTCACGCGCCCCACCATGATCGGTCGCGACGACCGGGCGGCCCATCGCCTGCGCTTCGACAATGACCCGGCCAAAACCCTCCGCCTCGGTCGATGCCGAGACGACGACATCGGCAAGCATGTAGGCCGCCGCCATATCGCGGCAATCTTCGACGATGCGCATCACCCCGCCAAGCCCGCGGCTCTCGATCGCGGTTTCGAGCTCACGACGAAAGCCGCGGTGCTGCTCGGCGCCGACGATCAGGCAGAAGATGTCGCGGCGGCCGAGGGCGTTGATGGCGTCGATAAAGTCAAGACCGCCCTTCCAGCGCGACAGACGCCCCGGCAGCATCACGACCGGCATCCCGTCGGGCAATCGCCACTGCCGGGCGAGGTTTGCCATGCGCGCGCCGGTGACTTGCCGCGGGTCGAAGATGTCGAGGTCGACGCCGCGCGGAATGGTACGCAGGCGATCGGCGTCGACGCCATAGACCTGCGCCGCGTGCTCGGCGACGAAATGCGATATTGCGATCACCCGTTCGCCGCGCGCCATGATCGAATTGTAGCGGCGCTTGAGCTGCGAAGCGTGACCGTAGGCATTGTGAAAGGTGGTTACGAAATGCCGGCCGGTGGCGCGGGCCGCGGCCCAGGCGCTCCATGCCGGGGCGCGGCTGCGGGCATGGACGATGTCGATGTCGAACCGGCGGATCACCGTCGCAAGGGCTGCCACATTGCGGCGCATCACGAGCGGGTTCTTTGACGCGACCGGCAGGGTCAGATGGGTGGCACCGCTGCGGCTGATCAGATGTTCCAGGGGACCGCCGGCCGAGGCGACATAGGCATTCCATCCGGCCGCGGTCAGCGCTTCGGCGACTTCGACCGTGCCGCGTTCGGCGCCGCCGGAGACGAGCCGCGGTATGATCTGCAGAACCGCCGGCGGGCGACCTTCTGCCGAACGACCTTCGGGCCGGGGGCAACCTTCTGCTGGGGGACGACTTTCTGCCCGGGGGCGACTTTTTAAATATGCAGGCATGGTGGTATCGTCACGATCCCTCATGGCCACCGCAAGCTTTCGATGAATCCGCCAGAAATCCTGCCGCGTCATGATGGCGCCACAATCGCCTATCGCCGGGTTCGGGGTGCGGCGCCGGGAATCGTTTTTCTTGCCGGCCTGCGCTCGGACATGACCGGAACCAAGGCCGGCTATCTCGACGCGTATAGCCGCCGCCGCGGCCAGGCCTATGTGCGGTTCGACTATTTCGGGCATGGCGCGTCGAGCGGGGATTTCGCCGACGGCACCGTCGGCCGCTGGGCCGAAGACGCGATCGCCGTTATCGACGAATTGACCGACGGGCCGCAGATCCTGATCGGGTCGAGCATCGGTGGCTGGATCATGCTGCTCGCGGCGCGCACCCGCCGCCAACGAATCCACGCGCTGGTCGGCATTGCCGCGGCACCCGACGCGACCGAGGATTTGTTGTGGCCGCGCTTTGACGCGGCCCAGCGCGAAGAACTGGCGACGACGGGTTCGGTGACATTGCCCTCCGAATACGATCCGGCCGGCTATACCTATCGCCGCAGCCTGATCGAGGACGGCAAACGTCATCTCGTCCTGCGCGCCCCGCTGGCCCTCGACTGCCCGGTGCGGCTGTTGCACGGGATGCGCGATGCGTCGGTACCGTGGCAGACCAGCCTGCGCCTCGCCGGGCAGCTGACCAGCCGCAACGTCGTGGTGACCCTGGTCAAGGACGCCGACCACCGCCTCTCGACCGAACCCGATCTCGCCCGTCTCGCCGCCACGCTCGACGAACTGATCGGCCGCTGATCAAAAGCTTGCGTCAGCGACCGGTGGCCCGTCGGGGCGAAGACCCGGCATAACGGCGCCACCGGTCAGGAGCGGGCGATCCCCGGTTCTCACCGGAATGACGATAACGCATGCAGACGCGCGCCATTTCGGTCGGGTGGTCAGCACAACGACGCTCGGGCGAGCGGTGAATGGCGGCAGCGCCGAGACCCGGCTTTTGTTCGCCCCGCCCTCTGCCGCTGGCAAGTCGTTTACCCTCGTGACCATCCGTTTGCGCGGAACCCGGCTGGCTCCGTGCGGGTTTGCGATCCGACCTCTCAACCTTAAGAGAGTGCTGGTTTAAAGAGAGTGCTGGTTTACCTCTCAACTTCGAGAGAGTGCTGGGTTAAGAGAGCCCGGCCAGGAACAGCCATGCACAGTTTCAGGCGAACCGGATTACGAGCAGCCGCGATGTATTTTGTAGCTTTTGCGACCGACTATGACGGCACCCTCGCCGAGGATGGCAGGGTCGCCCCCGAGACGCTCAGCGCGCTCAAGGCGCTGCACCAATCCGGTCGCAAGCTGATCCTGGTCACCGGGCGCGAACTGCCCGAATTGCAGCGCGTCTTTCCGGAAATCGGTGAATTCGATCTCGTCGTCGCCGAAAACGGTGCGCTGCTCTACGAGCCGGCGACAACGACGGAAATCGCCCTCGGCGCCGCGCCGCCGGCCGCCTTTCTCGAATGGCTGAAAAAGCATGATGTCAGCCCGCTGTCGGTCGGCCGCAGCATCGTCGCGACCTGGGAACCGAACGAAAAGAAGGTCCTGCAGGCGATCCGGGAACTTGGACTGGAACTGCAGATCATCTTCAACAAGGGTGCGGTGATGGTTTTGCCGTCCGGCGTCAACAAGGCGAGTGGCCTGGCGGCGGCTTTGGACCGGCTTCAACTGTCGCCGCTCAACGTCGTCGGGATCGGCGACGCCGAGAACGATCATGCGTTTCTGCGCGCCTGCGGGTGCGCGGTCGCGGTGGCCAATGCCCTGCCGATGGTCAAGGAAGACGCCGAGATCGTAACCTCGGGGGCACGCGGCGCCGGGGTCGCAGAAGTGATCCGCCGCCTGATCGACAACGATCTGGTCGAGACTGTGGCAGCCACGGCACGTCAGCGGGTGCCGCTGGCGCTCGATCATGACGATTCACCGATCGAATTCCATCCCCAGGCCGGCAACCTGCTGATCGCCGGCACCTCGGGAGGCGGCAAATCGACAATGGCGACCGGAATTCTCGAACGCCTGGCCGAGCGCGGTTTCCAGTATTGCGTAATCGATCCGGAAGGCGACTATGCCGGCTTTGAGGGCGCTGTTACCGTCGGCGACCCGAAGACCCCGCCGCGACTGAGTGAAGTTCTCGAATTGCTGGCGCATCCCCAGCAGAGCGTCATCGTCAGCCTGACCGGGATCGACATCCCGGAGCGGCCGGCGTTTTTTGCCGGACTGCTGCCGGAGCTGACCAAGCTGCGGGCCCATGCCGCGCGACCGCACTGGCTGTTGATCGACGAGGCGCACCACATGCTGCCGCCGGCGCTCGCGACCGCCTCGGTCACCCTGCCGCGCGAACTTGCCGCCAGCATTCTGGTGACGGTGCATCCAGATCACATCGCCCAACCGGCGCTTGATACGGTGCGGCTGGCTCTGACCGTCGGCAACGACGCCGGCAATGCGCTGCGCAGCCTTTGCGCGCGGGTTGGTGATGCCGCACCGCGGATCGATCGGCCGCTCCCCCGCGGCGAGGCGCTGTTGTGGGAGCGAGGGAGCGGGGCGGCGCGGCCGGTTCGCATCATCGAGCCGCACGCCCAGCGTTTGCGCCACCGTCGCAAATACGCCGCTGGCGAACTCGGCGAAGATGCGAGCTTCTATTTCCGCGGTCCGGAGGGTAACCTCAACCTGCGCGCCCAGAATTTGAACCTGTTCCTGCAGATCGCCGAGGGGGTCGACAACCGCACCTGGCTCTATCATCTGCGCGCAAACGATTATTCACGCTGGCTCCGCGACGCGATCAAAGATGATGAACTTGCCGCCGAGGTCGGGCAGATCGAGGGCGACGACAAGCTCGACGCGCGCGAGAGCCGGCAGCGGATCAGAGCCGCCGTGACGCGCCGCTATAGTGCCCCGGCCTAGCGCTACGGGTCAGGCGCCACTACCCGGTTTGCGATCCGATCAACCGGCTTTCCCCTTCGGGTCCTGTCGAGCCGAGGCGCTGCCGCCGCAGCTGGTCACTGTGCGGCGACCGGCCTTCCGCTAGGCCGCCATCTTGAGCTTTTGCCGCACCATGTCGGCGGCGCGCTCACCGATCATGATCGCCGCCGCATTGGTGTTCCCCGAGACGACGGTCGGCATGATCGAGGCATCAGCGACGCGCAATCCGGAAAGCCCATGCACCCGCAATTCGGGATCGACCACCGCCAACGTGTCGACCCCCATCCTGCAAGTGCTGGTCGGGTGATAGACGGTGCCGCCGCGCTGACGCGCATAGGCCAATAGCTCCTCGTCGCTGGCGACCGCTGGCCCCGGCTGAAATTCCGCGGTGATAAAGCGCTGCATGTCGGCGGTCGCGGCGACCCGGCGCAACAGCTTCAGCCCATCGACGATGGTCTGCTGGTCGGTCGCGGTTGCCAGGTAGTTGGGGTAGACCGCCGGCGGGTCGGCCGGATTGGCGCTCTTCAATTCGATGCGGCCGCGGCTTTCCGGTCGCAGTTGATAGACGATCATCGTGAACCCCGACCAGGGATGCAGACCGTCCTGCGGCCGGTCGGCGCTGAACGGCGAGCACGAGCATTTGATGTCGGCCGAGGCGAGTTCGGGTCGGGTGCGCGCAAACAGCGCTGCGGGCGAAGTGCCCATCGCCAGCGGTCCGGTTTTAAATGCGTAATACTGCACGCCGGCTTTCAGCTTTTTGAGATTGCTCTGCATCACGTCATTGACCGTGATCGGCAGCGCACACTTGAATTTGAGCGGCGCCGAATAATGGTCCTGCAAGCTCTGACCGACGCCGGGGAGATGGTGCAAGACCGGGATGCCATGCGCGACCAGGTTCTCGGCCTTGCCGATCCCCGACAGCAACAATAATTGCGGCGAGTTGACGGCACCGCTGCACAGGATGACCTCGCCCGCCGCCCGCGCGGTGCGGGTCTCGCCGTCGAGGCGAAAGGTGACGCCTGTCGCCCGCCGCCCGTCGAATGTGATCTTTTCAGTCAGCGCATTGGTCACGACGCGGAGATTGGGCCGGGTCATCGCCGGCCGCAGATAGCCGACCGCGGTCGAGCAGCGCTTGCCGCCGCGCGT
>DATJLK010000078.1:0-8563 GCA_035509615.1 Allostellaceae bacterium | reverse complement strand
GCTCAAGGGCGATGTCTTCACCCGCGACCAGATCGAGGCCTATATCGAGTTGAAGTGGGAGGAGGTGTACAATTTCGAACACACCCCCCACCCGATCGAATTCCAGATGTATTATTCGGTCTGACCCACCCCGCCCGGCCTCACGACCGTTCCCACCTCATAACCGGAAAGCGCGTCCCAGGAGGGGCGCGCTTTCCGTTTCCGATATCGAGATCTTGCTGGGTAGATGCTGGCCGGTGGCTAGAGCAGGGTCGCATGAAATGGCAACAGAGCTTCCATTGCATGCGTGGATCCTGCTCTCGATGCCAAGGGTGAGACCATGCTTTACGGATCGGATCGGAGCACGAGGCGCTTCGATCCGGTACGATCAAGGTCTAGTGTCCTGGTTCAGAAGTTCGTCGAAGTTGTTCCAGGATTTTTTCCTCGTCCCATACCGGCGACGGCCGGTACCCACAGCCGGTATGGGTCCCGACCTTCGTCGGGATGGCGAGGCGGGTAGTCTTGCGAACTTCAGGCTCAGGACACTAGCGGACCGGCGTCTTGGCATTCGCGGCGGCGTCCTCGTCGCTAGGCGCCACCGGCGCCGTCTCGCCGGCGTGGAAGTCAAGGGCGACGCCGTTCATGCAATAGCGCAGCCCGGTCGGTTGCGGCCCATCGTCAAAGACGTGACCCAGATGACCGCCGCAGCGGCTGCAATGGACTTCAGTCCGGGTCATCAAAAAGCTGCGGTCGGTCTCGGTCTCGACCGCGCGGTCGAGCGGCGCCAAGAAACTCGGCCAGCCGGTGCCGCTGTTGAATTTGGCGGCGGCCGCAAACAACGGCTGGCCGCAGCCGACGCAATGATAGATACCGGCACCATATTCCTTGTCGAGCTTGCTGGTGCCGGCGCGCTCGGTACCATGCTCGCGCAGGACATGATACGCTGCGGGAGGCGGCTGCCGCCGCCATTCCGCCTCGCTCATCGTCACATCAAAAGATCTGTCGCTCGCATGTCCTTTGACTGCGATCCGGTCCAACCGACCCCGAGCCATGGCTCCCTCGTGGAAAAGGCGTCCAATCCGGAGAATGTCAGAACGAAGACGGGCGAGGTTAAGGGATGCGCAGCAATCGGCTCGCAGCAGTCGACTCAATGTATCCGTTCACCGTCATCCGGAAACGGACGCAGCAATTCGGCGGTCGAGCGGGCGATCCAACACCAGACCACGCAGGTCAGTGCGTCATCGCCGCTCCGCAGGCGCTGAACCTCCTGTTGCGCCACCTCCGCGGCGGCGCTGCCGTGGCGGCGGACCAGCAGCAAAGCCGCTTCCCAGATCTTGCGCTCATTGGTCATCATCATCTGCATCATCGCCACTATAACACCGCCACAGCCCGACCGGTTTCCGGGCTTTTGTCGATCGAGATCGGTCCGCTCCAGCGAATGCAAGATCTAGTTGCTCGGCTCGGCATGAATACCGGATGCTGCTTGCAAGCCTTGCCGTGTCCGCTATATTCTGGCCCGGTAATGGCTGATTTGTTCCGCAATTTGGCTGGGCCCCAGGGCGACACCTATTCCGCTGGCGACAATTATTCCGCCAAGGACATCGAGGTTCTGGAAGGGCTGGAGCCGGTTCGCCGGCGACCGGGGATGTATATCGGCGGCACCGACGAACGCGGGTTGCATCATCTCGCTGCCGAGATTCTCGACAATGCGATGGATGAAGCGGTCGCCGGTCATGCCGCTCGCATCGAAATCGAACTCGCCGCCGGCGACTGGCTGACGATCCGCGACAATGGGCGCGGCATTCCGATCGACCCGCATCCGCGTTTCCCGGACAAATCGGCGCTCGAGGTGATCCTGACGACATTGCACGCTGGCGGCAAGTTTGGCGGCGAGGCCTACCATACCTCGGGCGGCCTGCACGGCGTTGGCGTCTCGGTCGTCAACGCGCTGTCGGATGCGCTTGAGGTCGAAATTGCCCGCGATCGACGACTATGGCGTCAAACCTACAGCCGCGGTACCCCCACGGGCGGATTGCAGGATTGCGGCCCGGTTCAAAACCGGCGCGGCACGACGCTGCGTTTTCACCCCGATCCGCAGATTTTTGCCGGCATCGGCTTTCGACCGGCGCTGTTGTACCGCATGGCCCGATCCAAGGCCTACCTGTTCCGCGGGCTTGAAATCCGCTGGAGCTGCGATCCGGCATTGCCCCGACCGGAAGGCGTTCCGGCAGAAGCCCGGCTTCATTTTCCCGGTGGTCTCGGGGATTTTCTCGGGACAAGCCTGGAGGGCCAGGCAACGCTGACGCCGCGGCCGTTCGTCGGTGATGCCGAACTCCCCGCGGGCGGCCGGGTCGAATGGGCAGTGGCCTGGCCCGAGGACGAGGAGGCGGGGTTCGCTCACTCGTATTGCAACACGATCCCGACCCCCGAGGGCGGGACGCACGAAGCCGGTCTGCGCAACGCCTTGTTGCGCGGCCTCAAGAGCTATGGCGAACTGACCGGCAATCGTCGCGCCGTCCAGGCGACCGCAGAAGACGTGACCGGGGGTGCCGTCTTATTGCTGTCGCTGTTTATTCGTGACCCGCAATTTCAGGGACAGACCAAGGAGCGGCTGGCTTCGGCTGAGGCCACCCGGCTCGTCGAGACCGCGATCAAGGATCATTTCGACCATTGGCTTGGCGCCGACCCCGCCAGCGCTCGCCATTTACTCGAGCGGATCGTCGAACGCGCCGAAGAACGCCAGCGACGGCGCCAGCAGCGCGAACTCGCGCGCAAAAGTGCCACGCGCAAATTGCGGCTCCCCGGCAAACTTGCCGACTGTACCCGCGACAGCGCTGCCGGCACCGAGATCTTCCTGGTCGAAGGCGACAGCGCCGGCGGCTCGGCCAAGCAGGCGCGCGATCGCGAGACCCAGGCGATTCTGCCACTGCGCGGCAAGATCCTGAATGTCGCCAGCGCCTCGATCGATAAAATGAAGGCCAACCAGGAGCTCGCCGACATCATCCTGGCGCTCGGCTGCGGCTCGGGTGCCCATTACCGCGACGAGGCGCTGCGCTATGAACGCGTCGTGATCATGACCGACGCCGATGTCGACGGTGCCCACATCGCCTCATTGCTGATGACGTTTTTTTTTCGCGAGATGCCAAAGCTGATCGACAACGGCCATTTGTTTTTGGCGCTGCCGCCGCTTTATCGGCTCACGCAGGGTGAGGTGACGCTCTATGCCCGCGATGACGTGCATCGCGAGGAATTGCTGCGCACCGGTTTCAGCGGTCGCGGGAAGATCGAGGTGAGCCGCTTTAAGGGACTGGGCGAGATGCCGGCACGCTATCTCAAGGCAACGACAATGGATCCGGCGCAGCGCACCTTGCTCAAGGTCGCGATCGCGTTGCCCGCTGGAGGGCCTGACGGCATCGAGCCCGCGCCCGATGCAAGCGGCGCGGCGCGACCCTGCGCCCGTACGACGGCGCTGGTCGAAACCCTGATGGGCCGCCGCCCCGAATTGCGGTTTGACTATATCCAGAAGAACGCGCGGTTCGTCCGCGACCTCGATCTGTAAAGACTCCTTGCGTCGGGAGTTCGCGCCAATTACCTAAACGATCGTCGACCCGTTTGAATTCGGCTTTCCGGCCTTGCGTTCCTGTGCGATCGTCCGACCGTGTCTTCCGAGCAATCGTCGTGCGATGCGCTGCGCAGCCGCGCGGCGCCCTAATTCTACTATGCGGAGTTACCACTAATGGCGACCGGTACGGTCAAATGGTTCAATGCGCAGAAGGGCTATGGATTTATCCAACCCGAGAGCGGCGGCGCTGATGTCTTTGTTCACATCTCCGCCGTGGAGCGCGCCGGCATGGACAATCTGCGCGAAGGCCAGCGGCTCAACTACGAGCTTGAACAGGGTCAGCGAGGTCGGGTTTCGGCGGTCAATCTGCGCCCGGTCTAAAACCAATCCAAGGGGGGTGTCGCAGCACCCCCGCTGTTTGCAAGGAGAACTGATTGGCAAAGGAAGATTTGATCGAATTTGAGGGCACGGTGCTGGAACTGCTGCCCGACGCCCGTTTCCGGGTGCGGCTCGACAACGGCCACGAGACACTGGCCTATTCGTCGGGCCGGATGAAAAAAAACCGCATCCGGATCCTGGCTGGCGATCGCGTCACAGTCGAAATGACGCCCTACGATTTGACCAAAGGGCGGATCAATTTCCGGCATAAAGACGAACGCGCGGCGCCGCCGATGGCCCCGCGCCCGCAATATCGCCGACGCTGATGCGTGAGGACGCTGATGCGTGAGAGTGTTGTCGTCCGCGCATGCTTCGGTTTGAAAAAAAGATTGACATGCTGTCGATACCGCCCGATCTAAGGATCAGTGCCGAAACGCGACTAAATATTACAACAAGGCTACAACCTCTCGATGGATTTTTCTGAACTCGACCTATCGCCTGAAGTTCTGCAGGCGGTTTCCGACGCCGGCTATACAAATCCCACCCCGATCCAACAGCAGGCGATCCCGCATGTAAAACGCGAGCGGGATGTCCTCGGCTGCGCCCAGACGGGCACCGGCAAAACCGCAAGCTTTGTGTTGCCGATGATCGATATGTTGGCGGCCGGCCGGTCGCGGGCGCGAATGCCGCGGTCGCTGATACTTGAGCCGACCCGTGAATTGGCGACCCAGGTGGCCGATTCATTTGAGCGTTATGGCAAGTATCATCGCCTGACGATGGCCTTGCTGATCGGCGGCGAGAGCTTTGTCGATCAGGAGCGCAAGCTTGATCGTGGCGTCGACGTGCTGATCGCGACACCGGGCCGGCTTCTCGATTTGTACGGCCGCGGCAAGATCATCCTGTCGGACGCGCACATCCTGGTCATCGACGAAGCCGACCGCATGCTCGACATGGGGTTTATTCCGGATGTCGAACGGATTGTCGGCTTATTGCCGAACAACCGGCAGACCTTGTTCTTTTCCGCGACCATGCCGGTCGAAATCCGGCGACTGGCCGACGCTTTTCTGACCAACCCGATCGAGATTGCGGTAGCCCCGCCAGCTTCGCCGGCGGCGACGGTTATACAATCGCTGGCGGTGATCGACCCGCGTGACAAGCGCGAAGCGCTGCGCCGCCTGATCCGCTGCGAAGACGTCAAAAACGCGCTGATCTTCTGCAACCGCAAACGCGACGTCGATATCCTTCAGAAGTCGCTGACCCGGCATGGTTTCGATGCCGCGGCGCTGCATGGCGACATGCCGCAACCCAAACGCACCGAAACGCTGGAGCGGTTTAAAAATGGTGAGGTGCGGCTGTTGGTGGCGAGCGACGTCGCCGCCCGCGGGCTCGACATCAAGGGCATGAGCCACGTGTTCTGTTTCGACGTGCCTGTCCATGCCGAGGATTATGTCCACCGCATCGGCCGCACCGGCCGTGCCGGGTTGAGCGGCCGTTCATTCATGCTGGCAGCGCCAGAAGACGGTAAGGCGGTGGCCGCGATCGTCAAACTGATCGGAAAAGAGATCCCGGCGGTTGGGATCGACGGTATCGAAGCGGGCGAACTCGAATATGAGGAGCGGCGGCGCGGTCGAGGGCGCAAGGCAGCCGCCGGGCCCGGATCACGCGAGCGGTCAAAGGGTGCCGAAATGCGGCGCAAGACCGAAGACGAGCCAAGACGCCGCGAACAGCGCGCCCCGCTGGCGACAAAGCCCGAAGCGCCAAACGCCGGCAACATCGACGGCACCAATGTCACCCGCTTCCCGCGCGCTCCGCAGGCGCGACGGCCGCGCCAACCCGAGCGGGCGGTCGAAGAAGATCGCAAGGTCGTCGGTTTCGGCGATGATCTGCCGGCTTTCCTGGCTCGGCCGCCACGGGTTGTCGCGCGCCCCTGATCCCGCCGTTGCGGTCGACTGCGATGAAAACCATCTTTGTCATGGTTAAATGCGAACTCGGCAAAGCCTATTCGGTCGCCGACGCCGCAGTATCCAGTATCGAGCAGGTCTCTGAAGTCTATTCGATCTCTGGTCAGTACGATCTTTTAATAAAGCTTTATCTGTCGGAAACGGCCGATATCGGACATTTTGTTACCGAACAGTTGCAGACGCTTCCAGGGGTCAAAGATACGTTCACGATCATCGCATTCAAGGCGTTCTCCGAGGATACGTCTCGCTCGCCAGGACAGGCCCGATGAGTGAAGCCGAAAGCGGCTGGGTACGCGTCGCCCGCCGCGACGACCTTAAGCCAGGCGATGTCATCGGCGTTGAAGCCGGGGGTCGCTCGATTGCGGTTTATGACTGCGATGGAGAATTGTTCGCCACCGACAATATCTGCACCCACGCCTATGCCTGTCTGTCCGACGGCTGGCTCGACGGCACGACAATCGAATGTCCGTTGCACGCTGCTCGATTTGACGTCCGCACCGGAGAGGTGCTGGACCCTCCGGCAACAGAAGATCTAAAGACCTACCCGGCGCGCGAGGCCGGCGGCGACATCCAGATCAAGCTCGACTGAGCGCTGGCCCCGTCATACCGGGCTGCGAATTTGGCGTTCCTCACACCCGGCGAACCCACCATCGGCGGGTCACACCCATCCCTGGTCGTGTGCGCGGCACCGGCTCCGGCTCGCCATCCGCTGCCATCGCCGCTCGATTGATCCGAGCACGGCTCGATTTGAGGAGGAACCTGATGACCCAGGGTCAATCCGAACATCCGATCATCCATTTTGTCGGCAGCATCCCGCTGACTGACGCCGAAACTGTCTTCCGCAGTCTCGCCGAAACCGCCGGGCCATATCTGCGGCGTTTGCCCGATGGCGAGACCGGCATCCGCAAGACCTGGATCCGCTTTTTGCAGCAGGTACTGGCCGACAATCCGGCAATCGAAATTGCCAGCGAGGTGCCGCCGTTCAAATTCACTCAATGGGATGGCAAGCTGCTTCGCGAGATCCCGCGCCTGCGGATCAAACCCGGCGCGACCCCCGATCCGGCCACATTCGATACCGGCTATGCCGAGATGGCGATCGAATCATGGCGTCTGTTCGAAAAGTTACAGGCATCCGGCGTGATCCCGGCGGCGGTCAAATTCCAGATTTCGCTGCCGACCCCGATCGCGCCGACCTACAACAACATGCTGCCGTCGGATCGACCGTTGCTGCTGCCGGCGCTGACCCGGCATCTCCTCGGCGAGGTCGGCAAGATCGCCGCGGCAATCCCGAACGATCGGATCGCGCTGCAATGGGACGTGTGCCAGGAAGTGCTGGCCTGGGAGGGGTATTACGAACCGGGGCCGATCGATTTCCGGACCGAGACGATTGCTGTCTTGACCCGAATTGGCGAGGCAGTGCCGGCCGCGGTCGAACTCGGCTATCACCTCTGCTACGGTAGCCCGGCCGACGAACATTGCGTCCAGCCCAAGGACATGGCGATCATGGTCGAGATCGCCAATGCGGTCAGCGCCGGCGTCGAGCGCCCGATGCAGTTCTTTCACATGCCGGTGCCAAAGGGGCGTATCGACGACACCTATTTCGCGCCACTCGGCGAACTGCACCTGCATCCCGAGACCGAACTGTATCTCGGCCTGATCCACCACGATGATCCAGAGGGCAACACAGCCCGCCTCATCGCGGCGCGGCGCCACGCCAGAGTCGATGGGGTTGCTACCGAATGCGGCATGGCGCGCGGCGACCCGGCACGACTGCCGGACCTGCTCGCGGCTCACGCCGAGGCTGTGCGCGCCGCCGCGGCGTAGGGCCCGAGCCGGCCGTCGCTAACCGACCGGCAGCTTTTGTAAAAAGGCGCTGCGTTGCGCCGCGGCGGCGGCCATGAACGACGCGTCCTGGCCGGCGAGGATGAAGCGGGCGCCCATTTCGATAAAGCGCGGCATCAAGGTTTCGCTGTAGACGCCGCCCATCCCCGGAAATTTGCCGTGCTTCTTTGCCGCCGCGATCATCTTGCGATAGGCGTCGACAACCCGCTCGTTGCCAAAATCGCCATGGATGCCCATCTCGGCGCAGAGATCGTTGGTGCCCATCAGCAAGACGTCGACCCCGGGCACCGCGGCGATTTCCTCGGCATTGGCGATCGCGGTCGGCGTCTCCAACATCACAATTGTCAGATTGGCGGCGTTGAGGGCGGCCGCAGCCTCGTTCGAACTCGCCGAGCGCAGGCCGTAATGCGGTCCGATACCGCCCATCGAGCGATGTCCGGCGGGCGGATATTTGAGCCGGTTGACGACCTCGCGCGCCTCGGCCGCGGTATCAACATGCGGCACGACGATGCCGAGCACGCCATTGTCGAGGGCGCGGGTGGCGATCGCATATTCGCCGTTCGGCACCCGCGCGATCGGAGCGATACCGGCGTCGAGTGCGGCGATCGCGATCTGGGCGCAGGCTTCGAGCGACATCACGCCGTGCTCCATATCGAGAAACAGCCAGTCAAAGCCGGCCACCGCCATCGCCTTGGCGATCTCGACACTGCGCGTCATGCGGATGCCGACACCCAGCGACAATTGGCCTTGTTCGAGCTTTTCACGAGCAACATTGCGGATCGCGGCTGCCATCGGCGTTCTTCCTCTCCTGACAAATCAATCGCTCAGATCGGGTCACCCT
>DATJLK010000077.1:0-3904 GCA_035509615.1 Allostellaceae bacterium | reverse complement strand
GCTCAAGGGCGATGTCTTCACCCGCGACCAGATCGAGGCCTATATCGAGTTGAAGTGGGAGGAGGTGTACAATTTCGAACACACCCCCCACCCGATCGAATTCCAGATGTATTATTCGGTCTGACCCACCCCGCCCGGCCTGGCCGCCCCCATCCGCTCCGCTCGCTTTTGGGTGGTTGGTCGGCGGCCGGCTTTTGGGTGGTCGGCCGGCGGGTGGGGGCAGATCAAGAGGGGGCCGGAAAGCACTCCGATGCTCCGCCTGCGACCGGTATGCCGCGCTCTGCTTTTGGATTTGGTGTCAGCCGGCAGCACGTCCGAGATCCTTGGCCGATCGGGTGTCTGCCGAACGATCCCGGGTGAAGTGAAGGCGGGGGAGTACCGGCGAGCGGATCTGGGAGCGGGCATGTCGCGCCGCGGCCTGTTGCTGACTGCCGCCTCGGCGGTGATCGTCGACCGGCCGCTATCGGCTACGGCGGCGCCGCAACAGGTCTCGCAGGCCGCTGCACTCTATCAGGACCACCCAAAGAACGGGCTCAGCTGTGCCGCCTGTGCCTTGTTCCGGCCGCCCGCGGCCTGTGTCGTCGTCGTCGGCAGGATCAACGCAAATGGCTGGTGCCGCTTTTTCGATTTGCCGGATTGACTGATGCGGCCCATTCTCTCTCCTGCGAAGATCCAGGGAGCAGTGAGCATGCCATCCAGCTTTTACCCGCAGCTGTCGCATTGCGGCATTTATGCGCGCGACGTGTCGAAAATGGTCGATTTCTATACCGATGTCGTCGGACTCGTCGTTTCCGATCGCGGTATTTCAAGCCGTGGCGGTGAGCTCGCCTTCATGACCGCTTCACCCGAACACCACCACCAATTTGTCGTAGTTTCCGGTCGCGCGCCAGAAGGGGTGACGACGGTGAACCAGGTCTCGTTCAAGGTGCCCGATCTCGATGCGCTCAAGACGGTATTTGGCCGCGCCCGCGCCACCGGGATCGAGACGATCCGCCAGACCAGCCATGGCAACGCGCTGTCCTGCTATTTCCCCGATCCCGAGGGCAACATGATCGAGGTCTATATGGACACGCCGTGGTATGTGCCGCAGCCGCACGGCGTGCCGATCGACCTGTCATTGCCGAATGACGAGATCATCGCGCAGAACGAAAAGCACTGCCGCGAGACCCCGGGCTTCATGCCGCTCGAGCAATGGCAGAACGAGGTTCAAAGCCGGCTCAGCCGCACCTGACCCTCGCGTCGAAAGAGTCCAGGCGGGCCGGCCGGCACCACGGCATCGGCGCCGCCGGCTCGGAGCGGGCCGGTTTTAGCGTCCCGGACCGCCTCCACCCTGCTCAGCCGCGTGGCTCAGCCGGCGCGGACCGCCCACATTTGCGTCGCAACGCGCCTTACAGGTATTTTGTCGGCCGGATCAGCGTGCGCCACATGTGGGCCACCGGGCTGTTGTCAAAGCCGAGCCCTTCTTTCGGCTGCTTGAAATTGCGGCCGATCACGTCGGTAAATTCCTCGAGTTGGACGACCACGTCGGGATCGAACGAATAGATGTCGTGGACCGTGATCATCCGCGCGGTCATGTACCATTTGTGGTTGCGCGCGCGCTGGTATTCTTCTTCGATATAGGGGTCGGGGCGGTAGTCTGCACCAAAATTCTTGATGTAGGATTCGGGATAGGAGTAGCCGACCGACTCGTCGGGGTAAAAGCGTAGGGCCTGATGCGCCCGGATTGCCCACGCAGTTTCCTCGTCGACATAAGGCTCGACCAATTGCGCCCCCCAATAACCGTGATCAGCGCGGATAAAGCCGATGACGCCAATATCGTGCAACAGACAGGCGAGCACGACCTTGTCGTCCATGCCGGCCTTGACCGCGTGACGCGCGCTCTGCAGCAGATGATTGGCCGGACCAAAACGGTATTTGAAGAAATCGATCAGGGTTGGCCGCTCCGGCATTTTTGGCAGCCGCGGATCGTCGCCCATCACGAACTTTTTGCCGGGGTTCTGCGCCATCAGCGCGGCGCTGTTAGGCACGCTGGTATCGCCATCGGCGAGCATGAACAGCCGCGACTTGACATAGATCATCTCGTCCAGATCGCGCATCATCTTGCGTTCGAGCGCGTCGGCGCGCTCGGACAAACTCATTGCATCATTCATTTTCCCGATCCTTTCTCTCTCGCGGGATGGTCCAGCCTAACAGAGCCCCGTTCGAGGGTCGACAAGATCACGATTTAATCACTAAGCTGCGCCGCGCGTATAACCAAGAGGCCCGCGACATGATCCGCCATTTTGGCGTGCTGATCCCATCGACCAATACGACCGTCGAAATGGAATGCCGGCTGCTGCCGTCAAGCTACCAGGCGCATGTCGGGCGGCTGATGACGAGCCGGCCGGGCGAGACCTTCTCGTCGCCGCGTGACGATGATCTCGACTATCAGTCGCGCCTGCTCGGCACCGCCAAGGTCGAACTCGTGATCCTGGCGCAGACCTCGGCGAGCGTGTTTGTCGATGATTACGACGAGATCGTGACCCGCCGCATGAGTGCCGGCGCCGGCGCCCCGGCGATCACCTCGGCGCAGGCGATCGGCCGAGCGGTGCGAGCGCTGGGGGCCCGGCGCATTGGCCTGGTCTCGCCCTATTCGGACGTGGTCAACCGCCGCGCCGCCGATCTTTTCGCCCGTAAACACGGGCTCGAAACCGTGGCATTTGAAGGGTTCGGCGCCACCGATTCCTATGCGATCGGCAATCTCGGCCCGGAGAATGCGCGCGACGCCTTTGCCCGCATCGACCGCCCGGAGATCGAGGTCTTTGTCGTCCCCGGCGGCAATTTCCCGACCATGGCCGCGATCGAAGGGTGGGAGCGCGAATTTGGCAAGCCGGTGGTGACGACCAACCAGGCTTCGTTCTGGGCAATGCTGACGATGCTGAACACCGGCGACAAGGTGCCGGGCTACGGCCGCCTGCTGGCCGAGGCGCCAGCGGGATGATCGTCTCCATCGCCTCGAAGGACGCGCCGCAACACCCCGCTTCCGCTTGTCCTAGGCCGGTACCCATAGCCGGAGCGGGTCACAACCGTCATCGGGCTAATGACACCGCCGATATGTATCGCGGATTTCCAGATCAGGACAATGGCGCTGTTCGCCCACGCTATGGCAGGTAATGGGCGAAGACGACCGGCGAGACGAAGGCCCAGGTCTCGATAAAGGTCGAGCGCTGCGGTCGGCGCCGGCCGAGTTCTTCCATCGCCCCCAGCAGACAGAACCAGTTCAACACCTCGTGCTGGCCGTTGTCCTCGATCTGATCAGTCGTATAATGGTGCCAGGTCGCGTAATCACCCTGCTCCAAAGCCTCATAGAGCGAGCGATCAGCGGGCACGTCGGGCCATAGCTGCCAGTTCTTTTCGGTCAAAAACGAATGCGACCAGCTCGATGACGCGACGATCGCGGTGCGCCACGGACTTTTCGCCATGACCTGCGCGACGGCCGCGCCCACCTGCATGCACCGCGCCGGATTGGGCGAAGGCGGGTCGAGGTTGCGGATATCGTTGCGCATCGCCAAGGGCAGCCGCAACCCGCGCGCCGCATTGACCCGGCGGCCGTAGCAATTGACCGAGACCGGGATCAGCGGATAGTCGAAGCCGCGGCGGTCGTCATCGAGCAACAGGATCGTGTTTTCAAACGCATGACCGAACGTGTGATGCAGCGGCTTATAGGCATAGGCGACATCGATCCCGGCCTCGATCAGATGTGCGGCGAGATATTTCCCCGCCGCACGATGGCCACGCACGCGGAATGTCGTGTCGGCGGGCTCGTTCCAGGGGTTGTCCGGCGAGCGGCGGTGTGCCCAGGGCTGGATGTCCTGATCCTCATAGGCCAGCACGGCGAAGGGCGGGACGATGTCCTCCTTGAAGT
>DATJLK010000076.1:0-9626 GCA_035509615.1 Allostellaceae bacterium | reverse complement strand
CCGCGTTGAATGCGGCGCAGGCTGAGCGGGACGGCACCGATTTCAGCCTCGCCCACCACCCTCACCCTGCCCTCTTGTCCCAACCAGCGGGGAAAGAGGATAAACACCGGGCAGGTGCGGTCTGTCGTCCCCAACCGGTCTCGCCGTTTTGGCGGCGGGCGGCGGAAGTCCTGATTGTGCTGGTCGGGTTGACGATCGCCGCCGGCGGGTTTGTCGCCGGGACCCGGGCCGGTCTGACCTACAACACCTTTCCGCTGATGGATGGGCGGATGGTCCCGGCCGGTTATGACCTGCTGCATCCGTTTGTGCGCAACTGGTTCGAAAACATCCCGGCGATCCAGTTCGACCACCGTCTGCTGGCCGAGACCACATTTGCCTTCGTCATGGCGCTGGGCGTGACGACGTTGCGTTCCGCCCTGCCCCGCCCAAGTCGTATCGCATTAGGGGCATTGTTCGCCGCGGTGCTTGTCCAGGTGACGCTCGGCATCTCGACCTTGCTGCTGGTCGTGCCGGTGCCGCTCGCTGCGGCGCACCAGGCCGGCGCCGTCGTGCTGCTGACCGCCGCGATCGTGTTCCGCCACTCGCTGCGGCCACGGATCGGGGCTGAGGTGCCGCAGGCATGACCCAGGTCCCGCAGCCGGCGCCCCTGAAGGATTTGCGGTCGCTCAAAGCAATAAAGGCGGGCATCGCCGCAGCAGACGCATTCGCATTAAGGTCAAGTCAGCGCTCAATGTCTTGACCGAACGAGACGGTGCAGAAGGCGCAGCGATGCGCCGCGATCGGCACTTCGCTGAGGCATTCCGGGCATTTTTTTGTCGTCGGGTCGGGAGGCGCCTCTCCGCGCCGCATTCGCGCGGTAAGCTTGTTCACCGGCAGCACAATAAAGAAATATACCGCGGCGCTAATCAGAAGGAACGAGACGAGTGCATTGATAAAGTCCCCGATCGGGAACCGGCTTCCGTGAACGGTGAACTGGATCGCCGAGAAGTCAGGTTTGCCACCGATCGCCGCGATAAAGGGCGTGATCAAATCTTTGACCAGTGCGGTAACAACGGCGCCAAATGCCGCGCCCATCACCACTGCGACGGCGAGATCGAGAACGTTGCCGCGTAACACGAACTGCTTGAAGCCCTGGAACATATCGCCCTCCGCTGTCGGGTGCGCACCGGGCAACAATAGTCCAATGTGTGGAACCAGGGGTCGAGGAGACACTTTACGTTTCTGTGGCAATGCGCCGGTTTGTCGGCACGGTCCGCCCGGACGCGCATCGTGCCGCGCGCCTCCTGGACGGGTTCCCTGCCCCGGTTTCAGGGCTACCAGCCGCCTGCCTCGGTGAGGCCCATTCCGGGATGAGCCGTCGACCCGGTCTTGATTGTTTCGACGTCCCAAACCCCGCCGCCATACGGCATTGGCGCCGGTGCCGGCGGTCTTCGGCCCACCGACCAAGTCGGGAGCCGAAGACCGGACCTAAGCCTCGGTATGGCGATGTCTCGGTCGATCGGGAAAATTATCCCGCTCGGGAAGATTACCCTTAGCTAATGCGGGTAGACGATGGTGCGGAGCATGACGCGGCGCTCGTTGGGGTTGGAGTCGCCCGCCCCCCGGTGCATCGTCGCGCGCTCGTCCCACATCAGGAGGTCGCCGACCTGCCAGGAGTGATAATAGGTGAAGCGCTCCTGAGTGGCGTGCGCCGCCAATTCCTCGATCAACTGCCAAGCGGCTTCGCGCCCCATACCGGTAAACCCATGGGTGTGCATCGGGTTGACAAACAGGATCGGGCGGCCGGTGACCGGGTGATTGACCACCGCCGGGCGCGGCAGTTCACGGTATTCCTTCTCGGTCTGCCCCTTATTGTCACCGTACAGGCGTTCGCCGGCTGGGCCGGAGCTGCGGCCGTGCAAGCCAACCATCCCGGCAAGCCGGCCCTTCATCTCTGGCGAGAGCGCGTCATAAGCAGCGCACATATCGGCAAACATCGTCCCGCCTTTAGCCTTAGGGACTTCGAGCGCGTGCAGCATCGCCAAAAGCGGCAATTTCTCTTCATAGGTCGAATCGGTGTGCCAGTCGGTGGCGCGCTTGACGCCGTACCAGTCGATCCTCCCGTCCTCCTCGACATTTGTCAGCCACGACACTTCGGGATATTCCGGATGCCGGTACTTGACGAGGGCATGTTTGCGCGGCGTGCCAAAGCGCCGTCCGAACCCGGCGATGTCGCCGGCGGCGAGACGCTGGTCGCGGAACACCAGCACCGGATGGGCGGCAAAGGCGTCGGCAATCCAGGCGAAGGCGTCGTCGTCGAGGCGTGACAGATCGATGCCGAGCGCCTCGGTGCCGAGGTGTTCGCCGAGCGGGCGCAGTTCGCGGGCGGCGGTGGTGGCAACAGCCATGGGGCGATCCTCTTGCTTGCTCACGTTGTCGGAATGATCGGTCGAGGGGTGCTGAACGCATAACGCCAATCAGGCATGGCTGAAACGACGGACGGTATTACCGAGGGCGCGTCCGCCGGCTAGTGCTGCAATTCTGCGCTCCCATTCTGACGGATAGTCCCCATCCCTCTTGTTCCGCTGTCCCCACTTGCGCGGGCATTACGATAATGCGTGTCGGTCAAAAATGTGTGTGGATCAAAGCCTCAAGGTTAGACATTTGATAATCCGCAACACTCGCAATGGCAGTGTCAATTCTCACATGAGAAATTGTAAATTGTCGTCGTTGCGACGAGCGGCGATGAAGCATCCCGCTGCGGCAGGCGGGTTGCCGCAGGAGGTGCGATGACCACAGAGGATCGCTATCGCCAGGCCGGGGTAGACATCCCCGCCGCCGAGGCGGGTCTGGCCAGGATCATCGCCGCGATCAAGGGCACGTGGCCAGCGGCGGGCGAGCCGGGTGCTGTGGCCCTCGACATCGGCTATTTCGCCAATGTTATTGGTTTGGGCGGCGGGATGGGGCTTGCCATCTGCACCGACGGGGTCGGCTCGAAATCGATCATCGCCGACAGGGTCGGGAAATACGACACGATCGGCATCGATTGCGTCGCGATGAATGTCAACGATGTGATCTGCGTCGGGGCGCGGCCGCTGTCGATGGTGGATTACATTGCCGTCGGCACGGCTGACGCGGCGATGCTGGGAGCGCTCGCGATCGGGCTCGCCGAGGGGGCGCGACAGGCGGGGATCTCGATTTCGGGTGGCGAGATCGCTCAGCTCAAGGATGTGGTGAAGGGCTTCGACCTGGTCGGGATGGCGGTCGGGCTGGTCGGGCTCGACCGGATTATCGTCGGCCGAGACCTGGTGCCCGGCGATGTCGTGATCGGCATCGCCAGCAACGGCATTCACAGCAATGGCCTGAGCCTCGCGCGGCGGGCGTTTTTCGAGCGCGGCGGGTTTGGCATCGACCATTTTTTTCCTGAACTGGGAGTGCCGCTCGGCGAAGAATTGCTGCGCCCGACATTCATCTACGTGCCGGAAGTACTCGACATCCTCGCACGGGTCCCGGCGGTCAAGGGGTTGATCAACATCACCGGCGACGGTCTGTTGAACCTGCCGCGGGTGATGGCCCCGGTCGGGTTCGAGATCGACAACCTGCCACCGCCGCCTCCGGTTTTCCGGCTGATCCAGCAATATGGCGAGGTCGACGAGCCGGAAATGTACGAGGTCTTCAACATGGGGGTCGGGTTTTGCGTCCTCGCCGCCGAACTGGATACCGCTGCGATATTGGCGATCCTGGCAGCGCACGGCCGCGACGCCTGGGTAATCGGACATGTCGTCGCCGATGCCGAGAAGTCGGTCAGCCTCCCGGGACCGGGGCTGATCGGCCGCGGCAAGCGGTTTCACCGGCGCTGAACGCTTGATGCCCACTCTTCCCGGCGTCGTGTCCGCGAAAGCGGCCATCCGGGGCAAGGGCGCGCGTTTACCTGAGCCCCCGCTTTCCCCGGAGCGACCGGCGAATGGCAAGCATCCGTCCGGTTCGCACGACTAAGAGATGCGCAGGTATTTGTCTTCGAGCGCGCGCCAGCCGGCGGTGCCGACTGCATCTTCGCGTTCTTGAAACGTGGCGAGATCGGTCTCGACCCGGGTCGTGTCGCCATCCTCTTTCAACGCGGCCAATACTTTTTGCGCTGCCCGGATCGCGGCCCGATGGGTCTGTGATGGATAAATGCCGAGGCGAAACCCCATCTCTTCGAGTTGCGAGGCTGGCACCATCGGGGTTTTCCCACCTTCGAAGACGTTGACCAAAGCCGGCCCCGCGACCCGCCGCGCGACAATCTTCAATTCCTCGAGATTTTGCGGCGCCTCGACAAAGCCGACATCGGCTCCGGCTTCGAGATAGGCGTTAACCCGATCGATTGCCGCGTCGAGCCCCTCGATTGCGCGGGCGTCAGAGCGGGCGATGATGATCAGGTCGGGATCCCGCCGGGTGTCGACCGCAGCCTTGATCTTGCCAACCATTTCGTCGGTCGAAATCACCTCCTTGCCCTCATAATGACCGCATTTCTTGGGCGAGACCTGATCTTCGAGGTGAAAGGCGGCGACCCCCGATTTCTCGTACTCGCGCACGGTGCGGATGACGTTCAGCGCGTTGCCGTAACCGGTATCGGCATCGGCGACAACCGGTATCCCGACTGCCTCCACCGTCAATCCGATAAAGTGCGCGTTTTCGGACAGGGTCAAAAACCCGAGATCGGGATAGCCGTTTGCCCGCGAATAACCGCCGCCGGTCAGATAGACCGCCTCGAACCCGGCCTGCTCGACAAGCCGCGCCGTCAGTGGATCGAAGGCGCCTGGAACCATCGTGTAGCCGACCCGCCCGATCAGCTGCCGCATTTGTTGTCGCATCGTCATGCCGTCACACCCTCGCTGCTACATCGGGGCCGAGCCTGCACCCTCGACGGGATATTGGCAGCATTGCATGACGGCACCGGGTATAAATTTCGCGGGGACGCCCGATTGAAGCGACGGAGAACGGTTTGGCCGAAGCGGCTATCATCGACGGCAAGGCCATCGCCGCCGATCTGCGCCAACGGGTCGCAAATGCGGCCCTGCTGCTGCGCGAAACGCAGGGTCTGACCCCCGGTCTCGCGACGATCCTTCTGGGCGACGACCCGGCGAGCCACAGCTATGTGCGCGCCAAGGGCACCGCCTGCACCGCGGCAGGCCTGGCGGCATTCGAGCGGCGGCTGCCATCGGCCACCAGCGAAGCGGCACTGATCGCCGAAATCGCGCGCCTCAACCAGGACGAGCGGGTCGACGCAATTCTTGTGCAATTGCCGTTGCCTTCGCAGATCGACGGGCATCGGGTGATATCCGAGATCGACCCGGGAAAAGACGTGGATGGCTTTCACCCGATCAATGTCGGGCGGTTGTGGACGGGTCTGCCCGGTCTTGTACCGTGCACGCCGCAGGGCTGCCTGATTTTGCTGCGCTCGGTGCGGCCTGATCTTACCGGTGCCGAGGCGGTGGTGCTCGGGCGTTCGAATATCGTCGGCAAGCCAATGACGGCATTACTGATTGCCGCCGACTGCACGGTGACGGCGGTTCATTCGAAAACCCGTGACGTCGCGACGATTGCGCGCCGCGCCGACATCCTCGTCACCGCCATGGGACGGGCGCAGCTTGTCGGCGCCGATTGGATCAAACCCGGCGCCATCGTCATCGACGCCGGGATCAATCCACTGCCAGGCCCCGACGGTCGCAATCGGCTGATCGGCGACGTCGATTTTGCGGCTGTCCGCCCGATCGCCGGCGCCATCACCCCGGTGCCCGGTGGCGTCGGACCGATGACCATCGCTTGTCTGTTGCGCAATACGCTGATCGCCGCCTGCCGCCGCCGCGGGCTTCCGGTCCCGCTCGGCTTCTAGCGGGGCCGTCGACACTGTCCGGTCCGGACTACCTGCCGCGCCGGTACTACGCGACGGATCGATGCGCTGGCCCTGACCTGGACCTATGAAGCGGCGACGACTGCCCGCAACGCCATCTTTCCGCTATCGAATAAGTTTGGTTGGCACAACGTAATTAGCCAAGTAATCACCTGGCCCAACCCGAAACTCAAAAGTTTATCGAATTTGTGCGTCATGCGACCAAACTCGATCGCGTAGATTTTATCTAATACACTTTGTTGTCACAGGGCTGAGGGCGGAACAATAGCGGGGTCAAGTTTGTTTTCTGCGCGTTACCACAAGTTCAAGGAGACAGACGTCATGATGCTGAAAACTTTGGCTGGCGCGCTGGCAGTGGCGGGCTTGCTGGCGACGGCGGCGGTCGTTCCGGCAGCACAGGCGCAACCCGATGGCGGACATGCCTGGGCCCGCGAGAACGGCCAATGGGTATGGTCGCCGCGGCTGAATATCGTTCACAGCGAGCGCTACAGCCGCCTGGTCGCGACTGACCGGCCGTTCCGTCGCGAGGCGATGCGGGTCGAGTGCGGGCCCATAACGGATCCCGCACTGCATCAGCAATGCGTTCAGAGCTTTTTTCAGAATGTGCAGGCTTGGCGTAATGGCCAGGCACAAGCCTACTATCGCGACGCGTTGAGTGGCGAATCCTACGGCTCTTCGACGCCGCCGCAGCCCTACATCTCAAGCGCCGGGCAGTAACCCGGCCAAGTCGCCGCCTCCAGCCCCGCTGTCAGGGCAGCGATCGGGGCAGCGATCGGAATGGGGGCGCCCGATGCGAGCGCCTCCATCAATCGCCAAGGCCTCCATCAATCGCCGAGAATGTAGCGGTCGATCGCGGCGGCAAAGCCGTCTTCGTCATTCGACAATGTCACCGCCTGCGCCAGCGCCTTGATCTCGGGGGTGGCGTTCCCCATCGCAATCGCAAAACCGGCCCGGCTGAACATCTGGACGTCATTGCCCATATCGCCGAGGACGGCGATCTCATCGCGTGGGGTCCCGAGGCGCTGAGCCAACAGGTCGACCAGCCGGCCCTTGTCGATGCCGGGCGGGGTCACGTCGCAGTAATAGGGTTGCGAGCGCAACACCGTGGCGCGCCCGCGCAATGCGTCCTGACCCACTGCCACCACGGTCGCAATGCAGTCATGATCCTTGCTGGCGCCGACGATCTTTGAGACCGCATCGAGCCGGCCGTCGAACGACGCGACGATCGTCGGCGGCGTCTCGATCGTGTGAATTTCGAGATCGACGTAATCGCCGGCGCGGTCGCGGATCAGCCACTCGCCGCCGGTAAATACCCAGATGCTGGATATGCCGTGCTGTTCGAGCATCGCGATCGTGTCATGTGCGGCGTCCGGCGACAGCAATTTCTGCTCGACCGGTGTCAGATCGGGATTGACGATCGAACCGCCATTATATCCGCCAAACGGCTGCGTCAGCCGCAACGGCCCGACCAGCATGCGCTGACCAAAGGGCGGCCGGCTGCTGCAGATCGAAAACGCGATCCCGGCTTGATGCAAGCGACCGGCGGCGGCAATTGCGGCCGGCGTCAGCTTTTTGTCGGTCGTGACCAGCGTTCCATCGACATCGGTGACGACCAGCGAAATCCTTCTCATGGCTTCCTCGGGGGTGGGGTCAGTACCTCGACCCCCGCGGCCGAGGCGACAACAACCATCGAACTGCGTCCGACAAAAAGCCCGTTCTCGACCGTGCCGACCGTCATCGCGACGCGCTGCTCGAGGGCTGCCGGGTTGGCGATCGGTCCAAACCGGCAATCGAGGATGAAGTGCCCCTCATCGGTGACAAAGGGCTGTTCCGCGGTATAGCGCCGCTCGGGAACGCAACCGAGTGCTGCCAACGCCGCGGCGGTAACCTGCCAGCCAAACCGGGTAACCTCCACCGGGACCGGCGTGTGCTCGCCCAATTGCTCGACCAGCTTTTCCTGATCGACGACAATGACCAGCCGCCGGCTTGCTGCCGCGACGATCTTCTCACGCAGCAGCGCGCCCCCCAGCCCCTTGATCAGGTGAAGCGTTCCGAGCTCGACTTCGTCGGCCCCGTCGATCGTCATGTCGAGCTTTTGGTGCTCGGCAAAGGTTGCGATCGGAACACCGAGCCGGCGCGCTTGCGCCGCCGTGCGCTCGGAACTTGGAACCCCGACGATTTTCAGCCCCGATTTGACACGCGCGGCCAATCCTTCGACGACAAAGGCAGCGGTCGATCCGGTGCCGAGGCCGAGGACCATCCCATCCTCGACCTCTTCGATTGCGCGCAATGCCGCCGCGCGCTTCAGTCCGTCGCGATCGACAATCATCGGGCGGCAGAGGCCTGTTCGTCGACAAACCACACAAGTTCGCCAACCGGTGTGAGCCGTGCCGCCGGCAGATCGCGATCACCCGCCTGCACCCGCGCCAACGCCTCGCGTTTATCGGCGCCGGCAACCAGAAACGCGGTATGGCGGCTGCTCTCGAGGACCGGGTAGGTCAGTGTGATCCGGTCTTCGGCTTTGGCGCCGATGACTTCGGCAACCCAGCGCCGACGCTCGTCGAGGACGCTGGTTGCCGGGAACAGGGAAGCGGTGTGGCCATCGGGACCGAGACCCAGCAACTCGATAGTAAACAGCGGGTGGGCCGGATCGAGCGTGTCCGCGCCGTAAAAGGATTTGAGCGTCCGCTCGTAATCGTGCGCGGCGGCCGCCGGATCACCGCCGGTCGGGATCGGATGGATGTTGCCCGCCGGTACCGGCGCGCGCGACAGCAGCGCCTCGCGGACCATTCGGAAGTTGCTGTCGGGATGATCGGGCGGGACAAAGCGCTCATCGCCCCAAAACCAATGGGTGCGGTCCCACGCCATCGCCTCACGGTAGGGCGGTTCGGCAAGCAATTGATAGAGGCGGCGCGGCGTCGAGCCTCCCGAGAGGCTGATCGCACAGCAGCCGGTGCTGCGGCCGACAATATCGGTCATCCAGCGCGCGCTGCGATGGGCCAGATCCTCCAAATCGTGTGCGACTTCGATGCGTGTCTGTGTCGGCATCGGTTCCTCTTCACGATTGGCGGGCGGGGTTCAGCTGCGACTTGGGCACGAGTTGCGGATCGCGGCGATGGCACGAGCGTAATCAGCGGCGTGGAACACCGCCGAGCCGGCGACGATCGAGGTGGCGCCGGCCTCGATCACCTGCCATGCATTTTCGCCGGAGAGCCCGCCATCGACTTCGATCACCGGGTCGAGACCGCGTTCGTCGCACAAGCGCCTGAGTTCGGCGACTTTAGGCAACATCTCGGGCAGGAATTTCTGACCGCCAAAGCCGGGATTGACGGTCATGATCAGGACGACGCCGCAAAGATGCAGGACATATTCGATCTGCGACAGCGGTGTCGCCGGGTTCAGCACGACGCCAGCGACTTTGCCGAGGTCGCGGATGTGCGACAGTGTGCGGTGCAGATGAATTGTGGCGCTAGGCTCGCAATGGACCAGCAGATGGTCGGCTCCGGCCTTGGCGAAATCGCCGAGATAGTGTTCGGGTTCGACGATCATCAGATGAACATCAACCGGTTTGGCGGTAGCCCGCCGCACCGCCTCGACCACAACCGGCCCGATTGTGATGTTTGGCACAAAGCGGCCGTCCATCACATCGACATGGATCCAATCGGCGCCGGCAAGGTCCACCGCGCGCACTTCGTCACCAAGCCGCCCGAAATCGGCCGACAGGATCGACGGGGCGACAATCACCGCGCGGTTC
>DATJLK010000075.1:0-6364 GCA_035509615.1 Allostellaceae bacterium | reverse complement strand
CGTCACGATGGCGGCGGGCCGGGCGGCCACCACGGCTAAAGGGCTGACCACGGGCCGATCGTAACCGCTGGACGTCCGGCCGCGGACGGCCTGATCCGACCGCGACAGCTTCGCTGCTCGGGATGGCTTCATCTTTGGAAGAACGTTCAGCCTCGACACCGGCGACGTCGATATAGGGTACCGCGACATGGCCGAGCGGCGACAGGTTCCGGCCGCAGTCTGGCGTGGGTCGCGATAGCGTCACTCGGTGTCGCCGGGTCGCATGGCGCAGGTCTGGCCGGCGCGCCCTTGGGTTTGATAACACCATGCCGAAAACGGCAGGTGCCGGGTTATCGGGTGTGGCGAGGCTATCCTCGGATACCCGGCGGGCGGGTTGTTTGATGTTGGTGCGTCGCACTTTTGCACGTTGAAGTTGACCAGGCGCGGCATCGGCGCACAAAGATCAACCGGACGTCATGCTACGGTCATATAAAGCAGTCACAATCCGCTGCTCGCTATGGTCCGGCGACCGCGTCGTACAAATCTGGGGTAGGTTCCCGCCCGACGATCGCAAGGCGTTTCTGGCGCTGACGGAAGCTGTTTCCTGTGTGGCGCCGGTGTGCGACGTGATTATCGCTGTATCGAGAAGGCGCGCGGCGCGCGACCAACCGACCAGTGAGGCCGACGGCAGATGTCAGAACTAGCGATCGATCAGCGGCTGAGCATGGCGCCGGAGCCCGCCCCGGCGCCGAGCCAGTGCTATATCAACCCCGAGCTCTCCTGGCTGGCCTTCAACGAACGGGTCCTCGACGAAGCCGCCAATCCCGCTCATCCACTGCTCGAACGGGTGCGGTTTCTGTCGATCTCCGACAGCAATCTCGATGAATTTTACATGGTCCGGGTCGCCGGGCTGAAGGAACTCGCGGCGGCCCAGATCGCGGTGACGAGCGATGACGGTCTGAGGCCCCGGGCAACAGCTGGCGGCGATCGCCGCGGTCACCGAAAGGCTGGTTCATCGCCAGCAGCGGTGCTGGTCCGAGCTGCAGCAGCTGCTGGCGACAGAGAGCGTTCTGGTCGTCGATCACGACGCGTTGACGGCGGCCGACCGCGTCTGGCTAAGGCGGCGTTTTATCGACCGGCTGCTACCGGTATTGACGCCGATCGCGATCGACCCGGCGCATCCATTCCCGTTTGTTCCCAACCGAGGTCTGGTGATCGTTGTCGAACTGCTGCGTGAGGACGGTTCCCAGATCAACGCGCTGGTGATGATCCCCGAGCAGATCGACCGGTTCATCCGGCTGCCGGGTCAGGCGATCCGCTTCACCTCGATCGAGGCGGCGGTCGTTGCGATCGGATTTGACGAGATGTTCCCCGGCATGACCCCGGCCGGTCACGGCACGTTTCGCGTGCTGCGCGACAGCGACATCGAGATCGAGGAAGAAGCCCACGACCTGGTCGTGATGTTCGAGTCGGCGCTAAAGCGGCGGCGGCTCGGCCGGATCATTCGCCTGACGTTTTCAGCCGACACGCCGCAGCGGTTGCGTGATTTTGTCATTCGCGAGACCGGGGCGAGCAGCGCCGATGTCGCGGTTCTCGACGGAATGGCAGGTTTGGCCGACACTCGCCAGCTGATCACCCCGGAGCGCCCGGATCTGCTGTTCCCGCCGTTAAGCCGCGCTTTCCCGAGCGTATCCGTGACTTTGGCGGCGATTGCCTGGCTGCCATCCGGGCCAAGGACATCGTCGTTCACCACCCTTACGAATCGTTTGATGTGGTTGCGCAGTTCGTGCGGCAGGCGGCGCACGATCCCAGCGTCATTGCCATCAAGCAGACGCTCTACCGGACATCCGTCGACTCGCCGATTGTCGCGGCTCTGGTCGATGCCGCTGAAGCCGGCAAATCGGTGACGGCGCTGATCGAGCTGAAAGCCCGGTTTGACGAAGAGCACAACATTCATTGGGCGCGGCGGCTGGAGCGCGCCGGTGCGCAAGTGGTCTATGGCTTTGTCGATTTAAAGACGCACGCCAAGATTTCACTGGTCACCCGCCGCGAAGGTGACGGATTGCGGTCTTATGTACATTTCGGCACCGGCAATTATCACCCGATCACTGCCAAGATCTACACCGACCTGTCGTTCTTCACCTGCGATCCGGCATTGTGCCGCGATGCCGCCAGGGTCTTCAATTTCGTCACCGGCTATGCCCGGCCGGCGCAGCTTGGAAAGCTGGCGATTTCGCCGCACGGCATCCGGGCGAAAGTCCTTGAGATGATCGATGCCGAGATCACTCACGCCGCTGCCGGCCGCCCGGCGGCGATCTGGGCAAAGCTCAACGCGCTCGTCGATCGCGAACTGATCGATGCGCTCTACCGCGCTTCGGCGGCCGGGGTGTCGATTTCGCTGGTTATCCGCGGCATCTGCTGTTTGCGGCCGGAGGTTCCCGGCCTGTCGGAAAACATCGTCGTCAAGAGCATTATCGGCCGGTTTTTGGAGCATGCCCGGATCGTGTGTCTTGGCGCGGGCCACGGTCTGCCATCGGATCAGGCGGCAGTGTTCATCTCGTCGGCGGATTGGATGCCGCGCAATCTCGACAGTCGTGTCGAGACTCTGGTTCCGATCGAAAACCCGACCGTCCATCAGCAAATACTCGACCAGATCATGGTCGAAAATCTGCGCGATGATGCCCAGAGCTGGCTGTTGCAGCCCGACGCTGCGTTTGTGCGCGAAACCCCGGGCGGCACGCCACAGAGCGCGCATGTTTATTTCATGACCAACCCGTCGTTATCTGGACAGGGCAGCGCATTGAGGCAGCCGAGCGCGCGCCCACGCCGGCGGCGGACCGGTGATGACTGACGGTGCGGCTCCGATTGCGAGCTTGATGGTCATGTTTGAGGGCTTTGATAATTGTTTGTTGAGATCTGAAAGCCAAACTGATCGAGGAGAAAACAGAGGGGAAGTTATGATATCGAGAAATATAGTGGCTGCCGGCGTCATCGTATTGCTGTCGGCCATGGGCGCTGCCGCGCAGACGAACCCGGCCGCACGGACCGCCTTGCAGGCGTGCAAGCCGGATATCGCGCAGTTCTGCGGTCAGGTCCCGCCGGGGGAAGGTCGGATCAAGGCTTGCATGAAGTCGAACCTCCCCGGCCTGTCCGAACCCTGCAAGGAAGCGCTTTTTCAATTCTGGCTCAAGAAATAAGCCCGCCGCTGCATGACGAAAATCGCCGCGTGATCTATGCCAGTCCAGAGCAGCATCGCCTGAAATGGAAACAGAGCTTCGATTGCAGGCGTGCATCCTGCTCTCGATCGCAACGGTGAGACCCGGATGCACGGCAGCGCCGGGTGCTTTGATCCGATCGGATCATGGTCTAGCGTCGTGAACCTGAAGTTCGCTATATTACCTCCCTCGCGATCCCGACGAAGGTCGGGACCCATTTCGGAGGTGGGTACCGGCCGATAAAATCGCCTTTCCGGTCTGGTCATTATTCCGCGGCCTCACGCGCTTCCTCGTTGAATGCATTGATCCCCGGCCCCTCGAGTTCGAGCACACCAACCGCTTCGGCTTCGGGCAACACCTCGATCTCGCGGAGCTTGCGATCCATCGCGCGACGGCGAACCCCGGCCTCGCCTTCCAGCACCTCCTGGGTCTCGCGCAGCTTTCTGCCGACCTTGTCGAGGATGCCGCCGAATTTCCGGAACTCGGTTTTCACCGCGGCAAGCACCTTCCAGACCTCGTTCGAGTGCTTCTGGATTGCCAGCGAGCGAAAACCCACACGCAGCGACACCAGCAATGAGACCAGCGTGGTCGGTCCGGCGACCATGATATGCCACTCTCGTTGCAGGGCGTCGACCAGACCGGGGCGACGGACCACTTCGGCGAACAGCCCCTCGGTTGGCAGGAACAGGACGGCGAAATCGGTCGATTGTGGTGAGTGGATATACTTTTCACAGATCGTTCTCGCCGAACCGCGAATGACCGCCTCGATCGCTTTTGCCGCGATCTCGACCGCGTCGACATCGCCGCGCTGGCTCGCATCAACCAAGCGCTCATAGTCTTCCGCGGGGAATTTGGCGTCAACCGGCAGCCAGACCGGGACATCGCCGTCACCGGGCAGGCGGATCGCGTATTCGACGCGCTGGTTGCTGCCGGGGACGATCTCGACATTGCGACCAAACTGGTCGGGAGCCATCATCTCTTCGAGCACATTGCCGAGGGCGACCTCGCCCCAGGTGCCTCGCGATTTGACATTCGTCAGAAGCCGTTTGAGATCGCCGACTCCACTGGCAAGCGATTGCATCTCTCCCATGCTCCGGTAGACCTGCTCCAACCGGTCGGCCACGATCTGAAACGAAGCTCCGAGCCGCTGGTCCAAGGTGCTCTGCAGCTTTTCGTCGACGGTCTGCCGCATCTGCTCCAGTTTTTCGGTGTTCTCGCCGCGCAGCGCGTCAAGGCGCTGCTCGACCGTCTTGCGCACCGCCTCGTATTGCTCGCCGGTGCGATGGGTCAACTCGGTCACGCTCGCCGACACCCGGTCAAGCCGTTCCTGCTGGGACTGCGAGATCTGGTCGATCGTCTCGGCAAGACGGCTGCCGAGGCTCTGAAGGCTGACCGTGACCTCCTCGCGCAGCGCCTTCGCACTGAGCCCCGCCTCGGTTGTCAAATCGCCAAGCCTGGCTTCGATGCCGCTGCGCAAGCTCTCCTGGTGATGCTCGTTGCGCTCGGTCAGCGTAGTGATCTGGACGGTGACGCTGTCGAGCTTATCGGCCTGGACAGCGGTGAGTTCGCCGATCCGCGCGCCGACCGCTTCGGCCAGTTGCTTCAAATTGATTTGGATCTCTTCCCGCAGGTTGCGGGCATTTTCGGTCGCGGCGATGCCGGCCTCGTTCAGACGCACGGCAAAGGCATCGAGCCGGCCCTGCTGCCCGAGCGACAGATCGTTCAGCGAAGCCCGCAGGGAGGTTGTGAGCCTGTCAAACAAGCCGACAATCTCTTCCCTCAGCGACCTTGACGCCTCGCGGGTTTCATCGCGATCGCGGCCAAACTCGTGCCGGATTACGGCATCCGATCCGCTGATGGCCGCTTCGAGCCTCAGCAACCGCTGCTCCAGAAGCGGCGGCAGGGTCGCAAAAGTTCGCGCCGATCGGTACAGGATCCCGACGCACAGGACGACCGCGAGCGCCGACAATGCAACGCTGGCCAGAATCAACGGCTCCACCGTCATAGGCCCGGATCTCCCGAAGAACGTTTCCGGAACCTTTTATACCAAAACGTCGATCTCTGACGAGCATTAATATCGTTAATGTAGTTTCGCCGGCTCAGTCCCAAGAGCGGCTGGCTTGTCCCGGGCGGACATCGTTACTTCAAAATCGCCAGGCTGGCGAATCACCACTTCAAAAGACCGACAGTGCAGGACCTCCTGGAGCCGGCCGGCCCGATACTTGGCCGTTCCGGATGTGATCACGGCAACCGGCATTCGATTTCTTCAGTGTTTATCGCGATTTATTGCGATCACCCGAAAGGGTGCCTTGCCGTTCCCGGGATGACAAAATTAAGGCACGTTACCCACAAGATTGCTTGGTATTTGCTTCGGCCATACGATAGATCCGATGGCGAATCTCGCACGATGCGCAGACGATGCCAGTGCACCTTCACTGTGATGCAAGAGCATTTGTCGTTGCAGCTTCCTGACCATTTGGACGCATGCGGCGGTGCGTTGCTGCCGGCCGAGGATTGCTTTCAGGATTGTGATCGAGGCGGGGCGAATCGATGTTTGTCTTTCGGTCTACCGCAGTTTGGGTGACCCTGCTGGGCATCGGGATATCATCTCCGGTTGCGGCCGCAGGCTCCCAATCGCTTTTCAAGCTGCCATGCACGATTTCTTACGATGGAGGCGCCTCGATCGCGACACATTGTCTGGTAAAAAACAGTGCGTCTCAAGGATCCGTGATAGAGCGGGTTCAGACGCCGAATGGCAAAATCTTCATATTGGAGAATGATCGCGTCGACCACGAAAAGTGGTATCTGGATCACAAGGTCGCGGTAAAAGTGTCCGATGAGCCCGACCCTTGTTACCAGAATGAAAAATTGACGCTTTGTTTCTGACGTCGAGAAGATTTCCGGCGGACCTCTGACCAACCTGGCTCGACAAGGGCGAACACCGGATTGCGGCCCGATCCCGATCAATTGTTTGCAACCCCGAGGCGGGGCTGGTACCTGGCTGCTTCGGCATCATGCCCTCCCACTTTTGATTTGACGAAGTAGGCCGATTGATTTGACGAAGTGTGCCGAGCCGGCCAGCGAGCCCGCAAAATTCCCGTGACAATGTTATTCGGCCAATAGAGCGGCGCTGAGCGCGCCTGTTGGACCTCGGTTCACCAGCGCGCAAG
>DATJLK010000074.1:0-4933 GCA_035509615.1 Allostellaceae bacterium | reverse complement strand
ATGCTGCAGCTGATTGCGGCTACGAGAGAGTATCAGTTCGGTTAATTCAGAAACACTGATCAGACAAGGAGGAATACGCAATGCCAGCAACACAGGAAGCAAAAAAGGATCCGGTGATTGTCGTTCTGCAGTTAACCGGCGGTAACGACTATCTGAACACGGTGATCCCGTACAACAATCCGCTCTACCGGGACAACCGGAAGGCGGTCGGGATCCCCGACAACCAGATCATGCATCTCGACAAGGATTACGGCATTCCGCACTACATGGCGCCGATCAAACAGTTCTGGGATGCCGGACAGCTCGCCATCCTGCATGGCGTCGGCTGGAAAGAATCGCCGCGCTCGCATTTCCGCGCGATGGACATCTGGCACACGAGCGAGCCGATCAAGGTTGGGACCGAAGGCTGGCTTGGCCGGGTCGCGCGTGAATTCGATCCGCGCAAGGAAAACGTCGTCACCACCGTCAGCTTTGGACAGAGCCTGCCGCGCGCCTTGGCGGTGCCGGGCGTCCCGGTGGCTTGCGTCGGCGGACCGCTGGAAAATTACGGCTTTCTGCCGACAATCCAAGGTGAGCAGCGCAAGCAGATCCTCGAACGCTTTGCGGCGATGTACAAGCCGGCGATCGGCACCGGCGCGGTCATGGACTACATGGCCGACACCGGGATCGACTCGCTGAAAGGCGAGGACATCCTGAAGGTGGCACCGCAAAAGTACTCGTCGACGGTGGAGTATCCGAATACGCGGATCGCTAGTAAGTTGAAGGGCATCGCTCAGGTGCATCTGGCTGATCTGGGCAGCCGGATCTTCTATTGCGATCACCATAGCTTTGACACCCATGCCGGCCAGAACGCGGCTGGGGCTCCCGGGGCCCATCCGGTGTTGTGGAAGGCGGTGAGCGAGGGCCTCGACGCCTTTATGAAGGACCTTCGCGAACACGATCACGCCGATAACGTCATCGTTCTGATGTTCTCCGAGTTCGGGCGTCGCGTCCGCGACAATGGCTCGGGCACCGACCATGGTGCTGGCGGCGTGGCGTTCGTGCTCGGTGACAAGGTCAAGGGCGGCCATTATGGCGAAATGCCGTCGCTGAAGCCCGAACATCTGGTCCAGGGCGACCTGAACCCGAATATGGACTTCCGCAGCGTCTATTCGACGATCCTCGACAAGTGGCTGAAGCTTAATCCGGCGCCGATTGTCAACGGTACCTTCGAACAGCCGGCGTTCCTGAACTAACAGCACGCGGCTCAGCTCCTGCGCCCCCGCACTCCGCGGGGAGCAGGAGCGGGCAGACAGGCGATACGACGGTCAAGGAGGAGGAGCGCGATGCCGCTCACAACGGTTGCGGAAGGACGGGTTTACGATTGGAGCCATGCGATCGGGCGCAACGCCCAACGCGGGCCCGGTTTCAATTACGTACAAACGATGGCTCTCAAAAACGGTATTCTCTATGCCACCAATCGTGGCAACGAGAACAATTTTGGGATGCACGTCAACAAGGTCGAGCTTGGCGGCCCTGGCGAGGAAGAATGGCTCGTCGATTTCTGCGAATACGGCGAAGGTGACGGCCGCTGCACCTGGCCGTTCGGGGTCGCGGTCGATGACAACGACCACGTCTATGTGTCGGACGACTGGACCAACACGATCTCGGTCTTTGACAGCAGCGGCAAATTTCTGCGCAAATGGGGCAAGACCGGCAGCGGCGACGGCGAACTAATGCGTCCGGCGGGGCTGGCGATCGAAAAGAACGGCAACGTCATCGTTGTCGACAGTGGCAACAACCGTCTGCAAGTGTTCAAGCCGGACGGCACGTTTGTTGGCAAATGCGGCGGTCCCGGCAATCGCGACGGGCAGTTCAACCAGCCTTGGGGCATTACCCTCGACAAAGACGGCAACATCTATGTCGCCGACTGGAAGAACCATCGCGTCCAGAAATTGTCGCCCGAAGGCAAGTTCCTGATGAAGATCGGGGAATATGGGTCGGTCGAGGAGCCGGAAAACTCCTATGCCGTAACCATGTTCGGCCCATACATCGCTGCCGGTGAAGAGACAAAAGGATATCCCAAGCCGGGTATGCTCAATCACCCCACCGATGTTGCCGTGGACACGGATGGCGACATTTACGTCACCGATTGGGGGAACCACCGCGTTTGTGTCTTCGACTCGGAAGGCAAGCCGATTGCCAATCTGATCGGCGACGCTCAGGTTCTCTCCAAGTGGGGACAGCAGACCGTTGACGCCAACCCCGATATGGCGAAGGCGCGGCGCCGGGTCAGAAGTCTCGAACCGCAATGGCGTTTCTGCTTCCCGACCGCAGTCGAGTTTGATCCGGCAACCGACAGCATTATCGTCGCCGATAGCCAGCGTAACCGATTGCAGGTTTACAAAAAGGTTCGCGACTACAGCGACTTCCAGGCGAACCTTTAGAAAAAACGCATGACGTGCGGTGCCGCTTTCATAGCGGCACCGCCATCTTGGCGCGCCGGCCGGGCCTTTTGTCGTTAAGCCCCCGGAACCGGGGACGCTCGGGCCGCAGCTTTTGAAATTTCTGCTCAAAAACGGGATAAAGTATGGATGCGCCTGTTTATTTCAACAGCGCATACTGCTATATTTGTGACATGAATAAGGCGCCTTCGTCCTCGAGAGCTCTGCAACGCCTGCGATCGGCGGGTTTACGGCCCACGCGTCAACGGCTTGCGTTGGCTCGGTTGCTGCTCGAAAGTGGCGATCGGCACATCACCGCCGAGAACCTGCATGCCGAGGCAATGGCCGCCGGCATCAAGGTGTCGCTCGCGACTGTCTACAACACATTGCATCAGTTTACCGAAGCGGGGTTGCTGCGTGAGGCCGTGGTTGAGCCGGGCCGATCGTATTTCGATACCAATACGGCGGACCATCACCACTTTTTCTGCGAAACGACCGGCGAACTGCGCGATATTCCGGCGCATCGCCTTTCGGTCAGCGGGTTGCCAACCCCTCCCGAGGGGACCGAAATCAGCCGCGTCGACATAATCGTCCGGGTGCGTTCGGACGGCTCGCTCTGATCTTGGGTTGCAAGACCAGGGTCGCGTGAATTGAACACGGCGCTTATACCTCACCCACGGGTTATGCGCTCGATGTCGAAAAATGCGACTGTGATTCACCTATCGGATCGGCCGGCTCTGCGGTTCGATCCAATATGAGCACGGTCGTTCGTTCCCGACCTATCGCTGAGCCACATCAGAGCGCTTGGCGGCGCCGCCGGTGATCAGCCGTCGGCAGCCGACCGCGCGCAAGCTTCTTTCTTTGTGTCATGTTTCGAGTTAGACCGCGTCTGTGATCGGTCGACGATACTTGCGTGCACGGAGCGGCGACGTTCGCCCGCGAATCAGCCGGCCAGATCGGCTCGCGCCACGCCGGCCGATCCATCCGCCAACAGGGTGAAGCGTCGACGCCACGGCGTGTTCGGTACCGTCGTCAGCCTGCGGGCGGCCTCCTGGGCCTCTTGTATCCGCGGGCGCGCGGATGCACGCTGGGCCTGGACACGATCAGGAGGGCGACGGGTCCATGCCTGATGGCCAAGTATTGACAGGGTTCGGTACGGCGTCGTTGTCCGGCGATGACAGCGCACTCCCGGATGATGAGCGGGCAGTACTGGAGCGGGCGCGATCGCTGATTCCGCGGCTTGCCGAGCGAACGCATGCGGCTGCGGCGGCGCGCAAAGTTCCCCCGGAAACGATCGCCGAATATCGCGCTGCCGGCATCATGCGGATTCTGCAGCCACGGCGATTTGGCGGCATGCAAGGCCGATTTAGCCTGTTTTCGCGGATTGTCGAGGAACTGACCTACGGTTGTGCGTCATCGGCTTGGGTTTATGCGGTGTTGGCCGAGCATCAGTGGATTGTCGCGCAATATCCGGAGCAGGCGCAGATCGATGTCTGGGGCAGTGATCCCGAAGCGGTCGCGTCGTCATCGCTGGCGCCTCGCGCGGCGGCTCAGTCGGTGCCGGGAGGCTGGCGGCTCAGTGGTCGGTACACATTTTCGAGCGGCTGCGACCATGCGCAATGGGCAATCATCGGCGCCTTTCTCGGCGAGATGGGTGACCCGCAAACGATTGCCTATCTGTTGGTGCCGCTCGCCGAGATCGAGATCGACGACGATTGGCAGGTGTTGGGACTGCTCGGCACGGGGTCGAAATCGCTGGTCTTGCGCGATGTATTTGTCCCCGGGCATCGCGTTGTGATGGTCAGCGACCTGTTCGCCGGTACCCCGCCGGGTGCTTTGGTGCATCCGGATTATCCGGTCTTGCGCGCACCGCGCGGCTATCTTGTCTCGTATTCGCTGCCGCCGGTGCCGATTGCTCTCGGCCAGCGCGCGCTCGACGCGGCGTGCCGATCGCTCGCCACCCGCGTGTCGCGTGGCGTGCGGCGCTTGGCTGATTCGGAATTCGTCCAGATAACGCTTGGCGAGGCGGCCGCCGCGATCGACGCGGCAACGATGTTGCTGCATACCGGCCGCGAGACCAGCACCGCAGAGGTCAGTTCCGGCCGCCGCATTACCGAAGCCGAGGCGTTGCGCGCTCGCCGTGACATGACCTATGCGCAGCATCAGGTCGCGTCGGCAATCGAAAAGCTGTGCGAACTCTCCGGCGCGCGCTCGGTCTACGATGGCGATCCGTTGCAGGAAATCCGCCGCGACGTGACGACGATATTGACCCACACGGCCGCGAGCCGCCTAGCGGCAATGGCGCCCTACGGCCACATGCTGCTCACCCGCAGCACCGAGTAAGTCTCGCGATGGCGAGCCGTCGCGCGGCGATATGCCCGCCATGATCAGACCCTCTATCTCGGGCATATTGGGTCGCAACCGGGAAGCCTGCCGGGCGGGCGCGGCGCATTGGTGAATGCTCTCACTTGTCCTGACATGGCCGAGGAAGGCGTATTTCGGGATGACCG
>DATJLK010000073.1:0-64715 GCA_035509615.1 Allostellaceae bacterium | reverse complement strand
ACCGGCTCAGCCGCCCTGGCGCGGCCAGCGGCGCGGCAATCGCTCGGATTTCCTGTCTCGGACCAGCTTGCCGTGGCGCTGTTGTGGTTCGCCCTGTTCGCCAACTGGCTGACGGTGGTGCCGGTCATCGTGCCGGACCAGGTTTCCGCGATCCTCGGCTCCGACGCCGCGGCAAAAGAGGGCATCAGCGGCTCGATACTGGCGATCGGCGCCTTTATGGCGCTGGTCATGGCGCCGGTCGCGGGGGCGCTTTCCGACCTCGTGCGCAGCGTCAACGGGCGGCGGCGCCCGTTCCTGGTCGCCGGGATGCTCGGCACCTGCATCGCTCTCGCCTTGCTGGTGCCGTTTGGCGCCGGCAGCAACATCCTGCTATACGCGCTCGCGATCCTCAACCTGCAATTCTGGTGGAATTGGACGTGCGGTCCCTATGCCGGACTGATCCCTGATGTCGTGCCCGCGGGCGCCCAGGCCTCGGCCAGCGCCTGGATGAACATCATGAGCATTCTGGGCACGTTTACCGGCAACGGGATCGCGGTGGCGCTTTATGTCCGCGGCCATCCAGGTCCGGCGATTTTTGGGCTGATCGCGGTCAATCTCGCCTGCCTTGCGGTAACCATGGCGCGGGTCCGCGAGCCACCCGCAGCCGGCGCCGGCCGCTCTTTCCAATTCGGTCCGTTTTTGCGCTCGTTCTGGCTACCGCCGGCGATGCACCCGAATTTCTACCGGGTGTTGGTGACGCGGCTTTTTGCCAATCTCGGTGTGTGGTCGGTGCTGACGTTTCTGCTGTTCTATCTGCAGGAGGTGGTCGGCGTTGCCGAGCCCGGGCGAGTGCTGCCGATGGTGCTCGGGATCGGTGCCCTCATTGGCATCCCGGCGAGCCTTGTCGCCGCCCGGCTCACCCGGCGCTATGGCATCGTTACGATTGTCAGGGCAACCAGCTGGATGATGGCGGGGGCGGCAATCGCCTATGTGCTGATCGCGCTGCATCCGTACCGGCTGCCGATGGCGGCGGTCGCATTTGTCTATTTCTCCGGCTGGGGGGCGTATCAGGCGGTCGACTGGGCATTGGCGTTGCGGGTGTTACCGCGGAGCGAAGCGGCCGGCAAGGATATGGGCATCTGGCATGTGGCACTGGTGCTGCCGCAGATCCTCGGTCCGGCCTCGACCGGTTGGATCATCACCGGCGCCAAATGGGCGGTGTCGGCGCGATTTGCCTATGTCCTCGCCTTTGCGGTCGCCGCGCTCTGGTTCAGCCTGTCGGCGGTGCTGGTGGCGCGGGTGCGGCTGACCCCTGTCCCTGCCTGATCGGGGCTTGTCCTGGCGACCGCGTTCGGACCCTGTCGGGCCACTCCGGCCGGACCGGCAAACGATCCCGCAGCGATATTATTACGCCGCCCGGCACGCCCGGCGGAAATCCGCTGATCCAACCGAAATAGCGGCAGCGGCACGCTCACACATAGCGCAAGGTGGTAAACATGCCCGCTGCCAGGTGATAGAGCATGTGGCAATGGAACGCCCAGGTGCCGGGGTTGTCAGCGTCGAAGACAATAACGACGCGCCCAGCCGGCGGCACGCGGACGGTGTCGCGCACCGCACCCGAAAGGGGAACCCCGTCGATCTCGACAACCTGGAACTGGTGCCCGTGAAGGTGCATCGGGTGCGGCATCCCGGTCATGTTGGTCATGACCAAAGCCACCCTTTCGCCTTGGGCAATCGGCAATGGCGGCACCTCCGGGGTCCAGGCGACGCCATTGATCGACCAGATGTATTTTGACATGTCGCCGGTCAGATCGATCTTGTGAACGCGATCGGGCTTGCGCGGCTTGAGCGGTCTGGCGGCGCGCAGCCGCTTTTCCAGATCCATCGTGATCTCCGGCGCAACCGCCGGGGCCTGTAGCGGAACTCGGGCGATCGGGGCGTTGCCGGCGGCGAGGACGATGCCGCCACGCCCGCGCGAGCCTTCAACGGTCGCGAGCAACGGATAAGCGTCGCTGCCACGCGGGATCGACAGCACGATGTCGAGCCGTTGGGCGACGTTGATCGGAAAATGCCGGCCAATCATCGGCTCGACAAAGATCCCGTCGACGGCGATCAGCTGTCCGTCAAGGCGGCCGAGATCGAAGTGAAAGCTCGACATTGCGGCGGCATTAATAACCCGCAGCAGCACTATGCTTCCCGGCTCGACCTTGATGATCTCGGGGTCGGCCAGGGTCCGGTCGTTGGCGAGAAAGGCATCATAGGTCACGTCGTTAAGATCGGGCGCGGTGGCGAGATCGGGCGTGGCGGCGGAACCGGCCGGCGCCGCCCCGCCGCTGCCTCTGCCGCCGATCGCGTTCATGCTCGCCGGCATCGGTCTGACGCCGGTCGTTCCTGCGCTCCCGCCGGAGGCGGCAGCGGGCGCGGCGACACGCGTCATCCCCGCCATCGAGGCGCCCTTTTTCAAATTGGCAAAGATCTCCTCCGGCGGAGTAAAGCTGAAATCATTGAGCCTGAGGATGATTTCCTGGCGGCCTGGCACGTCGCGCTGATCGCGGATGATCAGCGGCGCATCGAGCAGCAGCTGCTCCTGCAGCCCCTCATGCGAGTGCATCCAGAATGTCCCGCCAAAGGCGAGCGGGAAATCGTAATCGGCGCTGCCGCCTGCCGGGATCGGCGGTCCCGAAACACCGGGCACGCCGTCCTGCTGCCACGGCGGGGCGAGTCCGTGCCAATGAATGAGGCTTGGCTGACCGATCCGGTTTTCGACCCGGACCCGAAACCGGTCGCCGACATGGGTGGTGAGGCCTTCGGTGCCGTCGGGCTGGCGGATGCCATAAACCAAGGCGGGCTTGCCATAAACCTCGATGGTGCGCTGGATCAGCCGCAGCACGGTTGGGGCTGCTTGCGGTGGCGCCGCGGTCAGCGCGGTTCCCGGCCGTATCGCCGTCGCCGCGAGCGTGGACAGCAGAACCGATCGGCGCGACAGCATGCGGCGATCTCCCTTTACCAACCGAGAATCCGACGCTGCGGATAGCAGCACAACCGTCGCTTTTGTCGAAGCGGAAAATCGCCCTGCCGGACCCGCCGCCTGTGCCGCCCAAGCAGGAGCATTCTTTGGCGATATCGACGCGCCACGACGATCATGTCTCTCCCGGCCTCAGCCGAATGGCTCTATGGTTGCCTGAGGTCCTTGCTAAGGGAGGGGTTGATGAGTGAAATGGCGGCGGCAGCGTTGAGCCCGGAAACGGTTCTCGCATCGATGAAAAAAAACGGCGTCACGCATGTCGTGTACCTGCCCGACAGCGAAACCAACTGGCTCTATCTGTTGATGAAGGCGGACCCGAACTTGCGCCTGATCGGGGTAAACCGCGAGGGGCACGCCTCTTCGATCGCTGCCGGTTTGTGGCTCGGCGGCGCCAAGCCGATGATCCTGATCCAGAACACCGGCATGTTGGAGGCGGGCGATTCGATCCGCGGCTGGTTGATGAGCCTCAATGTGCCGATCGTATTAATGGTCGGCTATCGCGGCTGGACCCGGCACGGCGTTACCGTCGACACCGCGGCGACCTATACCGAGCGCTTTTTGATGGCATTTGGCATCAACTACTACCTGATCGAAAACGACGCCGATTCGTCGCGCATTCAGGTTGCCTTCGACGAAGCGGAGCGCACCCAGCGGCCCGTCGTGGTTCTGGTCGGCGACGAATATCACGGCTTCAATCGCTAAAAGGGGGGAAGCGCTATGATCCACACTGCCGATATGATGAAAGCTTTCGCCCGCTTCCGTGGCGACGCGATCCTGGTCCCCGGCCGCAGCGGCCGCTACTGGATCAATCTTAGCGACAAGCACAGCCTCGATGTCGAGGTCGGCGATCCGGCGATGGGCGGCCATGCCGGGCTCGGGCTCGGGCTGGCGCTGGCGCGGCCCGATAAAAAGGTCATGCTGTTTGATTCCGAAGGCGATCTCCAGATGAGCCTTGGCATGCTGGCGACGGTCGCCGAACAGGCGCCGACCAACCTCTATCATTTCCTGATCGATAACGGCGTCTATGCGACGACCGGCGGCCAGCCGGTGCCAAACGCCGCCAAGATCGCCTATGATGTCGTTGCCCGCGGTTGCGGTTATCCACGTACGTTTGCTTTTACCGAGATCGATGATTTCGAACGCGAGCTTCCCGGGATCATGTCCGGCCCCGGGCCGGTTTTTGTCGCCTGCAAGGTGGTTCCGGAAATCGAGAACGAGCCGATCGGCCGCCGCCGCCGCTGGCAGACCCGCACCCGCGAGCAGGTCGTCGCCGACCTGCGCAGCGAACTCGGCATTGCCTGACCGTATGAGTTAACGCGGAGCCGGCTTTGTCGGCGCGCTCGATGGGCCGCCCGGCCGCCTGTTTTCCCGCAATCGGCCGGGCGCGGGGCGCGACGACGATCCGTGGGTCGATCGCTTCGATTGCAAGGCAGGCGGCGAACCCTTCGATCAAGCCGCCACCCGAATATCCGCGGTCGCCGCGAAGACTCGGACCGAAAGCAACGCTGAATCGGTTTATCCCGACCGCCGCGCCCGCGTGACACGCCGTCCGGCGTTCGACGGCATATCTTTCGCCGGGCTGCAAACGACCTCTCATCCCCAAGCATCAACTTCGCCCCGATTAGCGATGGCACGGTTTGCGGCGATCAGCGTTGTTCATACGCCATAACCGAATTCACGGGTGCTGCGATGCCATTTGACGGTGCAAACTTCGCTCTTTCTAAAACTGACGTACTGGAGTCGGCGATCTACGCGAGCGGCCTGCGGCCGATCGAGCCATCCTTCCTCGACCAGCACAAGGCCGAGCAGATCCGGCGCAATCCGGCAAGCTGGGCGTATCGCCACCAGCAGGCGGTGGCGTCGGCGCAGGTCATGGTGTTGCTCGGCAGCGTCGGCCTGTTTGTGATCCTGCTGTCCGCACACCAGGTATCCTGGGGCTTCGTTGCCGGCTTGGCGATGTTCGGTCTCGGATCGTCGGCCTTGTTCTTGCCGGTAAAGGGACCGGCGCTATGGCGCGAGCGCGAGGCCGAAGATCTGTATGAGGTGCCCGCGGTTATCCGCGAAGCTGCCGAGCAGCTGCAGCACCGCATCCCCGGGGTCGGGTTTGTCGTCGGCGAGTTGTACCAGGAGCAGATCAGGCTCGATCCCTACCTTGTGGCCGAATACGGCAATGCCCGGGTCGTGTTGGGCATTTGGGACGGCGATAGGGTGATCGCCTGCGCGTAAGGGCCAACGGCCTCTGCATCGTTTTTTCGGGCGCGCCAGGCCGGCGCGTCCCGCTGACGGACGTCTGACCCCGATATCGGCGCGCCATAAGGCCTGATTCTGCCGTCTTGCTGCCGAAGGTCTTTCGTCAGATCATCGGGCCGGGCGACAAGCGCGACTGTCAGAGTTGCCGCACGACAAATCGTCCTCGCCCGATTTGAGGAAGGGTCACGATGCCTTATGCCCATCCCGAGGCGCTGGTCAGCCCCGCATGGCTCGCCGACCATCTCGATGACCCGCATGTCCGGATCCTCGACGCCTCGTTCAAACTGCCGGGGATCACCCCGACGGCTCGCGAGGATTACGGTCGCGGCCACATTCCGGGCGCGGTGTTTTTCGACATCGACGACGTCTGCGCCGCTGGCACCAGCCTTCCTCACATGATCCCGTCGGCCGAGATCTTCGCGCAAAAAATCGGGGCGCTCGGTGTGGGCGACGATGACAAGGTCATCGTCTACGACAGCGCCGGTTTGTCGTCGGCGGGCCGGGCCTGGTGGATGCTGCGCCTTTACGGCCATCCTGATGTGGCGCTGCTCGACGGCGGTTTGCCGCGATGGAAGGCCGAGGGTCGCCCGATCGAAACCGCGACTGCGGCCTTGGCGCCGCGCCGGTTTACCGCCCGGTTCGACCCGTCGCTGGTGCGTGACAAAGCCGCGCTGATCGCGAACCTTGCCAGCTCCCGCGAGCAGGTCGTCGATGCGCGCGCCGCCGGTCGCTTCGATGGCTCTGTGGCCGAAATCCGCCCGGGGCTGCGCAGTGGTCATATTCCGGGCAGCCGCAACCTGCCTTACGACCGGCTCACCGATCCGCGGACCCGGCAGCTGAAAAGCGCCGAGACACTCGCGGCATTGTTCGCCGAGGCCGGGGTGGCGCTCGATCGACCGATCGTGACCAGCTGCGGTTCGGGCGTCACCGCTTGCGCGCTGGCTTTTGGCTTGCACCTGATCGGCCATCCGGGTGCCGCAGTTTACGACGGCAGCTGGTCGGAATGGGGGTTGCCAGGCGATACCCCGATCGAGACCGGACCCGCGGCATCGGTCTGACAGACGGATTGGCGGCGATGCTGCTGCAAGACACGATCACCTATCTCGAAATGCTGGCGCGGCCGCCGACCAGCCGGGTGCCATTGCCGGCCGGAAAACTCGCGCTGATGCAGGCCGAGAACTGCACCGTGTCGTTCTATCGCTACATTTACGATGCTGTCGGCGAGCCGTGGCTGTGGTTCGAGCGGCGCCTGTTTGGCGATGCCGCCTTGGCGCAGCTGATTACCAAGCCCACCCTCGAAATTTTCGTGCTTTATGTCGGCGGGGTGCCGGCCGGGTTTTTCGAACTCGACACCGCTGAGCCGCGCGAGACCAAACTGTGCTATTTCGGGCTCGTGCCCGATTTCATCGGCCGCGGCTATGGACCTTACATGCTGCAGGCGGCAATTGACCGGGCCTGGACCGCACGGCCGATCGACCGCTTTTGGCTGCACACCTCGACCTATGACCATCCAAAAGCGCTCGCGACCTATCAGCGCGCCGGCTTTGTGGTTTATGCCCGGCGCCCGACCGCCTTTGAAGACCCGCGCCGCGTTGGCATTCTGCCGCGCACGCTGACGCATCGACTACTGCCGCCACTTGCCCCCTAGGCATTGGCTTTTGGCAGCTTAGCCGTCCCCGCTTCAGACTTTGCCGCGAGTTTACCGGGCAGCAGTTGACCGGCAATTCCGCTGCCAAAAATGGATGGTCAAGCGTGATCCGATAGCCTATCCGTAGTGAGGATTGACCGAGGCACGACGGAGTGGGAAGTGCTCGCTCCGCACTGAAATGGCGGGGTACGCGCGCCCGGTCGGGGAGCTTGTCATGACAAATCTGACCGAGCCGCCGGTGGTGGCGCGGGCGGCGGCGCGACGGTCGCGGAGGATCTCGGTGATCTGGGTGATCCCGCTGGTCGCGATCGCGATCGGTGCGTGGCTCGCCTGGGACACGTGGTCGAAAGAAGGCCCGACGATCACCGTCACTTTCGATACTGCCGAAGGACTGCAGCCAGGCAAGTCGCAACTCAAATTCAAAGACATCGTCTTTGGCACGGTCGACAACGTCGCGCTGTCGCCCGACCACACTCATGTCGTCGTCACTATTGCTACGACCGCCGGGGCCGAGCCGCTGTTGAGCAACAAGACGGTGTTCTGGGTGGTCAAGCCGCGGCTCTTTGCCGGCTCGATTTCCGGTCTCGAAACCCTGTTATCGGGAAGCTATGTCGGCATGCTGCCCGGCGCCGCCGCCGGCAAGCCGCAACGCGCCTTCAAGGGGCAGGAGGACCCGCCGATCCTCACCGAACAGACCCCAGGCCATGTGTTCTTGCTCAAGGCCAAGCGCCTGGGTTCGATCCAGCTCGGCTCGCCGATCTTTTACCGCGATCTGAGCGTTGGCGAGGTGGCCGGCTGGGACATCGCCGATATGGCCGAATACGTCACGATCCACGCCTTTGTCCGCGCCCCCTACGACAGCTATGTCAATGACGATACGCGGTTCTGGAACGCCTCCGGCCTATCGATCAAGCTCGGCGGTACCGGACTCGAAATCCAGCTCGAATCGCTGAAGGCGCTGCTGCTCGGCGGCATCGCCTTCGAAACCCCTGAGGAGGCGGGGCGTGCCAAGCTGGCGAGTGCGGAAGATCATGTTTTCCCGCTGTTCGCCGACCACGATGCGGCTCAGGCCGCCTCCTACACCCGCAAGATCGAAGTGGTGTCGTATTTTCCAGGATCGGTCAGCGGCCTCGGTCCGGGCTCGCCGGTGACGGTGCACGGTCTGACCATCGGCCGGGTGCTCTCGGTCGAACTGAAGTACGACCGTACCAAAGACGCGATCGTCGCACCGGTCCATTACGAAGTCGAGCCCGAACGGATCGTCGGCGTCGGCCAAAGGGTGTTCAAGACCGACCAAGAGGCGGTCGAAGCAATGCTGAAAAAAGGACTGCGCGCGACCCTCCAAACTGCCAATCTGATCACCGGACAGCAGCAGGTGGCGCTCGAATTTGAGGAAAACGCACCAGCGGTCCAAGTCGAGATGCATGACGGGCATTATATCCTGCCGGCCACTGAAAGCGGCGGCTTTGCCAGCCTCGCAGCTTCCGCGACCGAGTTGCTCAACAAGGTCGACACGATCGACTTTGACAAGCTCGGGCAAAGCCTTCAGCAGCTGCTGCAATCGACCAACAACCTGGTCGCGGCTCCGCAGCTGCGCGAGTCGCTGACCAAGCTGTCGGCGACGCTCGCCATGGCTGAAACCTTCACCCGCAATCTCAATACCGGCACCGCCCCGACCTTCAAGCAATTGCCCGACATGTCGACGCAGTTGCAAAGGACTTTGAGCAACACAAACAAGCTGCTGCTGTCGCTCGACAGCGGCTACGGCGACAATACCAAGTTCAACCGCGATCTCGATCGGCTGTTGGTGCAGACAAACGACGCGCTCAGCTCGATCCGCGCACTTGCCGACCTGCTCTCGCGCCATCCCGAAGCGCTGATCAAAGGCCGTCCCGCGGGCGGCGTCGAGTGACCCGAGTGACCCGGAATTGGCGGGGGCCGCGACTGGCGGCGGCGGCGATGGGCATCGCTGCGGCGCTCTCAGCCTGCTCGTCGCCCGACCCGGTGCTATACACGATTGCCATCGCACCCGGCCCGGTGCAGCCGGCCGGCGCCAAGGTCGTGCTGGTGCAGCAGATTGCGGTAGCGCACTTCCTCGAACGCTCGCAGATCGTGCGCTCTTCGGAAGACTATCGCCTCGATGTAATGTCGAACGATTGGTGGGGTGAGCCGCTGGCGCCGATGCTGAACCGGGTGCTGGTCGAGGAGTTGGGCCAGCGCCTGCCGCAGAGCACGGTCATTGCCGACAATGGTGCGGTCTCCGCCCGACCCGATGCCACGGTTGAGATCAACATCCTGCGGCTCGACGAAGACGGCGCCGGCAACCTGATACTTCAGGCCCAGGTGGCGGTGCGCGCCACCGGGCAGAGCCAGCCGGAACTGCGCAATTTCCGCTTTTCGGTGCCGCCGTCGGTACCGGGTGTGCCGGGTGAGGTCGCTGCGATCAGCGCCGCCGTTGGCCGGCTTGCCGACGGCATAGCACCGATGCTGACGACCCTCCCGGTCAGCGGGTGAATACCGCCTCTCCGAGCGTTCGGCCGCTGTGACAGGGTCCAATGCCGCGCCGGCGACCCGGCCGCAATTGCGCGAATGCCCGGGTTGCGGGCTGTTGCAGCAGGTGCCGGAGCTTGACCCCGGCAGCACGGCCCATTGCGCGCGCTGCCCGACGATCCTGCGGCGAGTCTCCACCCACCGCCTTCAACACATGATCGCCCTCGCCCTGGCGGCACTGATCTTGCTGGTCGTCATGTGTCTCTCGCCGCTGATGAGCGTCGAGACTGCCGGTATTCGCCGCGTGGCAGACCTGTTTTCCGGGCCGGAAGAACTGGTCCGTCAGGATATGGCGCCGCTCGGACTGGTCGTCGTGTTCGTGACCGTCCTTGCCCCGCTGCTGCGGCTCGCCGCTACACTCTACGTGCTGGTCCGCGCCCATCAGCGTCATCCGCCGCGGCATCTGCGCCGGCTGTTCGCCTGGGCCGAAAAGCTGCGGCCATGGTCGATGATCGAGGTCTTTGTGCTGGGCGTATTTGTCGCCTATGTCAAGCTCGGCGACCTTGTGACGATCGGGCTGCGCACCGGGGTCTATGCCCTGCTGGCGCTGACAATCATCATGGTCTGGCTCGACAGCGCGCTGGACCGCGAAGCCGTGTGGGAGCGGCTCGACCCCGAAGATCGTCCCGATGCGCTGCCCTGTCGAGGCTCGGCGCCGGCAATCGGGTGCGAGACCTGCGGTCTTGTCAGCACCGCGGGAACCGCCAATATGAGCTGCCCGCGCTGCCATAGCGCCTTGCACCCGCGCCGGCCGAACAGCATCCAGCGGACCTGGGCGCTGATCATTGCCGCCGCCGTGTTGTACATCCCGGCCAATTACTACCCGGTGTTGTCGGTCGTCCAACTCGGCGCCGGTCAGCCGAGCACGATCCTTGGCGGGGTTGAGGAACTGGTCGCAGCATCGCAGTATCCGCTCGCCGCCTTGGTGTTTTTCGCCAGCATCGCGGTGCCGATGCTAAAGCTTGTCGGTCTTTCGGTCATGCTGGTCGCGACCCAGACCGGGCGCGCCGGCTGGCTGCGCGATCGCACCCGGCTCTACCACATCGTGCGCTTTATCGGTCGCTGGTCGATGATCGACATCTTCATGGAATCGCTGCTCGGCGCGCTCGTCGCGTTTGGCGCGGTGATCACGATCGAACCCGGCGTCGGCGCTCTGGCGTTTTGCGCAGTCGTGATCCTGACGATGTTCGCCGCCGAGACTTTTGATCCGCGCCTGATGTGGGATGCTGCCGATGCGCGGCGCACCTCCGGCAACATCGCGGGCATGATCCGGCATTGACAGCGCCGGCAGGGTGCCGCGCAATGACGTCTTGGATCAAGGATCAGGACGGACGATGGACGAGGTGAGGCGAGCCGACCCACTGACACGGGCGCGCAAGCTCGCGGAGGCGATCGCCGCCGCCGCGGACGAAATCGAGAGCCGGCGCCAATTGCCGCCGGCGATCGTCGAGCGGCTGCACGAGGCACGGCTCTTTCGCATGCTTTATCCGCGCTCGGTCGGCGGTGACGAGGTCGAGCCCGGCATTTACATACTTGCAGTCGGCGAGTTGGCGCGCGCCGACGGCTCGGTCGGGTGGTGTGCGTCGATAGCCAACAGCATCGGGCTATTCGCCCCCTATCTCGGGCTTGACGCGGCACGCCGGGTGTTTGGCGATCCGCGTGCGACTTGCGCCTGGGGGCCGCCCAACGAATGCCAGGGCGTAGCGGTACCGGGCGGCTATCGCGTGACCGGACGCTGGGATTTCGCCAGCGGCTGCCGCCATGCGAGCTGGATGGGGGCGCACGGCACGGTTGTCGAGGCCGACGGCTCGCTGCGGCTCAACCGCTTTGGCCGGCCGACGATCCGCACTTGGTTGTTCCCTGCAGAGCAGGCGACTCTGCTCGACAATTGGAACCCGATCGGACTGCGCGGTACAGCCTCGGAATCCTACGCCGTCAAAGACCTGTTCGTGTCCGAGGAATTGACCGGCACCCGCGAGGACCCGACCCTGCGCCGCGAGCCCGGCAAGCTCTATGCCTTTCCACAGCAGACGCTGTATTCGGTCGGCATCGCCAGCGTGGCGCTCGGCATCGCCCGCGGCATGCTCGACGCGTTTGTCGAACTGGCCCAGCGCAAGACCCCGCGCGGCGCCGGCCGGCTTGCCGACAATGCCGTGATCCAGGCCGAGATCGCGCGCTCGGAGGCGAAGCTCGGCGCCGCCCGTGCCTATCTCGTCGACACCGTGCGCGACATCTACGACCGCGCCGAAGCCAATGCGCCGATCGACATCCCCGACCGCGCCCGCGCCCGGCTCGCCGGATCGCACGCCATCACCAGCGCTGCGGCGGTTGCCGACTGGACCTACAAGGCGGCCGGCGTCGATGCGATCTTCCCGGGCAGCCCGTTCGAGCGCCGTTTTCGCGACATCCATACCGTTACCCAGCAAATTCAGTCGCGCGACGCTCATTACGAAACCGTCGGTCAGGTTCTGCTCGGCCAACCGCCCGAGGTGTTTTTCTAGGAGCAGGATCGCATGAAATGGAAACAGAGCTTCCATTTCTTGCGCGAATCCTGCTCTCGATTCCAAGAGTGAGACCATGACTCACGGATCGGAGGGCCAAGCCGCTTCGATCCGATATGATCATAGTCTAGAGTCGGGGCTAGGTAGATGATCGCTGCCTGCTTGCTTTTTCTCGTCGCTCCCGCGACCGCGGGGCCAAGGGCCAAAGGCGAAGAGGTCGGTGGCCCTCGGCATCCCGCTCCCGGTTCAAGTCGTCAATAGACGGCACCGCGGGCGGTGATCGGCCACAGCGTTTCGACGCGGTTGTTGCGGACCCCGACATACCAGTCGTAAAGGTTGACCGTCGGGTCGCAATGGCCCGGGACGAGGCGGATCTTGTCGCCGATATAGAGCCGGTTGGTGGCGGCGGTCACGGCGAGGCGGCCGTGCTCGTCGGAGGCGCGTTCGTAGGTTGCGGCGGGCTCGTCCCACACCAGCGGCGGCCCGGAATCAAACGCCAGCGCCTTGAGCCCGGCATCAACGATTGCGCGCTCCTCGGCGGGGCGGCTCATGACCGTCGCCCAGACAAAGAGGCTCGGCTCGAACGCCTTGGTCGGTGCGCCGTCGGGATCGAGATTGCGGCCATAATCGGCGTCCATAAAGATGTATGATCCGCATTGCAGTTCGGTATAGACGCCGCTACCGGTCTCGAACTCGAAGGTTCCGGTGCCGGCGCCCGTCACCACCGGGCACGGCAGGGCATTGCGTTCGAGGAGGTCGCGGGTGTTCGCCGCTCTCTCGGCGGCCTGGGCAATCGCCGCGCGCCGCGCCGCCCAGTCGCGCAGATGCTGGGCCGAGCCGTGATAGGCCTGCAAGCCGGCAAACCTCAGATGCGGTTTGTCCGCGATCCAGCCGGCGAGATCGAGCGCCGGCTCGCCGGGTTCGACGCCGCAGCGATTGCCGCCCATATTGACCTCGACATAGACCGGCATCGTAACTCCGGCCTCGGCCGCGGCGTCTTCGAGCGCATCGACCTGGCCGGCATCGTCGGCGCAGACCCCGACCCGGGCAATGTGCGCGAGCGCCATCAGCCGCCGAAGTTTCTGCCGGCCGACGATCTCGTTGGTGACGAGCACGTCCTGGACGCCGCCATGGACCATCGCCTCGGCCTCGCCGACCTTTTGCACGCACACGCCGACAGCACCACGCGCCACCTGCTGCAGTGCGATCACCGGTGATTTATGGGTCTTGGCGTGTGGCCGCAGGCGGACGCCGCTGCCGCTGATGCGCTGCGGCAGGCGCGCCAGATTGCGCTCGAAGGCGTCGAGGTCGATGATCAATGCGGGAGTGTCAACCTCATCGAGCGTCATGCCGATCTCGGCGGGCGGGCGGGTTGTCATCCGGCGAGTCTCCATTGCGGTTGTTTAGGAGGTGGGCAGCGGCGCCAGACTGGTCGCCTGGCGCCTCGATATTGCGGTGATATTGCGTTTCGTCCCGCCGTTAAAGTGGCGCGGGGTTAAGGTTGGGCGAGCCTTCTCATCAGCGAGCGCGCGTCGGCCGGAGCATGGGCTTTGGCGTCGTTGTCGAAATAGACAAAAACGTCGCGCGCGCTCGTTCGGACCGGCGGATCGTCGGGTGCGATCAGCCGCGCGTCGCCGGGCTCTTCGCCCCGGGCCCAAACATTGATCCGTGCCGCCCACCAATCGAGTTCCCGGTCCGAGTAACCGCTCGCATAGAGTTCTTTGGAGCCATGCAGACGCAGATAAATAAAATCCGCGGTGATGTCTTCGGCATACGGCCACTCGACCGAATCGGCAAAGACCAGCGCTACACCATGCTGGCGCAGCAATGCCACGAATTTCGGGTCGAGAAAGCTTTTATGGCGGATCTCGATCGCATGTCGCAGCGGCCGGCGGCTCACCGCACCGGTCCAGGCGCGGCCGGCGAGACGGTGGTCATGATGCGCCGCGAGTGCCGCGGCGGCGTTGGCGTCGCGCGGCAGCAAGCTGAGAAATCGATCGAGACGATCGGGCTCAAAGCGGAAGCGCGGCCCAAACTGCCACAAAAACGGTCCCAGTTTGGTATCGAGCCGCAGCACTCCCGAGGCAAAGAAATTGGCGAGCGGTGTTGCGACGTCGTGCAATTGCTTCAGATGGGTGATGAAGCGACTGCCCTTGACGGCAAAGACAAAGCCGTGCGGGGTTTCATCGTGCCAGCGGGCAAAGGATTCGGGGCGCTGCAATGAATAATGGGTTCCGTTGATTTCGATTGTGCTCATTTGCCGGCTGGCAAAGGCCAGTTCGGCGGCGTGGCGCAACCCTTTAGGATAAAAGCTGCCGCGCCAGCCGGGATAGGTCCAGCCCGAGATGCCGACGCGGACGGTCCCGCCGCTGCTCGGGTCGGCGATGCGATTGCCGCCGGGTCGCACGGTCTCAATAGGGTCGCCGGCAGGGATCGCGGCTATAAGCCTCGCGCTGGCCTCGGCCTTGCCGGCACGGCTCAACTCGGCCAGACCCCGCTGCGAACTCGCCCGCCGCCCGAGATCGATTTGGCTGAGGCTGGGTCGTCTCGCTTGCCGGTCACATCGGCACTTGACCAGGACATGCACCTCGGTCTCGCTGATAAGGTCGCTGCCAGTCGCGAACCTCGAATTCTTCGACCTGCCCAAGACTTCCCGATCAACATTAAAATATCGGAACCGCTGGAATTTTACGAAGCAATAATATAGGCCGTAAACGTGGGCTTCTTCCCATCCGTTCCCGCCACCACAACCGAGCGGAGAGAATGGGTGGGGCCTTTAGGCTGGCGCCGTAGCCGATGGCGCCAGGTGTGGACGCAGCGGCAGCACAGGTATTGCAGGCCAGAGGAATGCCCGAGACGGCACTCTACCCGACCGTGAAGCGATTTTTCGAAGCGGCGGGCTTTGAGGTAAAGGGGGAGGTCTGCGGCTGCGATATCGTCGCGGTGCGCGGCGGGGAACCGTTGCGGCTGGCAATTGTCGAGATGAAGCTCGGCTTTAGCCTCGATCTTCTATTGCAGGCTGTCGATCGTATGCGGGTAGCGGATGAAACATGGCTCGCGGTCCCGGTGACGCGGCGCGGGCGTGACCGCGACCCGCGAGTGCGGCGGCTGTGCCGGCTGCTCGGTCTTGGCATGATGGCCGTCGACGTTTCGAGCGATCGGATCGAGGTACTGGCCGAACCTGGTCCCTATCGCCCGCGATCGGACCAGCGCCGCCGCGTGCGGCTGATCGGCGAACACATGCGTCGCCGGGGCGACCCATCTCCGGGCGGCACGACCCGGCTGCCGGTCATGACGGCCTATCGGCAACGTGCTTTGGCCTGTGCGGCGATGCTGCGTGCCGGGCCGCGCCGCCCTCGGGATTTGCGAACTGTGGCCGCCGATGCCGGTCGAATTCTGCGGCACAATGTCTATGGCTGGTTTGAACGGCCATTGCCCGGACTGTACCAGTTGAGCGGGCTTGGCGAGGCCGCACTGCAGCGCTGGGCCGACACGGTGGACTTGATCGAACCGGCAACAACCGCCGTCTGACTCCTCGAGATGCGCTATTGTGGGCCGAGATGCGATGTTGCGGCGATCTCGTCGCGGGGTTGCATCGCGGTCTTGGCGGCGTGATCTCGCCCAAGCTCGAAACGCGGCCGGGCTCGCCACTATCGATCGGCCGATGATCCAACTCGAGTGCGCCGTCGTGTGTGCCAAATGCCCGCGGACGACTTCGCCGCCTGGTATCGGGACCGCGCCGGGGTGATCCCTGATTACCCAGCGTGATGCTGAATTGGAGCGTCCCGCCAAGTTTTCGCTGACCCCGCGGTTAACCATTTTTTTGCCGGTGTGAACCAGATCACACTCGCTTCCGTCGATGTCGTGGCTAAACTTTTGCACTTTTGTGGCGGTCAGCCGCGAACCACGGGAGGGTTTACAATGGCTCCTGTCTTTGAAGGGCTTTCGCAGAAGTTCTGCATTCTCGAACGTACCATGAACCTGCAGGACCCAGCCTTCGGCTGTTCCGGGCAGCGGACATCGTTAAATTGCCCGGCAGCGCGATAGGGGTCTACCCGAACCTCCAGCCGTCAATTTCGTGAAAAAATGACACTCCCTCTCCGCTATGGTGCGGGCGGCAGAGGTTAATTACGTGCTGCCAATGATGATCAGCCATCGCAATCTCTCCTTTAACGACGTGCTAACGCGGCGTAAACGGGACGATGTTGATGCACGGATAACGATATGTTAACTACCTGAGATAATCATTAACCACGACGCCGCTCTGTGCGGTTGCCGCCTGACCCCCCGGAGGCTCTGATGCGTGTGCTTCTAGTCGAGGATGATACAGCTACGTCCGCCAGCATCAAGATGTTGCTGAAAAAGGAGAATTTTATCTGCGACACGACCGACCTCGGTGAAGACGGGTTAGAGATCGGTAAGCTCTATGACTACGATATCATTCTGCTCGATCTGGTGCTTCCGGACATCGATGGATATGAGGTGTTGCGGCGGTTGCGAGCGGCGCGGGTACGGACGCCGATCTTGATCCTTTCGGGTCTCGCCGAACTCGACCACAAGCTAAAGGGTTTAGGCTTCGGCGCCGACGACTTTCTGACAAAACCGTTTGATCGCCGCGAATTGGTGGCGCGCATCCATGCGATCATCCGCCGTTCCAAAGGACACGCCGAGTCCGTGATCCGCACCGGCAAACTCGTCGTCAATCTCGACGCCCGCGTCGTCGAGGTCGATGGCCGAGCGCTGCATCTGACCGGAAAGGAATACGGCATTCTCGAGCTGTTGAGCTTGCGCAAAGGCACCACCCTGACCAAGGAGATGTTTCTCAACCATCTCTACGGCGGCATGGACGAACCGGAACTGAAGATCATCGACGTCTTTGTCTGCAAGCTGCGCAAAAAACTTGCTCATGCGACAGGCGGCAAGCACTACATCGAGACGGTATGGGGGCGCGGTTACGTCCTGCGCGATCCGCCCGAGCCATCGGTCGCCGCAGTAGCAGCCGTCACCCCCGACGACCACGAACCGCAACACGGCGCCGCTGCTGTCTAGCGCGCGGCGCCGATCGCCTCGATGCACAACCGGCCGGGCATCAGTTCGTCGACGAGCCGCCATCCTTCAGCCCGAGCGAGGCGACCGGTGAAATACCCGTGCACCGTCCGCGCGGTCAGATCCGCTACCGGCGTTGCCAGCCTAAGCGCTTGCCACTGTTCGCGAGGGAGTGCGACCCCCTCGCCGGCGGCTTCGACGCGAAATCCGCGGGTGGCAGCATCGACCGAGACATGCCCGCCATGGATCAGCGTCTCCGCGCCAAAAACGAGCAGATTGCAAGCGAGCTTCTGGTCAGCTAACGGCAAGGCTCGGACTGTCTCGCCGTAGCGGCAGACGACGCGCGTGGTTTCGAAATATCGGGCGGCCAGTTCCCCGGGCTGTGGTCCCGCCGCATGGGTGGCGCCAAAACCGTACGAAAACCGATAGAGTTGCAGCCGGCTGGCGATGCGACGCGCGCTGTCGCTGATCAGAGCCAAAGCCTCCCGATCGACTTCGAGACCGTCTTCGCTGAGAAGCTCGGCCCCATTCGCGACCGCGGTAACCGGTCCGACCAGCTCATGACAAAGCCGCGCTGTCAACAGCTCCGCTATGCGCAGCTCGGGGTCGATCGTCATGGTTAATTTATGCATGGAACGCGCCATGCCGGAACCAAAACTTTCTCGAGCCGGGTCGCAAGCGGCGCAACCCGGTGCTGATCAGGAAAGGAGGTGGCCTGCGGCAGACAGGACGGGCGCGAGCAAAGCCAGCCCCCCGGCGCGGCTGCCGGGGTGGTGGCAAACCACCGCCTCGCAAACTCAATATCTCCGCAGCTTAAAATCCTCTGGCGCGGCTGCCGGTGTAGTAGCAAAACACCCCTTATCCTCGCACAATCGGCTGATCAACTGGTCTCGGCCACGGCCAGCAACGCGGCTGCGGCGACAAGATCAGCCGGCCGGTTGGCATTGAAAAACGGGTCCACCGGGTGATCGGAAAACGGCACAGTGACGATTTTGTGGCGGCTTGTCCATTCGTCGACCTTGCGCACCCCCTCGACCACCACCGCCCGGCGCAAATCCTCGCACAACCGGACCGGCCACAGACCGAACACCGGGTGAGCGCGCCCGCCCGAAGCGGCACAGCAGAGATCGGCGCCAGCCTCGCTCAATCCATGCATCAGCCGGGCCACGAGGTCGCGCGGCAGAAACGGCGCGTCGGTCGCGACGCTCGCGACAAACTCGCAATCGGGTTGTTGTGCAGCGGCCCAGTCTAGCCCGGCGAGCACGCCGGCCAAAGGCCCGGCGAAATCGGGCACACTGTCGGCCACCACCGGCAGATCGAAACCCGCAAACCGCGCCGGATCGCCATTGGCGTTGATCACCAGCGCTCCAACTTGCGGACGCAACCGCGCAATCACACGTTCGAGCAGCGAGACCCCGCCGAGCAAGCGCAGAGCCTTGTCGCCGCCGCCCATTCGCCGCGATTGCCCACCGGCGAGCAACAGGCCAACGACACTCATGCCGCTTCTTCCGCGGCACGGCTCGCCTTGCGCGTCAGACGCGGGTGTTCGTCTTCAGCGGTTTGCAGATCGGCGTCAAAGACGATGCGTTCGGCGCCGGCGAGAGCGATGAACCTCTTGCCTTTGGCGCGCCCGATCAGGGTCAAACCCGCTTCACGCGCCAGATCAACTCCCCAGGCGGTGAACCCCGAGCGCGAAATCAGGATCGGGATCCCCATCTGCACGGTCTTGATGACCATCTCCGAGGTCAGCCGCCCGGTCGTGTAAAAGATCTTTCCGACCGGGGAGACCTGGTTGACATGCATGTAGCCCGCGATCTTGTCGATTGCATTATGCCGGCCGACATCCTCCATGTAGAGCAGCGGGCGATCCTCTTCACACAACACGCAGCCATGGATCGCACCCGCCGCCAGATAGAGGCTCGGCGCCGTATTGATCTTGCGGGTCAGCGCATATAGCCACGAGGTCCGCAACACCGCACCGGGATCGAGCCGAACCTCCTCGAATTTCTCCATCAGATCACCAAACACCGTGCCCTGGGCGCAGCCGGAGGTCAGCGTCTTCTTGCGCAATTTGTCCTCGAAATCGGTCTCGTGATCGGTCCGCACCACTACGGTCTCGAGTTCGTCGTCATAGTCGATGGCGATGATCCGGTCTTCCGGCCGCAGCATGTTCTGGTTCAGCAGATAACCGACGGCGAGGTAATCCGGGTGATCGCCGATCGTCATCATCGTGACGATCTCGCGCCGGTTCAGAAACAAGGTCAGCGGACGCTCGACCACAACCGAGGTCTCGACTGGCCGCGCTTCCTGGTCGATGCCGGCGACGGTCCGGGTCAGCCGCGGATCGTCGGGATACGGACGGACAGTGAATTCCTGCATGACTGGATGATGGGTCGCCCGCCTTTCCCGCGCAAGCCGGCAATCGCAAAGCCGGGCGGTGCGACCCGCATCGCCAGCGACCGCCATGGCGATTATCGCCTATCTACCAGGTTTATCCGCCCATTCAGCCGGCGACGCGCTGGCCGCGCCGCCGTCGCAAAAGACCGCGGCTTAGCCGAGGAGCTTGCGAGCCGCTGCCGCCTGCTCGCGCATCGATTGCAGCAGGCGCGCCTCCGGGGTCGGTGCGCAATTGGTGTAGCCGGCGCCAAGTGCCTTCAACTGGGCGGCGTCGCGTGGAAAGGCGGCATGGTTCAACGGCAATGCCAGGCGCGCGCCGCTGCTCCTTTTTGCGGCGTCGCGCACCCGATCGATCGCCGCCACCAGTCGAGGATGGTCGGGTGTGCCGCTGACCCCGAGCGAGCGTGACAAATCGGAAGGGCCGACCGCCAGCAGATCAACGCCTTCGACCGCGGCGATTTCGTCGATGCGCTCGACCGCCGCCATGTCTTCGATCATGCAGGCGAGCAGGATCTCGCGGTTCGACTGCGCCATGTGCTCGACCAGCGGGATCCGCCCAAACTCGGCCGCCCGGCTGCCGGCCGCCATGCCGCGCTCGCCCTGCGGTGGATAGCGCACCGCCCCGACCGCGGCGCGCGCCGTTGGAGCGTCCTGGACATGCGGCACCTGGATGCCCTGTACCCCCATATCGAGGAGCCGCAGGATAAAGGCTGGATCGAACCCCGGCGTGCGTACGATCGGCGTGATGCCGACGCGCTCGGCTGCCATGACCATCGCCTGCACGTCGTGCAGGTCAAAACTGGTATGCTCCATATCGATAAATGCCGCGTCAAAGCCGGCAAGCCCGATGATTTCGACGATCTGCGGGTCGGGGATGCCGCCGACATGGGTCCCGAGTGCCAGACCGCCCTCGCGTAGGATGCGCTTTACCCGATTTTCTCTCATGATGCCCTCTCCCGGCCGCAGGCCCGCCCATCTACCGGCATTTCCTTCCGCCCGCGGCCGCCGGATGCACGCCCACCATCACTCCTGCCAGCCTCGATACGTGCGCCCGCAGCCTACCTCCTGCAAGCCCGCGATGTCAGGTGGCGCGTGCCGCCGATCCCCGCCGCAGACAATCGAGGATCATATCGGTGTCCATGACGTCGCCGAAGATGTTGTAAAAGGCGGCGAGCGAGGTGTCGTGTTCCTGCTGGGTGGCGGCGGCGTTACCATCGCTGACCATGATCGTGCGGAAATTGGTCATATTGGCGTCGCGAGCCGAGCTTTCGCAGCAGACATTGGTGACAGTGCCGGTGATTAGCACGGTGTCAAAGCCGCGCGCCCGCAGCCGGTCGGGCAATTCCGAAGTCCCCGGCATAAACGCGCTGTAGCGGTATTTGGTGACGATCTCGTCTTCCGGCCGAACCTCGAGATCTGGCCACAGCTGGTGGCCAAGCGTGCCCTCCGACAGCGCGGCGATCCGTTTTTCGCGCGCTTCGGGCGCCGCCATTTCGTGTACGACCGACCATTCGTCGAGGCAGCGCGCGTCGTGGGTCATCTGGATCCAGAAGACGCCGCCGCCGGTCTCGCGAACCGCCGCGGCAAGGCGGTTGACCGCGGGGACGATCTCGCGCGCCGCCGGACAAACTGCGTGCCCGACCGCGTCGTTCAAAAACGCATGCTGCAGATCGATCACGACAAGTGCGGTGCGCGTCGGATCGAGATCGGCATAGCAATGCTCGCACCCGCGCCGGGCGATGACGCGCTCGACGATAGCATCGGGAATGGTGGCGCCGTTGAGTCGCATGACCGGCCTCCCTGCTGGCTCCAAGAGAGTATCGCGTTGCCGCTTCGAAGATTAATTAGCATCGCCGGCGAGCCGGCTGCGAACAAAAGTGCGGGCACATGATCCTGGTCTTTGGTTCGATCAATGTCGATCTGGTGGTGCCGGTGCCTCGTCTGCCGCGCCCCGGAGAAACCGTGCTCGGCGGCGATTATTTGCTGTTGCCGGGCGGAAAGGGCGCCAATCAGGCGCTCGCGGCACGCCGCGCTGGAGCCGTTGTCGTGATCGCAGGTGCGGTTGGCGAGGACGGCTTTGCCGCGACGACGCTCGATCCGTTACGGCGGGCCGGGATCGATACCGGCCTGGTGCGCGCCGTTGCAGCCCCCACCGGCTGTGCCGCGATCATGGTGTCGGAGGGTGGAGAGAACATTATCGCGGTCGCTTCCGGCGCCAATCTCATGGCGCGCAGCGACCAGGTACCGGATGCGCTGCTCGGACCCCGGATAGTGCTGGTCGCTCAGATGGAGGTGCCGTCCGCCGAAACCGGGGCGATGATCCGCCGGGTGCGGGCGGCCGGAGGATACGTGCTGCTCAACCTGGCACCAGCCGGGGCACTCGACGACAGCCTGTTGCGCGACATCGATCTGGTCGTCGCCAACGAGCAGGAAGCGGCGACTCTCGGCGCCGATCCGGCACGGATCGCAACAACCCTGCGCCATGGGTTGATCGTGACCCGCGGCGCCGCCGGTGCCGACGCCTATCTTCGTAACGGCGCGACATTATCGGTGCCGGCGTTGCCGGTCGCGGCGATCGACACGACCGGTGCTGGCGATACCTTTGTCGGCGTGCTTGCGGCAGCGCTCGCGCAGGGCCAACCCATTGAGACCGGATTGCGACGGGCGAGTGCGGCGGCCGGCCTCGCCTGCCTTGCTCGCGGGGCACAGGCGGCAATGCCCGATGCGGCCGCAATCGAGGAAGCGATGGGCCGGCTGCCGCAGCGCTGACCGGTTGGTCAATGCGGAAGATGATCCCCGGCTCCGGTCGTTATCTCGGCATCTCGGCGTCGCTAGGTCGCTCGGCCCCACCGTGCACTTGCCAGTGTGCGTCCTCGTCCGTGTGCGTCATTGCGGGCGCAACGACACCCATCTGATACGGCAGCGCCGGCGGGTCCGGTTCGTGTCGTTACGCCCGATCCTCTGGAGCCGCGGCGCGACAGGCATGGCAATGCCCGCGGAATTCGTTCAGGACGCGGACGTAGACGTGCCGTTTGAACGCGACGATCAGTCCTGGTAGCTCTTCGGGATCGACCCAGCGAAAGGCATCAAACTCCGGATGTCTCGACCCGAGGTCGATGTCGGCGTTGCAGCCGTTAAACCGCATCAAAAACCATTTCTGCCGCTGGCCGCGAAAACGGCCGCCCCATCGCTGGCCCGCAAGTTCCGCCGGGAAATCATAGGTCAACCAATCGCGGCACTCGGCGACGATCTCGACCTTGGCGGTGCCGATTTCCTCCTCAAGTTCGCGCATCGCTGCCTGGCGCGGCGTTTCCCCCCAATCGATCCCGCCCTGCGGCATCTGCCACGCCGGCGTCGACGGCATATCGGCCCTACGCGCGACAAGAACATGACCGCGCCAGTTGATCAGCATAATGCCGACGCATTCGCGATAGCGCGTCCTCTCGCTGTCCGCCGGCATCAGAACTCCTTATCCGATCGATCAGTTAAGCAGTCGCGCGTTGTACATGGCCATACCGCGCAGCATGTCGACCGCGCGGGTCATCTGATAGTCGGCCGATGTCCCCATGATCGTCGGGTCGACCGAACTCCCGATATCGTCGTCGCCGGAATCATCGGTTTTGACAGCGGACGCATCGGCGAGCTTCGCCCCCTTTTTGGCGGGCGGAGCTTCGATCTTGGCCGCCTCGACGACGATATCGGGCTCGATACCCTTGGCCTGGATCGACCGACCCGACGGGGTGTAGTAGCGCGCCGTCGTCAACCGCATGGCGCCATGTCCGGGCAGCGGGATGATGGTCTGTACCGAACCTTTGCCAAAGGAGCGGGTCCCTATCAGGATCGCCCGGTGGTGGTCCTGCAGCGCGCCGGCGACGATCTCGCTTGCCGAAGCCGATCCGCCGTTGATCAATACCGCGAGCGGCAGGCCGGAAGCGACGTCCCCAGGGCGGGCGTCAAAGCGCTGGGCATCGTCGGCCTGCCGGCCACGGGTTGAGACGATTTCGCCTTTGTCGAGGAAGGCGTCGGACACCGCCACCGCCTGGTCGAGCAGCCCGCCCGGATTGTTGCGCAGGTCGAGCACGATGCCGCGCAGTTTGTCGCCCGCCTGTTGCTTGATGTTCTTCATCGCATTGTTCAGCCCGACATCGGTCTGCTCGTTGAACGAGGTAATGCGAATATAGCCGATGTCGTCACCGACGAGATGCGAGCGCACCGACTGGATGCGGATCGTCGCTCGGGTCAGCTTTACGTCGAAGGGATCGCGGCCTTTGCGTTGAATCGTCAGCCGAATGTCGCTGTTGACCGGCCCCCGCATCTTATCGACCGCCTGCGGCAGGGTCATGCCTTGGACCGGCAGGCCATCGATCGCCGTGATCAGGTCGCCAGGCTTCAGGCCGGCCCGCGCCGCCGGCGTATCGTCGATCGGCGATACGACTTTGACGATGCCGTTCTCCATCGACACTTCGATGCCGAGGCCGCCAAACTCGCCCCGGGTCTGCACTTTCATGTCGTCGAAGTTTTTCGTATTCAAATAATTCGAATGCGGGTCGAGCGAGGTCAGCATCCCGTTGATCGCTGATTCGACCAACGAGTCATCATCGACTTTACCGGCATAGTCGGCACGCACATCTTCGAAGACTTCGCCGAACAGATTAAGTTCCTTGTAAGTTTCGGATGAATTTGACGTATTGGGCGCGGCCACCCCGATGTCCTGCCGCAATGAAAACGCCAACACGGCCGCGACACTTACCGCAGCCAGCCCCAAACGTCTCATTTATTCACCCTGTGATTGCTCCGACTTTGATCGCAAGGGATAATACGCGCCGGCTCGGCTCTCGATCAAGAACTCCGCAGTAACCGCGACTAGTTGGCGCTGAGCCGGTTTTCCTGCAGTTGAATGCGCGATGGCCGGCAAAGCAACGAATGTCCGGTCATCGCCACCGGCTGTTCGAGCCCGAGAATGTCGAGCAGGGTCGGGGCGACATCGGCGAGGCGCCCGTCGCCGAGGCTGACGGCCGCACCCGGCGGATGGACCACGAGAAACGGCACCGGGTTCAAGGTGTGCGCCGTGTGCGGACCGCCGTTTTGCGGATCGCGCATCATCTCGGCGTTACCATGATCGGCGGTGATGACGAGCGTGCCGCCGGCTTTCTCGATCGCCGCCGCGACCCGCCCAAGACAGGTGTCGATCGTCTCGACCGCCTTGACCGCGGCGTCGAGACGGCCGGTATGTCCGACCATGTCGGCATTGGCGTAGTTCAGCACGATGACGTCGAACCTGCCCGAAGCGATCGCTTCAACGACTTTGTCGGTCAGTTCGGGCGCCGACATTTCCGGCTGCTGATCGTAAGTCGCGACTTTGGGCGACGGCACCAGAACCCGTTCCTCGCCGGCAAAGACCGTTTCGCGACCGCCGTTAAAGAAAAACGTCACATGCGCATATTTCTCGGTTTCGGCAATGCGCAGTTGGGTCAGCCCTGCCTTTGAGATCACCTCGCCAAAGGTGTCGTCAAGATTTTCCGGCGGGAACAGAGTGCCGAGAAAGCGATTGAGGTCAGTCGAATATTCGACGAGACCGAGTGCTGCCGCGAACTGGACCCTTCGGTCGCGCTCAAATCCGGCAAAATCCGGGTCGAGCAAGGCGGCGGCGATCTCGCGAATGCGATCGGCGCGGAAATTGGCCAACAGCACACCATCGCCGTCGCGCATCCCACGATATCCGGCGATTGCGGTCGGCCGCACGAACTCGTCGGTCTCGCCGCGCTGATAAGCCCTCTCCACCGCCACCGCGGCGCTGGGCGCAGGCTCGCCGGTGCCGTCGACGATGATCCGATAGGCGTCGCCGACGCGGTCCCAGCGCTTGTCGCGATCCATTGCGTAGTACCGGCCGCTAACGCTGGCAATCCGCAGATTGCCGAGACCGGCGACATCGGCCGCGAATTTGTCGAGATAGGCCAAGGCAGCCTGGGGCGGCGTGTCGCGGCCGTCGAGAAACGCGTGCACCGCCACCGCTACCCCGCTCTCGGCGAGGATGCGGGCGAGAGCGGCGATCTGGCGCTGGTGTGAATGCACCCCGCCCGGCGACATCAGTCCCATCACCTGCGCGCTGCCGCCGCTCTTCTTGAGTCGGTCGATAAAATCGCGCAGCGTCGGCATCCGCGCCAGTTCGCCCGAAGCGATCGCCGCGTCGATCCGCGGCAGATCCTGCATGACGAGGCGGCCGGCGCCGAGATTGGTGTGGCCGACCTCGGAATTGCCCATCTGCCCGTCGGGCAACCCGACAAAGTGCTCGCTCGCCTGCAGATGCGCATGCGGCCAGCGTGCCATCAGCCGCCGCCAGACCGGCAGGTGCGCGCGATCTATCGCATTGTCGGCTCCGTCATCACGCTCGCCCCAGCCATCAAGGATGCACAGCACCAGCGGACGCGGTCTGGAATAGGATCGCATGACGTTTCAACCTCCGGCAGTGGCAATGGCTGATATACGCGAAACCGCGACGATCCACCTAGTGTTCCGATGCGGCTTTACCCCCTCGCGCGTTCCGATGCGGCTTTACCCCCTCGCGCGCGTAGCAGGCGAACCCGGCCTGCCCCTGCACCCGTCGTGAACCCACCCGTCGTGAACCTCTCGGCAGGGGATATCACCCGGGCAAGGCCGAGAGCCAGGGACGCAATTGGCTTGCCTCCGCTGTTACAGCCAGCTACGCGGTTTTCCGTCGCATCGAAATCGACGGGATGCCTGCGTCCGGTCTTTCGCGGTTGAAGTGGGTTCGGGCCGGTTGGGCCGCTCTATCGCCCAATCTCGGCCGGGCGGGGCCATTGCCCCAATCAGCGCGCCTTGGTACTTGACTCCCGCCTGATGCTGGCGACGATACCGCGAACCCGCTCAGATGACTCGCCTGTAAAATCAGAAACTCTCCAGACGAATGCAGGCGTCTCGATCTCATTCAGGAACCGGCTGATCGCAAGCATCCCCGCGCTAGTGAGGGCGATGCGCAGGGACGGGTCGGTCGTGCCCAATTCTGCGACCATGCGGCTGCAATATGCGTCCAGAGCCTCGCCCGGTTCGGGCGCCGGTCGCAAGGCATACAATTCGGTCAGGCATGCCGCTCTCCGTTGCGCAATCTTGCGCGCCACCATCAGGCACAACACGTCGCGGTCAGACTGTTGGGGGTCGAGGATGCCCCATTCGACGAGCGCCTCTTGCGCCAATTCTATGTCGCGATCATTGACGACAACGGCCTGTACGGGAGTTTGAGCGGCAGACTGGTCGCTAGCCACGCATTTGTCTCCCGTTTGATCCCTTCGGAGATTGATCCGCATATGTATAGCATTTTTCCTGCTCCTTCACTCCCGGAAAATATAGTTAACCAATACTTCAATTACCTATTTGCGGGAGATGGTTAATTTTGTGACTCCGGGCCCGGTGGCAATGCAGCGCCAGACTGGCCACGGCAGGCCGAGGATCTGATCGCAGCAGCGAACCTGCGATTCCGTTTGCTCGGAACCTTGCGATTACCTTGTCGTGCCGCGCGCCCGGCAGACGCGATGCGGATCAATCAGGTGAGCAAGCGACGGGCCGCGCGCAAATCCGCCGTCCCAAAACCCTCGGTGAACCGGTCGTAGATGGGGTGCAATATTCGGCTCGCCTCGTCAGGTCGATCCTGGGCGACCCGCAAGCGCGCGAGACTGAGCGCGGCGCGCAACTCCAAGGCGAGGGCCCCCTGTTGTCGGGCCAGGCAGAGTGCGGCCGCAAAGCTCTGTTCTGCCCCGGAGCCGGGCTGACCTGATGCCTGCCGAGACAGCAACAACAACTCGCCCTTGAGGCGCAGCAATTCGGGATAGTAGACCCGCTCCCCACCGCGATCGGCACTCGCCAACCCCTTGTCGACCGCGGCGCGGGCTTCGGCGACCTGTCCAAGCCCGGCCAGGCCTTCCGCCAGGGCGCCGATGAATTCCGGATACCAGATCGGCCAGCCAGCCTTTTCGCAAAACTCCAGCTCGGTGCGTAACAGAGCGGATCCCTGGGCGAATTCACCGCGGATGACCAACAGTTTTCCCCGCAGGCACCGCCCCAGTATCCCCCAGAACGGAGCGTTCCGGCTGGTTGCGATGTCGATCAACATCGTTATCGACCGGTCCGCGGTCGCCAGATCACCGGTCATCAGCGCGATATCGCATACCGCAACCCGCAGCGCTTCGCCGATCGACAACGGAAAATTCGTGCGCTGTGCTTCCTCCAGACTGAACCGGGCTTGATCGACGGCCTGGTCAGCGTACCCCTGAAACCAAAGCGCCCGCGCCAGCATCGCGCGCGCCAGCACCCGCTGGTCAAACTGACCCCAGGCCGTCAAACGCCGATCCGTCGGTGCGACATGGTGCCGGACGACGTGTTCGGAGCACTCTCGCGCCTGCTGATGGCGGCCCTGCATCTCCAGGGTGAAGCCGCGCAGGCGTTCGGCCATCAGACCGGCTGACGGATCGCCGGTGCGTTGGGCCACGCGCGACAACTGTTCCGTCACGGAGTATGCGGCATGGCATTCGCCGCTCTCGGAGTTGAGGACCCACAGGCCCCAAAGGATCTGAAACTGGGCTTGCAGGTCGCCGATATGCTCGGCCAGGCTAAGCGCTTTGGCGAGCGCCGCCTTGGCCGGTTCGACCGGGCTCATCGTGTAGGCCGGCATCAGCCCGAACGCAAAGTGCAGCTGCATCTGCAACGGCATGCTGATCTTCATTCCCGGCGCCAGATTGTTCATGGCGCGCTCGGTGCGCTCGCGGCACTCGGTTGGCAATGCCGCGTGCAGCCAGGCCGGCACGTAGGCGGCGGTCAGGGTCACGCCGATTTCCGCATCTCCCGCAGCGGAGAAGCACCAATCCAGCGCCGCACGGACGTTGTCGAGTTCGCGGGTGAACGGCTCCATCTCTTCGCCTGGCACGTGTGAGTCGAGCCGCCGCGACGCAAACAGATCCCGATAGAATTCGGCGTGACGCCGCGCTGCCATGCCGATTTCGTCATGCGCGGCGAGCTTTTCCAACGCATGGGCCCGTGTCGTCTCCAGCAGGTTCCATCGCGTCGTTGACGTTGACCGGTCCAGGGTCACGAGCGATTTGTGGACCAGACTGGTAATGCCGTGCACAACGCGCGCTTCGAGACCATCGAGGTCGTCGACGACTGCCGCCGCCGCCGGCAATGTAAAACCGGCCGGAAAGATGGCCAGATGGCGCAACAGGCGCCGCTCCGGCTCGGACAGCAAGTCATAGCTCCAATCGAGCGTGGTGCGCAGCGTCCGATGCCGGGGGACCGCGGCCCGGCGGCCGCTGGTCAACAGGGCAAAGCGATCGCGCAGGCTGGCGGCCACCTGGTCGAGGCCGAGCGTATCGGTGCGCGCCGCCGCAAATTCGATGGCAAGCGGTATGCCGTCGAGGTGGCGACAGATCGCGGCAATCGTCGACAGGTTTGCGGTCCGGGGAGCGAAGTCCGAGTTCAGCGCTTTCGCTCTGGCGATGAAAAGCTCCACCGCGCTTTGACCGAGAATATGGTCCGGTTCCTCCCGCCCGATCGCCGGCACGTCGAGCGGCGGCACGCGATAGACCGACTCGCCTTCGATCCGCAAGACCTCGCGGCTTGTCGCGATGATCGTCGTGCGCGGGCATATGCGCACGAAGGTCGCGGCCAAATCCGCCGCCATATCGATGACGTGCTCGCAATTGTCGAGGACCAGCAGGAGTTTCTGATCCCCGACAGCGCGAGCCAGTGCCTCGGCAGAAACCGCTTCGCCTCCGAGGTTCAGCCCGAGCACGCGGGCCACGGCGGAGGGTATGAGGGCGGGATCGGCCAGCGAGGCGAGTTCGACCAGCCACCCGCCATCGTCAAATTCGGCGAGGAGGTTGCGGGCGACCTCTAAGGCAAGAACGGTTTTGCCGATGCCGCCAGGCCCGGTCACCGTTACGACGCGATAGGCGGAGACGAGATCGCGCAATTTCTGCTCTGCCGCCGAGCGGCCAACGAGGCCCGAAACGGGCGCGGGGAAATTGCTTTCCACGGTTTCTCTCGATGCCTGCGTCGGCCGGGGGCCGCTCGCCGGCATCGACAGCGGGTGATGCTGGGGGTGATGCTGGGGGTGATGCTGGACGGTCCAGTTGCCGAGCAGACGGTAGCCGCGACCGGACTCGGTCTTTAATAATTCCCGATAGGGGCCGAGGGCCTTGCGGATCGCGGCCGTGTGTACGTAGAGCGTGTTTTCCAGGACGATCGCGTCCGGCCAGATGCGGCCCATCAACTCCCTCTTGGTGACGAGCTGGCCGGCCGATTGGGCGAGGATTGCAATCACCTCAAAGGCGCGCCCACCGACCGGAACCGGTGTGCCCAGAACCCGCAGTTCACGCCGGGAGAGGTCGATCTCGCACTCACCGGACGCGTAAACCGGTTGATCGCCTGCTGCGAGCATGCACCCGGCTCATCTTAAGATTTCTTCAGGTTATTTCAGAACTCCGGTCACCGCGTCAACCGGCGACGCCCGGCCTCGGCATGCGTCCCGCGGGGGGAACCGGTTCGGTCTGATGGGCCCGGCGCCCGACATCACACCCGGCGCCTTACATCAAATGCGTGACGAGTTAAAATCGTCAGCGGAGCCGGGCCAGGACAGAATTTTTAACAGGTATTCACAACGACGCACCGATTCAAAAGCGCACCCTCGGGGTAAAGGAGTGAGCTCAAAGTTCAGCCATGATCCACGGCGATTTCCCGATGAGGCCGGTTACCGCGTCGATGTCCGAAACCCCATTGGCAACAGCCGACCAGGAGAAGCAAACATGATCTCTGCGGCATTTCCGTATCAAAAGCAGCGGCGTCGGGTCCTCGGCAGCCAGATGGCATATGTCGAGGTGGGCGAGGGCGATCCGATCGTGCTGTTGCACGGCAATCCCACCTCGTCATATCTGTGGCGCAACGTGCTGCCCTATGTACAGCCATTAGGCCGCTGCATCGCCCCCGACCTGATCGGCATGGGCGATTCCGACAAATTGCCTGACAGTGGCCCCGGCTCGTATCGCTTCGTCGAGCACCGCCGTTATCTCGACGCCTTGCTTGAGGCGCTGGATGTGCGCGAGCGGGTCACTTTCGTCGTCCATGACTGGGGCTCTGCTCTCGGCTTTGACTGGGCCAACCGCCATCACGATGCCGTGAAGGGTATCGCGTTCATGGAAGCGATCGTAGCGCCGCAGGGCCGCGACCATTGGGACAAGATGGGAATGCGTCCGGCCCTGGAGGCGCTGCGTTCCGAGGCCGGCGAGGCGATGGTTCTGCGGGACAACTATTTCATCGAACAAATTCTGCCGAACGCCATCCTGCGCAAGCTCTCCGAGGAGGAGATGGCAGAATATCGACGGCCGTTTGCCGAGCCGGGCGAGGGGCGACGGCCGACGCTGACCTGGCCGCGGCAAATCCCGATCGAGGGTGAGCCCGCCGATGTGAGTGCGATTGCGGCCGCCTATGCGGCGTGGCTGGGGACGACCACGGTACCCAAACTGTTCCTGAAGGCCGAGCCCGGTGCGATCCTGGCCAATGACACGCTGGTCAACCTCGTCCGCAGCTGGCCAGCGCTGACCGAGAAGACGGTGGCGGGGATCCATTTCGTTCAGGAGGATTCCGCCGACGAGATCGGGCGGGCCATCGCCGGCTGGATGGGGAGGTTGGGCTGACGCGGGCCCTGCCGGGCCACGCTGGCGCGGCGTCGCCGATCATCACGCGTCTGGTGTGGGACGTCGCAACCAGATTTCGTGGTTTCTTCCGTTTCCGTTCGCCGGTCTTGCCCGACCGGCTGTCGAGAACCGCGGCCGCGGGTCGGGCTCCGCACCCATCCGCTCGCGTAATGCGATGGGCAGTTCCGCCCGGATCGCCTCTTGCGCTCCTGCGTGTTGGCGCTCGCTGAAGATGTTGTAAAAAACCGTCGACCGCGGCAGAGAGCCGTAGCACTGAAGATTGCGTTGCGAGCAACCGCCGCGCAGCAAATACGGCATGACGTTCGCCGCGGTTCGGCTGTCGGTCGCCATGCACCGGGCGGGGCTGGCAACGGCGTCGGCTCCCGCCGCGCCTCCTCTAAAGCCTTGGAGAGATTGGCGCACCCGGCGAGATTCGAACTCACGACCTCTGCCTTCGGAGGGCAGCGCTCTATCCAGCTGAGCTACGGGTGCGGCGTCGATCTTGGTCGACAGACCCAAATTGGATACCGCCGCGGCAAGGCATATGCAAGGAAGATCGGGTATAAGCTCTCCGTTGCGGCCGGCCGGAGGTCGCCTCGCCCGCAGGTGACGTCATCAATTCGACGCAATTTACACGAGAAAGTTCCTGATGACCGATCAAACGGGAACGCTGGTCGCCGCCAGGGATTTTTGCTCGTCGACCCCCCGGCCAGAGTTTCGGTCTGCAGCCAGTCGGGACTTGCGCCGACAGCTCGAAGCGCGCTTTGGCCCGCTGTATCTCCGCCAGCGGCTCGGCATCGAGGACGATCTGGAGGCGCGCGCCACCCGCCTCGCCCGCCGCCCGATGCATTCGCGGCGCTGGTATCGCAGTCCGGGGTTTATTCGGCGCACCTTGAAGCTGACCGGCTTGTACTGGTGGGCGAGCCGCAATGCCGCGCGCATCGAGATCCGGCGACATCCGATTTCGCTACCGGGGCTGCCGGCGGCGCTCGATCGGTTCACAATCCTGCAGATCAGCGACCTGCATGTCGATATCAGCCCGGCGGCAATGCAGCGGCTTGCCGAGCTGCTGCCGCAGCTCAGCTATGATCTTTGCGTGCTGACCGGCGATTATCGCGGCAAGACCTATGGCCCATGGGATGCGACGATCGAGGGCATGGCGCGGATCCGCGCATGTATCGCGGCACCGGTCTATGCGGTCCTAGGCAATCACGATTCACTGCGGATGGTCCCGCCGCTCGAGGAAATGGGCATCCGCATGCTGGTCAACGAAGCCGAGCCGTTCGAGCGCGACGGCCAAAAATTCTATCTCGCCGGCATCGACGATGCCCATTATTACCGCCTGGACAATATCGAAAAAGCCGCATCGCAAATCCCGCACGACGCATTTTCGCTTCTGCTGTCGCACACGCCGGAGATCTATCGCCAGGCAGCGCATGCCGATTTCGACCTGATGCTGGCCGGTCACACCCACGGCGGGCAGATTTGCCTGCCGGGCGCCATCCCGCTCACTCTCGATTCGGCGCTGCCGCGACGCATGGGGGCCGGATCGTGGCGCTACGGTCGCATGATCGGCTACACCTCGGTCGGGGTCGGATCCTCAATCGTTGCCGCGAGGATCAACTGTCCGCCCGAAATCACCTTGCACGAGCTGCACCGGGTCGCGGCAGCGCCGGGCTGACCAGGCGACAGCCAGGGCAGGATCGTATGAAACGGAAACAAAGCTTTCCTTTCATACGTGAATCCTGTTCTCGCCAAGGTGGCACCATGATTCACCGATCGCGCGGTTTTTTCGCTTCGATCCGCTACGATCATGGCCTAGTAGGGCGGATCGCGCAGATCGAACGCATAGAGCAGGCGCGAAACCACGAGTTCGCCGACAAAAAATATCGCGACGCCGAGTGCCACGTCAGCGATCGTCAACGATAGCGGGCGCATGCAGACAAGAAGCGGAAACAGCGATTCCGGGATCTGGTCGATACCGACCAGCGGGCTGCTCGACGACCGGCCGAGCCGACGTTTGACAAAGCTCGAGGACAGGTCGCCAACCATCGCGAGACTGCCGACCAGAAACCCGATTTGCCATGCCAATCCGATGGCGGTCGCTGCTGCCGTCGTGACCGCGATCGCGCACGCGACACCGCGCACCGTCTTCGCGCGCCCGAATAGCGGCCGGCCGTCGACAAATTGGTGATCGCCATCGACCGGTTGCGAATAGCGCCGACCCAGCACTTTTTGCACCATCAGCGGCGTACCGTTGGCGATCAACACCAAGAATATGACCGGCGCAAGATAGGGCGAGGGCATCATTCACGCCCGGCGAGCGCGGTCTGGTGGCCACCGCCGAGATCCGCTTTGCCGAGATCCGCTTTGCCGAGATCCGCTTCGAATGTATCGCGGTCGACGCCCGCGGCCAGCGGGGCGCCGGGCACCAGGATCCAGCTGGCGACGTCGCCACTCACCCGCGGGCCTTCGAGGTCGCGCAACAGCATGTGATAGCCGTGCCGGTAATAGACGAAAGTACGCCGTTCGCGTGGATCGTGCGGCAGATTCAGGACAAAAATGCGCATCGGCCGTTTTGGGATGATCTCGTCGTGGGCGCCATACATAACCAGCAATGGAACATGCATCCGGGGTGCGGATGCAAGCGCCGCGTCCATCAGATTAACCAAACCCCAGATAGTATCCACCCGGGTTTCTTTGATGAACAGCGAATCGCGGCCGAGAGCGCGCAACATCGGAATATTGTCCGAGGCCATAATGTGGAGGCTTTGGCCGGTCAATGTCAGCCCAGGCAGAAAACGTACCGCGACAAACAACACCGTTCGCGGCAGAAAACCCATTGTCGACCGGCCCCACACCGCGGGTGCCACCAGGATCACGCCGTCAACCTCGGGAACGGGGGTACCGCTCTCGCCGGTCATCGTGACTACGGCGACGGCACCCCCCATGCTCTCGCCGAGCAGATACAGCGGCAGGTGCGGATAAAGCCGGCGCAGGATGCCGCAGGCGGTCGCGGCGTCGATCGCCAGTGCGGCGCGCCCCGGCCACCGGCCGCGCTCCGGAGCCTCGCCAAAACCGCGTTGGTCATAGGCGTAGGTCGCGATCCCGTCCTTGGCCCACGCCGTCGCCGGCATGGTGAATGCGTGGCTGTAATCATTGAAACCGTGCAGCGCCAGGATCACGGCTTTGACCCGGCCCGTCGGCAGCCATTTGCGCAGCGGCAGCCGCTCGCCATCGGTGGTAATGAATTCGCTGTTGGTAAATCGCGGCTCCGGTTGCGGGTCGCCGGCGCGGGACGGGATACCGGGTCTGTTGGAAGCGGCAAGATGGTCAGCTGTCGGCACGCACCCGCCAAGCCCCAGCACCGCAACCAGCAGCCAGAGGCTGATCAGATATTTCGCGGTTCGAGACCATCGCCGCGGCACGCGTATTCCAACCTGCCGGTGCACTTTCAGTGGCGGCGGCCAAAGGGCGAGCATCGCCACCGATAGCCACAAACCGGGCAGCGGATTATTGATCGTTTGTCGGTAATCGCTATCATCGGGTTCTTCGATCGGTCAACCGGCCGGATACCGCGCCGGCGAGAGGATTGCGGTGGTTTATGGGACCTGCAGAAACCATTTACATTGACGAGATGGTCGCAGCCTGCAACGGCGGCGGCGGTCCGCTCGGTCACCCGCGGGTTTACCTCAACCTCGCCCCGACCGGCAGGGTCGAATGCCCGTACTGTTCACGCCTCTACGTCAATCGGGCGATGACCGCTGCCGGCGCCAAAGGAGGCCCGACGGTGTCGACCGCAATGGACCCGCCGCACGCCGAACCGCAGACAACGATGCCCGATACCACAGCCCCGAGACCCTGATTGCTGAATAGCAGGCCACCGTGGATGATCTGATCGGCGCGCTCGACGGCGCGAACTCCGCCACCCCGACCGCGGCAACAACCGCCGCCGGCGCCATCCCCTCTGGCGCCCCCCATCACGTCTTTCTGATCGACGGCTCGGGGTTCATCTTCCGCGCCTATTTCGCCCGTGCGCGCGACCCCAAGGCGGAACGGTTTCAGCGCAAATCGGACGGCATGGCCACCGAAGTGGTCATGATCTTCAGCAACATGCTCGACAAGTATCGGCGGGAAACCGACGCCGATCACATGGCGGTCATCTTTGATGCGTCGGGGCGCAGTTTTCGCAACCGGCTCTACAGCGACTACAAGGCCAATCGTCGAGAAATGCCCGATGATCTGCGGCCGCAACTGGAGCATGTACGGCGCGCCGCGGCGGCATTCGACATTTGCCAGATCGAGATGCCCGACTTCGAGGCCGACGACCTGATCGCGACCTATGCGCGCCACGCGGTCGAAGCCGGCGCCAAGGTCAGCATCCTGTCTTCCGACAAGGATCTGATGCAGCTCGTCGGCGACGGCGTCAGCATGCGCGACCCGATGACCGATCGTCCGATCGGCGAGGCCGAGGTGCGCGAAAAATTTGGTGTCGGACCCGACAAGGTGATCGAGGTGCAGGCGCTGTGCGGTGACAGCACCGACAATGTGCCGGGGGTACCGGGGATCGGGGTCAAGACTGCAGCGGAACTGATCAACACTTATGGTGATCTCGAGACCTTGCTCGCCCATGCGCACGAAATCAAGCAACCCAAACGACGCGGCGCATTGATCGAAAACGAGGCCAAGGCGCGATTGTCAAAAGAATTGGTCAAGCTCGACGACCAGGTGCCGCTGCCCTGTCCGTTGTCGGCGCTCAGGGTCAAACCCTACGACCCGGAAAAGCTGTTTCCGTTTCTCGACGAGATGGAATTGCGCGCGCTCAAGACGCGCATCGAGCGCCGTCTCGATATTACCGCACCGCCGCCGAGCGGGCCCTGCGAACCGGTCATTCCCGAGGTGCCGCGGTTTACGGAGCCGCGCGACTATGCGCTGATCGAAACGACCGCAGAGCTCGATCATTGGATCGCGGCCGCCTATGAGGCGGGAACGGTTGCTCTGTGGGTCGCGGCGAGTGCGGTGCGCGGCAGGCGCCCAGAGATTGCCGGGATTGCGCTGGCCCTGGCACCGGGCATGGCGGCCTACATCCCGCTTGGTCATCATGTCGCGGACGCCGAGACGACTTTGCTCACGCTCGGGGATGGTCCCCTCACCCACCCGGCGCCGGGGATCGGGTCCCCGGTCTCCCGCAATGCCACAGAGCGCGCCGGACACAGCACCGCGGGTGAAAATAAGCTGACCTTTGACATCGCGATCGACAAATTGCGGCCGCTGCTCGAGGATCCCGGTGTCCTCAAGATCGGTCACGACGTCAAAACCTCGGCCCATCTGCTGTCGCGCTGGGGGGTGTCGCTGACGCCGCATGACTGCACGATGCTGATGTCCTATGTGCTCGACGGCGGCCAGTTCGACCATGAGATCGAATCGCTGGTCAAACGCAGCTTCGAACACGACCTGACCTCACTCAAGGAGCTCGTCGGCACCGGCAAGAGCCTGATCGCATTCGCCAATGTCGCCGCGGAACGGGCCCGTGACTTTGCCGCCGAACGCGCCGATGCGGCCTTGCGGCTGCATATGCTGCTGAAGGCGCGTCTTATTCACGACAAGATGACTGCGTTCTACGAGACGATCGAGCGGCCGCTCGCCCCCGTCGTCGCGGCGATGGAGTGCTGCGGCATCAAGGTTGATCGCGCCGCACTCGCCGAATTGTCGCAGGATTTCACGCGGCGCATCGCCGATCTCGAACGCACGATCTATGCCGCGGTCGGTAATGATTTCAACATCGGCTCGACCAAGCAGTTGGGCGATGTGCTGTTCGAAAAGCTCGGATTGCCGGGCGGCAAGAAGGGCAAGACCGGGGCCTACGGCACCGACGCCTCGATCCTCGAAGAATTGGCGCCGCTGCATCCGGTGCCTGGGCAGGTCCTGGAATGGCGTCAGCTGACCAAGCTCAAATCGACCTATGCCGATGCGCTCGGCGAGGAGATCGATGCCGAAACCGGCCGCGTGCACACCTCCTACGCCCTCGCCGTGGCGGCGACCGGGCGGTTTTCGTCAAATAATCCCAACCTTCAGAACATCCCGATCCGCACCGAAGAGGGACGGCGCATCCGCCGCGCATTTATCGCCGAGCCCGGGCACGTGCTGCTCTCGGCCGATTACAGCCAGATCGAATTGCGCCTCGCCGCCCATGTCGCCGATATCCCCGAATTGCGGCAGGCGTTTCACGATGGTGTCGATATTCACGCGCTGACCGCGAGCCAGGTGTTTGGCGTGCCGCTCGCGACGATGGATGCGGCCACCCGGCGGCGGGCCAAGGCGATCAATTTCGGCATCATCTACGGCATCAGCGCGTTCGGGCTTGGCGCCCAGATCGGCGTGCCGCAATCGGAGGCGGCGGCCTATATCCGCGCCTATTTCGAGCGCTTTCCGGCGATCCGCGCCTATATGGAGCGGATCAAGACCGATGCCCGGCGCAGCGGCTATGTCGAGACGATATTTGGTCGTCGGTGCTGGATCACCGGCATCCGCGAGGCCAACCCGGCGCGCCGCGCCGGCGCCGAGCGACAGGCGATCAACGCACCGTTACAGGGCTCGGCCGCTGACATCATCAAACGGGCGATGATCCGCATCCCGGCGGGGCTGGCCGATGCCGGGATGCACGCGAGGATGCTGTTGCAGGTCCATGACGAATTGCTGTTCGAAGTGCCGGAGGCCGAGGTCGAGCCCACCGCCGGGGTGGTCAAACGCGTCATGGAAGACGCCTGCGCGCCGCATTGCCAGTTGTCGGTGCCGCTCGTTGTCGAAACCGGGTTTGCCCACAGCTGGGACGAAGCGCATTAGCAGGGTCAACGCAGGCGAAGCCTCGCAAGGCTTCCGCGTTCGGGTGTTTTAGCGAGTGCCGTTCGTAGAGGCGCTATGCGCTACCCCTGACACCGAGTTCGCGCACCTTCTCTTCGAACTCGTTGCGGACGTCGTCGAGTGTCGGCAGGCCAAGGCTGCGCAATTCGGCGTGCACTTTTTTGGCGGCGCTGGAGTGCAGGTCGCGACGGAAGTTGGTGACGACCTCCTCCGCTGACCGGTAATCGCGATAGCGCTCGATCTCAGCGCGGGTCGCCTTGCGAACATGGTCAAGCTTTGCATTTTCCGCGGCGGAGCGCCCGTCCGGCTTGGCATGCATGACCGGGTCGAACGCTTGCCTGATCAGGAAATCGACGAGGGTGCGCTTTTTATCAGTCGCCATCGCACTGCTCCGTTGCCATTCGTCAGAACGAAAACAGACCCTGCGGGTTCCTGTCTCGGTCGGGCGGCTGAATTCGAGCCGGGCTGCCTCATCGATACGTGCGCACCGCGGCGCCAGCCCTGATCCCGGCGATTTGCACGCATGGCCGACGCTGCGATCGGCGGCGTGTGCTATAGATCGCGCCGACAGGTCGCTTTGAGAAACGGCGATGCGATGGATCTACCCCCGGGATTGCGGCTGACGATCGAAGATCGGCCTGCTGCTGCCGACGTCGACAAGCTCGGCATGGCCCTTGACGCCTATAATCGAGGTTTTCTCGGCGACACCCGCTATTCGCGAATGGGGCTGTTCGTCCGCAACAGAGCCGATGAGATTGTCGCCGGGCTTGTCGGCTCGACTTACGCCGGCTGGCTTTTTGTCGCGGATTTGTGGGTCCATGCGGATCTGAGGCGGCGCGGCATCGGCAGTCAGTTGCTGGCTCTGGCCGAGCATCGAGCAGCCAACCACGGATGTCACTCCGCGATGCTTGACACGTTTTCGTTTCAGGGTCCGGCGTTCTACCCGCGCTTTGGTTACCGGCTCTATGGCGCGCTCGATTACCCGCCCGATCACCGGCGGTTTTTCCTGTGGAAGCCGCTGACGCCTCAGGCCGCGTCAAACCATGTGAAGCTTTTCCCGGTGTCGGTCAAAGCGGTGCTGTTCGAAGCGGGGCGCGTCGTATTGCTTGAAAACGAGCGCCAGCAATGGGAGTTGCCGGGCGGGCGGCTGGAACAGGGCGAGGAGCCAGCCGTCTGCGTGGTCCGCGAGGTTGCCGAGGAACTCGGCGCCGCGGTCGCGGTCGAGACGATCCTCGACAGCTGGGTTTATGAAGTACTGCCGGGGCGCGATGTGCTGATCGTGACCTATGGTGTGCGCCGCATCGACCGAAACCCGATGCGGGTCAGCAGCGAACACCGACGGTTGGCGCTGTTTGCGCTCGATGAACTCGATCGGCTGCCGATCGCTGATGGCTATCGCCGCTCGATCGGCACCTGGGCGGCACGCTGCGGTCTTCGCTGAGGTAGACCTGTCTTGACCGCGGCGGAAGGAAGATTGTTGCGCATGACCTCCCTGCCCTCGACCGCCTGCTCGTGATCCTCGCGGTTGCGCGCTGCTTCTTCGGCCGCCGTTTGCTAAGGGCAAAGGTGGATTATCGAGATCTCGATCGTCACATTGGTGTTGGACAAGTCTTCTCCCGTTTGTACCGCAACCGGCAGGAAATATCCCGATTGAAACGGTGCTACCGCCTTGATCGACGTGTCGTCAGCGACCGTATGTTGCTGCGCGCTCAATGGGCTGCCGTTGATCAACACGCTGGTCACGAGCGATGGATAAAAGCCGCTGCCGGTGATGACAAAATCATTGCCGGTATTGACGAGGTCGGGCTGACGCTCTCTACGGTCGGCTTCTGTAACGCAAAGATGTCGCCAAACGGCAGTGGCACGATAGAATAGAAATTATCGGTGAATGAGTAGCACTTGTTGGTAAACAGGAAAAAGAGGGGCAAACGAAGATTCGCCTTGGGTTGTGAATACGAGAACTTCGGCGCCGGGATTGTAGGCCGAAAACGGCACCTCCCATATCCACTGGTTGTACGAGGTGTACCGGGTTTCGCCGGGTGGGTCCCACCTTATAGATCGCCACTGCGGCTGACCGGTGACGAAATTGCTCAGGTTTGCTATCCCGGTCTCCGGACAGGAAATTGTGTGGGAACTGGTAACCTGAACTCCTCCCGTCAGGACGGCGTTGAGCGTGCTCTCAATGCCCTTCTGACTCCAGCCGGCATCCCGCCAATATTCCAATTCACACCGCTGGTGGTCGACATCGAGCATTGCGTCGAGGCGGGACTGGGCTGGAGCAAATCGGGAGGCAGCTTCGTCGTGTAGATACGAGATGTTGCCTGGTTGTCCCACAAGTAGTGGGGCTAACCCGGTCCACAGACATAATCAGCTTCTTGAAAGACATAGTAAAAATCGGCCTGGTTCAGAAAGGAGCGTACATCCCACACTGAATTTACCATGTGAATGACGTTGCCGTTCGAATCGCTGCTCAACGCGCTCGACGTATACGAGTTGGCGAGTTTGGTAAGGTCGTTTGCCGGAGCGTCGTTAGGCACCTGGGGAACGATTGCGGTCGCCGAGAAAACCTGGCTCAGCAACTCGATCATGTATTCCTTTGGCTTGTGCCGCGCGAATTGTCCGCCCGCATTTGCCGGATGGCGAAAGACCCCGGTGTTGAAGTCGGATGTGTTGGGTCCGGGCCGGAGGGCCTGGCGGAAGAAGACCAGATCGGCCGTCTCCCCTTCCGCGAGGGATTCCGCCCCATTGGGGTGGCTGAGCAGCGCCCGTAGCCGCGTATCATCATCCGCCGTCCCGTTCGCGAGGACAATCGCTTGGCCGGCGGCATAGATCTGCTTTAGCAACGGGATGATGCTTGCATCCGCCATATCAGCCGGCCCCAATATGATCGGGCTCGGCGCTTCTTGCGAGGACGCGGTCGCACCCCCGGGCAATGGCTCCAGCCAGTATAAACTGCCGATCTCCCACAACAACTCGCCATTGGCCGATGGTGCGACGCGCAGTTCACCCATGGGCTGGGGAACAACGACGCGATTGACGCCGGGCCCGCCATCGAGCGCCGGGCGCCCGGTCCCGGCGATCAACACATCGTTGCCGGGTCCGCCAAACAGCTGATCCGGACCCGATCCAGCCTGCAGACAACTGTCGCCGGCGCCGGCATTCAGCACCACCGGTAAATTTACGTCAGGCTCGACGACCATTACATCTTCGCCGGCACCGCCTTGAACGACGTTCCGGGCGACCGGGCCAAAGCTCCCCAGCGGTTTGCCGTCAAAGACGATTTCGACGACGCCGGGCGCCGCACCGGCTTTGATGATGATATGATTCGGATTTGCCATCCCCGTGATCTGCAGCGTGTCACCCGCAGTAGCGATTTGTTGTTGCAGCAGATCGCCGCTGGTGGCTTGCAAAATTGCCGGGGGCACATTGATCGGGGTCAGTGGGCAATGCTTTTCCTTCACCGCGACATCGAGCCATGTTCTGGCTGTCGGATTTTCTGCTGTTTGCGCTCTGGCTGACTTATCTTGGAGCCCCGCGGCGAGCAATACAAGAACGGCGGCGGCGATCATCCACCGGTTGAAAGAGCATGTATGCACAGCCTTCCCCTCGGGCGGCGAAGGTGCGATTCGCCTGCGCGTCTTTTAGGCGGCCGTCCGGGTTGAGAAGGCATCGGCCAGAGAGCACGTGCCGGCCAGCGACCACGCGTCGGGGATGGCAAGCTAAAAGTGGGATATGAATGAATTCGACATGTTTTCATGAACTTTTTAGCTGTGTTCTATGGGGAACCCGATCCGGTCAGGCGCTGGATATCGGCAAGTGAGGTGGCCTCTCCCGATCGGATAATGCTGCGGCGATGGGCGCAATCGGACAAGCCAAACAGGAGCCGCCGGACATGACCCCTGCCCTCGAGCGCCTGCTTGCGATCATGGCGCGGCTGCGTGAACCCGAGCAGGGCTGCCCGTGGGATCGCGAGCAGGATTTTGCGACGATCGCCCCCTACACGATCGAGGAAGCTTATGAGGTTGCCGACGCGATCGCGCGCGGCGACATGGCGGCGCTGAAGGACGAGCTTGGCGATCTGTTGTTCCAGGTCGTGTTTCACGCGCGCATGGCCGAGGAAGCCGGCTTGTTCGATTTCGCCGATGTCGCTGCCGCCATCGCCGACAAGATGGTGCGCCGCCACCCGCATGTCTTTGGCGACGCCGAGATAACGAGCGCTGCGGCGCAGACCGCGGCCTGGGAGGAGCACAAGGCGCAGGAGCGTGCCGCCAAGGCCGCGGCGGCCGGCGCCCGGGAAAGCGTACTCGACGGAGTGGCCTTGGCACTCCCTGCCCTGCTCCGCGCCGCCAAGATCCAACGGCGCGCCGCTCGGATCGGGTTCGACTGGCCGGCGCCGGCGCCGGTCATCGAGAAGCTCGCCGAGGAGATCGCCGAACTCGAAGCCGAACTCGAGGTTGCGACCAATGGTGCGGTTGATCGCGCCCGGGTCGAGGACGAGGTCGGCGACGTGCTGTTCGCCGCCGCCAATCTGGCACGCAAGCTCGACATCGACCCCGAGGCGGCGCTGCGCCGCGCGACGCAAAAATTCGAGCGCCGGTTCCGCCAGGTCGAGACCATCGCCGCCGAGCGCGGTCTCGGCCCCGATCTCGACGCCCTTGACGTGCTCTGGGAAGAGGTCAAGCAGACCGAGCGCCAAACACCGTGAACGGGGCGCCCCGTTAGCGCACGATCCGGTCAGACGGAGTACCCCTTCGATCCCCTCGGCCGGACTTGATCCGGCCGTCCACGTCTTTCGTTTCGGGTCTTGTCGTTCGGCATCCGCGGATCAAGACGTGGACCCCAGGGGGAGGCGACAAAACTTAGGGTGCGTTAACTTAAAGCGATAATGGTCTAGCGCCGTAGCGCTGACGGGTTAATGCAGCCGCTGGTGGTGGCGCAGCCGAGCGATGTCGGCTTCCGACAGGCGAACCGACAAATGCGCGGCGTCCTCATCGTCACGGCGGCCCAGCACTTCGCCGTGGCGATAGACCCAGGCGAGCGTCTTGCCGTCGGCAAGCGGGATGTCGAGGCGCATCGGCCGGGTTGCTGCTTCGAGGTGGCGATCGATCAATTCGAGCAACCTGTCGCACCCCTCGCCGGTCGCAGCCGACAGCGCGACGCGCTGCGGGTCGCGCGCCACGTGGTTGTCGAGGCTGGCGCGGGCCGTTGGATCGAGCAGATCGATCTTGTTCATCGCCTCGATCATCCGGTCCTCGGCCGCCGGATCAAGCGCCGGATCGGGGAGCCCAAGATCGGCGAGCACCGTCAGCACGTCGTGGCGCTGCGCCTCGCTGTCGCTGTGGTGCGCGTCGCGGACATGGACGACGAGGTCGGCCTCGGTGACCTCTTCGAGGGTCGCACGGAAGGCAGCGACGAGATGCGTCGGCAATTCCGAGATGAACCCGACGGTGTCAGACAGGATGACGGTGCGGCCGGACGGGAGTTCGAGCCGCCGCATCGTCGGGTCGAGCGTCGCGAACAGCATGTCATCGGCCATCACTGCCGATCGGGTCAGCCGGTTGAACAATGTCGATTTGCCGGCATTGGTATAACCGACGAGGGCCACGACCGGGTACGGCACGCGGCGCCGCGCCTCGCGATGCAGGGTGCGGGTCCGCTTGATACCGTCGAGTTCGCGCCGCAACCGCGCGATCCGCTCGCCGATCAGCCGCCGGTCGATTTCGAGCTGGCTTTCGCCAGGTCCGCCGAGAAACCCGAAGCCGCCACGCTGGCGTTCGAGGTGGGTCCAGGATCGGACCAGACGCGAGCGCTGGTAAGACAGCGCCGCCAGTTCCACCTGCAAGCGGCCTTCATGGGTGCGGGCGCGCTCACCAAAGATTTCGAGGATCAGGCCGGTCCGATCGATAACCTTGGCTTGCCAGCTTCTCTCCAGGTTGCGCTGCTGCACCGGCGATAGCGCCCCATCGATGACGACGAGACCAATCGCGTCGTCCTTGATCACCTCGCGGAAATGCTCGACGGTACCGCCGCCAAACAGGGTGGCCGGGCGCGGACGCGCGATCCGCGCAATTTCAGCGGCCACGACGTCAAGTCGGATGGCCCGGGCCAATCCCACCGCCTCGTCGAGCCGTGCTTCGACGGAGCGCGGCGCCTCGCCGTTCGCGCGAACGGGCGGCGATTTCGGCGCCGGATGCAAGACCAGGGCACGGGTCGTCGCCGTGCCGTTCGGTTCAGCAAAAGTGCTTTTGGTTTCTTCTGTAATCAGAGTTCCTCGCTCTCTCTCCCCGGTTCGAACAACTGGATCGGCTGCGCCGGCATCACTGTCGAGATCGCATGTTTGTAGACAAGCTGCGAATGGGCATCACGCCGCAACAGCACACAAAAGTTGTCGAACCAAGTGATGATTCCCTGAAGCTTGACGCCGTTCACGAGGAAGACCGTAACCGGCGTCTTGTTTTTTCGGACATGGTTCAGAAACACGTCCTGAACGTTTTGTGACTTCTCCACAGACATGGGTATCCCCCATTCACCTTATTGGAGCCAAGCCGGAATGGCTCAGCCCTTTTGGCCGCCGCGCCCTGCACCGCGAACTGCCAAAACCCCGAAATGGTCTCGCCAAAGTGAATCACAAGCCCCGGACGAGGCGCAGCAGCGCTGCCGGATTGGCAAACGTCAAATGCGGTGTGCAGTGCAGCAATTCCTCGGCAGCGAGATCGCTACCCAACAACACCGAAACGCAACCGGCGTTGCTGGCGCATTCGATATCGACACCGGTGTCGCCGACAAACCACACCTCACTGCCCGCCTCGACGCCACTTGGTTCGAGCGCCATCCTTACCGGCGCCGGATCGGGCTTGTCGGCGATCGCGTCGCCGGCCCCGACAATGCGGCCGAAAAAGCGTGACCAGCCGAGCTGGTCGGCTTCGCGGCGCAGCAGCGCACCGGTTTTATTGCTGACGACGCCGAGAAAAATTCCCTCGCCCGCGAGCGCCTCCACCATTTCGGCCGATCCGGTCAGGGGTGTCAGCCGTTCGAGGTGGATCGCACTGAATCGGTCGAGATAGATCCCCCTCGCCTCCTCCCAGCGGTCACCGAAATGCAGCGGAAAGCTCTCCCGCAGAGAGAGCCGCACCCGGGCGCGTGTCTCGGCGAGCGTCCACGGCGGTTTGTCCATCGCCGCCATGACATGGTTGAGCGCCTCGTGAATGGTCAGCCACGTGTCGACGAGCGTGTTGTCCCAATCAAACAGGATCGCTCGCGGTCGCGCGAGAGTGGGCGGCGAGGAGCTCACTCTGCCGCCGCGGGATGCGCGCGGTAGAGCTTGCGCGGTGGAAGGGTGAGAGGGTCGGACGCGCCGGCGCCGATGATTGGATCGTCGATGCGCGCGACCGGCAACAAATCAACCATGGCGCACCGCACCGGCTTCCTAAACAACGGCCGCCCCGCAGCCTGGGCGGGTTACGTCGCAGGAGGCATCGGGGCCGGCATTACCCACTATGACCAAGGTATCGCCATTTCTGAAGCCAGGCGTAAGCACGCCGCTGCAGTTCGCGCAAAACCCGGTCACTTTTTTCATAAGCAGCCGCATCAGTTGCCAGTCGGAGATTGGAGATGGTGAGGCAACCGGCTCAGCATGATCTGTTCAAACGAACCTTCTGGCTGAATCTGCATGCTGAATACTCCCTCGAAACGCAGGTTACTGCATAGGCCGGTAGCACAAAAGATCGAGTCTCGGTCCCTCAGCAAATCGAAGTTGGCTCCTTTTGGCAAATCATCATTCGGAAGGCCGCACCGTGGTGGCCGCAGCGGTATGGCCGTCTCTGCCGACCTGGCTCAGCTGGACGGATTGATTGCCTGCGGCCGCCGGTGGTCATTGGCTCCTCGGGCTTTCAATAATCGATTGGAGAGTATTGATCGGGCGGCATTACACGGCTGCTCTTCCGGCAGGGACATTGATGAGCGGCGGTGGCGCATCGGCGGCGAACAAAAAATTCCAGCACTCGCCATCCGGCAGCCAGAACGCGTTTCCAGCCCTTTGCGCGGCTGGCAACTCGCGCGAGCCACCTACGTCCCGAGTTTCAGTGGCGGGCGGTCGTTGCCAAAGACGCCCAGCGACTTGAGTTTGCGGTGCAGGGCCGAACGCTCCATGCCGACAAAGGCCGCGGTGCGCGAGATGTTCCCGCCAAACCGGGTCACCTGCGCCAGCAAATACTCGCGCTCAAACACTTCGCGCGCATCGCGCAACGGCAATGTCATGATCTCGCTGCCTTTTTCCCATTTGACGACGGTCGGCGCGATAGCGGTGATTTCGTTTGGCAGCATATCGGCGTGGATCGGCTCGCGCGCTTCGCCGGGGGCCATGATCAACAGCCAATCGATGACGTTGCGCAGCTGTCGCACATTGCCTGGCCACGAATAGGCCTGCAATGTCGCCATCGCATCCTCGCCGATCTCGCGCGGCGCCAGCCGCGCCGCTTCGGACGAGCGCGCCATGAAATGGCGCGCCATCAGCGGTATGTCTTCGCGCCGCTCGCGTAGCGGCGGCACTTTGATCGGGACGACATTGAGGCGATAAAACAGATCCTCTCGAAACCGGCCGGCGCTGATTTCGCCGGCAAGTTCGCGGTTCGACGACGCGACGACGCGAACATCGACCTCGACCCGGCTCGACCCGCCGATCCGCTCAAAGGTCTGCTCCTGCAGGGCGCGAACGATCTTGCCCTGGGTTTCGAGCGGCATGTCGACGACTTCGTCGAGAAACAATGTACCGCCATGCGCGCGCTCGAATGTGCCGATTTTCCGCGGAGCGCCGTCGATGCTGTATTCGGTGCCAAACAACTCGATCTCGAGCCGTTCGGGCCGCATCGTCGCGCAGTTGACCGGGACGAACGGACCTTTCGCGCGCCGCGAGCGCAGGTGCAGCAGCCGCCCGACGACTTCCTTGCCAGAGCCGGGCGGACCGGTGATCAGCACCCGGCTGCCGGTTGGCGCCGCCTTCTCAATCTGCTGACGCAGCTGATTGGACGCAGGCGAGATGCCGACGAGATCGATATCGCCGCCGGCCCGCAATTTGAGCTCCTCGTTTTCGAGACGCAGCTGGGCGGCTTCGATAGCGCGCTCGACGACCAGTAGCAGGCGATCGGATTTAAACGGTTTTTCGAGAAAGTCATACGCCCCGAGCTTGATCGCCTCGACGGCGCTTTCGATCGTACCGTGGCCGCTGATCATGACAACCGGTACCGACGGCATCTCGGCTTGCAGGGTTCGCAGAACTTCGATCCCGTCGAGCCCGCTGTCTTGCAGCCAGATGTCGAGGATCACCAGAGTGGGCTGCCGCGAATGGATCACCGCCAGAGCCTGGGCGCTGTCGGCTGCCTCGCGTGTCGTATAGCCTTCATCCTTCAGCACGCCGGCGATCAGCATGCGGATGTCGGCTTCATCGTCGACGATCAGAATGTCATGTGCCATGGGCGATTTCGCTCAGCGCCACTGGCGCGGCATCGTTCGCGGCAGGTTCGCCGATGGCGGGCTCGCGGATAGCAGGCTCCTGGACGGATGGCTCGGCGGTGCGCGCCTCTACTGCAAAGACGAGCCTGACTCTCGCTCCGTGTCCGCTGCCATCTTCCAACATCAGCTCTCCCCCGTGATCCTCCATGATCTTTTTGACGATGGCGAGACCGAGGCCAGTCCCCTTGGCGCGGGTTGTCACATAGGGTTCGGTCAGCCGCTCGCGGCCCTGGTTCGGCAGACCTTTGCCGTTGTCTTCAATGATGACCGCGGTTTGGCCCTGGGTCTCGCTGACCGATACCTCGATATGGCCGGGATCGGCGCTCTTGTCTTCGGCGGTGCGTGCCTCGATCGCCTCGATCGCGTTCTTGACGATGTTGAGGACCGCCTGGCCAACCAGCCGCGCATCGCAGTTCAGCATCACCGGGTGATCCGGAAAGCTGGTCGCAAAAGTGATTTCGCGATGCGCGGTGGTTTGCAAAAAGATCGCGCGATACACGATTTCCACCAGGTTCTCGGGTTTGAGGCTGGGCGCCGGCATTCGCGCGAAGGCGGAGAATTCGTCGACCATCCGGCCGATATCGCCGACATGCCTGATGATCGTATCGGTGCAGGTGGTAAAGATCTCGCGATCCTGTCTGATCTCTTTCAGATAGCGTCGGCGCAACCGCTCTGCAGCAAGCTGGATCGGGGTTAGCGGGTTCTTGATCTCGTGAGCGATACGGCGGGCGATGTCGGCCCAGGCGGCCTTGCGCTGCGCCGACAACAGTTCAGTGATGTCGTCAAAGGTTACGACAAAGCCGCTGACGTCGCGTTCATCATGCTCGGCGGCGATCCGCACCAATAGGGTGCGGGTGCTGGTGCCGCGGGCAAGCTTGACCTGCGATTGCGCGAGCCGATCGGGTCGGCGTTCGGCCTCGGCGAGCAGACCCGCCATTTCCGGCGCCACCTCCGCAAGATCCTCGCCGATCGACTGTTCGAGGTCGACCCCGAGCAGCGCCGAGGCCGAGCGATTGGGGAGATTGACCCGGCCGGCGCGGTCGAGCCCGATGACCCCGGCGGAGACCCCGGTCAAAACCGTTTCGGTAAATCGGCGCCGCTCGTCCAGCTGGCGATTGGCTTCACGCAGTTCGCGCTGCTGGCTCTCGATCTGGTTGGTCATTCGGTTGAAGGCGCGGCTCAGCGAGGCGAGTTCGTCGTCGCGCTCGCGTTCCGGCACGCGAGTTGCCAAATCGCCGGCCCGTACCTGCTCGGCCGCGGTTGCCAGCTGGCTGATCGGAATCGCCAGCTGGGTGGCGAAATTGATCCCGATCGCCACCACCACGACGAGGAACAGCATCGCCACCATCAAAAAGATCAACGCAAAGGTGACCTGGAACCCCGAGCGCTGGCTTTCCATGCGCTCGTACTGGGTGACCGCGCGCTGCGTTTCCTCCATGTAGTTGAGAACTTTGGGCTCGATGTAGCGACCGACGTAAAGGTAGACCGGACCGAACTGATCCAGGCGAACCAACGCCCGGACCCGATCATCGCTGTCGTTGGTCATGATCGCGACATCGCCTTCATCGGCAACCCGGATCGCACCATCGGGGACCGGCTGGAAACCGAGCGCGAAAGAGAGGCTCGACCGGGCCAGGACGTGACCCGCCCGGTCAAAGACCATCGCCTCGGTCAGCCCGCGGAGCGCCGCCTGGGCGGAAACGACCTGTTCGAGGCGGCTGGGATCCAATTCGAGTTCGACAGCGTCCCGGTTGAGATCGTTTGCCATTGCCAGCGCATCGGCCCGGATTGCCTGCTGGTGCTCGTGCAAATAGGCCTCGGCGACCGCCAGAGAGTTGGAAACCGCCGTTCGCACCCGGTCGCTGAACCACGATTCGACGCCGTAAGTAAAAAACAGGTACGAGAAAACGGCGACGATGACGGTCGGGATCACCGCGATCAGCCCGAACAGCACGACGAGGCGAATCTGCAGCCGCGAGCCGGCGAGACCACGGCGGCGTTCGGCCCAAACCTGCAGCAACCGGCTGGCGATCAGGACGCCGAGGGCCAGCAACAGTACGAGATCAAGATTGAGCAGCGACGGGACGGCGCTGGGCCGAGAGCTGAACAGCGAGACGCCGGTGGCTGTCGAGTAGGTCGCGACGCCAGATGCCAAGGCGGCAATCGCCAGGGCGATCGCCAGCTTGTGCCACAGACCGATTCGGCCGGCCCACATCCGAACCCGCCGCATCAGCTTCATCGACGACCCCCAACGCGCAGCGCCGCTCTCGTGAGCGGCTGCCGCATCGTTGCCGAGGCAATAGAGCGCGCCTCGACGCGACGCCTCGGCACCGACAGGCCATTTACGCAAAACCACCCGCTATTTTAATCCGCGCACTACCGGAATGTCCAATTCGCGGATTTTTTTGCGCAATGTATTGCGGTTGAGCCCGAGCAGGTGAGCCGCCTTGATCTGGTTTCCGCGCGTCGCACCGAGCGTGAGCACGATCAATGGCCGCTCGACCTCGCGCAACACCCGGTCATAGAGCCCCGCCGCCGGCAGACCGCCCTTGTGCGCGGCAAAGTAGCTGCGGATGTGGTTCTCGACCGCGCCCGACAGCCCTTCGCCGGGAGCAATCTGGGCGGTATCCGGCGGGTTGAAGGCCTCGCCGAGTTCAGCCTCGATCACCGAAAGCCCGATGACCTCCTGCGAGTACAACGCGGCCAATCGTCGAATCAGGTTTTCGAGTTCACGTACATTGCCGGGCCATCGATAGCTGCGAAGGCGTTCCATCGCCTCGTCGTCGAGGCGCTTTGGCGGCAGCCCTTCGCGCGCGGCCAGCGCCACGAAATGACGCACCAGCGCCGGGATATCGGCGCTGCGCTCACGCAGCGGCGGCAGGCGAATCGGCGCTACATTCAATCGATAAAACAGATCTTCGCGGAACAAGCCCTGGCGGATCAGGTTGCGCAAATCGTGATGGGTCGCGGCGATGACGCGGACATCGGCGCGGATCGGCACGCGCCCGCCGACGGCGGTGAATTCGCCTTCCTGCAGTACCCGCAGCAATCGGGTTTGCGCCTCAAGCGGCATGTCGCCGATCTCGTCGAGAAACAGGGTGCCGCCTTGCGCCTGCTCAAACCGCCCCATGTTGCGCGCAGTCGCCCCGGTGAAGGCGCCTCTCTCATGCCCGAACAACTCGCTTTCGATCAGTTCTCGCGGGATCGCCGCCATGTTGATCGCGACAAACGGGCCATTTCGGCGCTTGCCGTAATTGTGCAGCGCGCGCGCGACAAGCTCCTTGCCGGTGCCGCTCTCGCCGACGATCGTCACCGTCAGATCAGTGCCCATCAGCCGGGCGATCACGCGATAGATCTCCTGCATTGCCGGCGACCGGCCGATCAGCGGCAGCTGATCCTCGATGTCGTCGTCGGGCCCTGCCGCTCCGTCTGGATGCGGCGCGGTCAGCGCACGCTCGACAACATTGACCAGTTCGCGCAAATCGAACGGCTTTGGCAGGTACTCAAAGGCGCCGCGCTCAGTCGCCTTGACCGCGGTCAACAGCGTGTTTTGGGCGCTCATCACAATGATGCGCAAATCGGGCCGGATCTTTTTGATGCGAGGAATCAGGTCGAGCCCGTTCTCATCCGGCATGATCACATCGGTGATCACGAGATCGCCCTCGCCGGCCGCGACCCAGCGCCACAGGGTGGCGGCGTTACCGGTCATCCGTACATCATGCCCGAGCCGAATCAGCGCCTGGTTGAGCACCATTCGGATCGCGCGATCGTCGTCGGCCACCAGGATCGTCGAAGTCATCACCCGATACCGTCCTGCGCGACCACCGGCAGAAACACCCTGAACACGGTTCGACGGGGCTGGCTGTCAAACTCGATGACGCCACCGTGGTCGCCGATCACCTTGGCAACTAATGCAAGACCAAGGCCAGTTCCGTTTCTCTTGCTGGTGACAAACGGATCGAACAGATAGGGACGCATGTCTTCGGGAATGCCGGCGCCGTTGTCGGTCACTGCCACCATCAATGGCAGATGCCGGCGCCCCTCGCCGCCGGGTCCGGCGAGGCGCAGGCCGTAGCGATAGGCGGTCGCCAGAATGATCTCGCCATCAGCGATCGGGGCCGCTTCGGCCGCATTCTTGACGATGTTCAGGAATACCTGCACCAGGAGGTCACGGTTGCCGTGCACCAGCGGCAGCGACGGATCGTATTCTTCGACAAAACGGATATGGCGCGCGAACCCGGATTGCGCCAGCTTGCGGACGCGCTCGAGCACCTCGTGGATATTGACCGCGGCGCGGGTGATCGGCTGATGATCGGAGAACGCCTCCATGCGATCGACGAGCGCCACGATCCGATCGGTTTCATCGCAGATCAGCCGGGTCAGCTGGCGCCCGGCCTCATCCGCATCCTGCTCGAGCAACTGTGCCGCACCGCGAATGCCGGAGAGCGGGTTCTTGACCTCGTGCGCCAGCATCGCCGCCATCGCCGTCATCGACCGCGCGGCGTTGCGGTGTGTCAGCTGGCGATCGAGCTTGTCGACCATTGAGCGCTCGTGCAGGGTCAACACCAGCTGATCCGTGGCGTCGCCGACCGGTGCTGCCTGGATCGTCACCGTACGGCCGCCAAATCGCGGCCCTTCGAGCGGCACGTCATATTCAGACATCGTGTTGCCAACCCGCCGTACCGTCTCGATCAGCGACAATAACGGGCTGTGCGGTGCCACCAATTCAGCCAGTGCCGTGCCCTGCAGCGCCGCCGCACCGGTGCCGAAAAATTGCTCGGCCGCCGGGTTGACCATCCGGATTTCGCCGTCGCGATCGATGACGATCACCGGATCGCCGAGTGCCGCCAGCACTGCCGCGGGGTCGGGCAGCGCTTGCAGCTGGGCGCGCTGGGTGGCGCGCCGGCGGAACGGCGGCCGCATTATGCAGCGCAACGAGCCAGGAGCGGCTCGTAAAAGGCCCGTATCAGCGCCTTGACCCGGACCGGATCGGTCGCCTGGTTGACCGCCGCCCGAAATTCGGCCGATCCCGGCAACCCTTTCGAATACCAGGCGACGTGCTTGCGCGCGATGCGCACGCCGACATCGACGCCATAATGCGACAGCATCTCCTCGTAATGGTCCTCGATGATTGTGAGCTGCACGTCGAGCGGCGGATCGGGGACCCGGCGGCGTCCGGCCAGCCAGGCGATCACTTGGCGCAGGAACCACGGCCGGCCGTAGCAGCCCCGACCAACCATCACACCATCCGCATCCGATTGGGCGAGCGCCCGGTCGGCATCCTCGAGCGTCTCGATGTCGCCATTGACGACGACCGGGATCGTGACGGCTTCCTTGACTTCACGGATGAAGGCCCAGTCGGCCGAACCGGAATAGAGCTGACAACGGGTGCGGCCGTGCACGGTAATCATGCCGATGCCGCAAGCTTGCGCAATTTGGGCGAGCCGCGGCGCATTGCGGTTTTGCTCATCCCAGCCGGTTCGCATCTTGAGCGTTACCGGCAGATCGACCGCCCTCGCTGTGGCTTCGAGGATGCGAGCGGCGTGGATTTCGTCGCGCATCAGCGCTGAACCGGCGTAGCCATTCACGACCTTTTTGACCGGGCAGCCGAAATTGATGTCGATCAGCTGTGCGCCGCGATCGGCATTGATCTTGGCTGCTTCGGCCATGATATGCGGCTCGCAGCCAGCGAGCTGAACTGCCATCGGCTGCTCTTCGGCGCAGCTTTTGGCCATCGTCATCGTCTTGCGGCTTTCGCGCACCATCGCTTCGCTGGCGATCATTTCAGAGACCACGAGGCCCGCGCCCAAGCCCTTGACGAGACGACGGAACGGCAGATCCGAGACACCCGACATCGGGGCCAGGATCACTGGTTCGTCGATGATTAGAGAACCAAGTTTTATGCTCATTTCTTAAGCATATTACATAATTGCCTAGCGATTAAGCAGAGCGTAACCGGTTTCGTTTTGCGGTGCAACATCAACGCTGCCGAATGCAACACGGCAAGGATGCGTTGGCAAAGTGAAAAGGTGTCGGTTAGTTTGTGGCAATGCGATCGGTTTATGCCCTTGTCGTCGCGGCCGGCCGCGGCAGCCGCTTCGGCGGCGAGCAGCCCAAGCAGTATTTGCCGCTCGCAGGCCAGATGGTGTTGCATCATGCGGTTGCCGCCTTTGCTGCACATCCGCACATTGCCGATGTGCAGGTGATGATCCGGCCGGAAGATCGCCCCTTGTTCAACCGGGCCATGGCCGGCCTCCGGGTCTTGCCGCCATGCGCCGGTGGCGCCACCCGACAGGAATCGGTCCGGCTTGGGCTCGAAGCGCTGAGCGTCCATCGGCCGCAGTCCGTGCTGATCCATGACGGCGCCCGGCCGTTTCCCGATAGGGCGCTGATCGACCGGGTGATCGACGCTCTCGACCGCGCGCCGGCGGCGATCCCGTGCCTGGCCTTGCGTGATACCGTCAAAGAGGCGGTGGACGGGGTGATCCGCACGACGGTCGACCGCTCTCATCTATGGCGCGCGCAGACGCCGCAAGGCTTCGATTTTGCAGCGATCCTCGCCGCCCACCGCGCCGCCGCCGGGCGCGAACTGACCGATGATTCGGCCGTCGCCGAAGCTTCCGGACTGATGCCGCTGCTGGTGGCCGGCGACGAAGACAACTTCAAGATCACCACTGCCGAAGATCTCGTCGCTGCCGAACGGCTGCTCGCCGCGCGGTTTGGCGATGTTCGCGTCGGGCAGGGCGTTGATGTCCACGCCTTCGGACCCGGTGACAGGATCGTCATTTGCGGCATCGAGGTCCCGCATGGCGCTGGTCTCGTCGGACACTCCGATGCCGATGTCGGCTTGCATGCTTTGACCGACGCGGTGTTGGGGGCGATTGGCGCCGGCGACATCGGCCAGCATTTTCCCCCCGGCGATCCGCAATGGCGCGCCGCCTCCTCCGACCGCTTCCTGCAACACGCCGCAGGCCTCGTCCGCGCCCGCGCCGGCATCGTTGCCGCGGTGGATGTGACGATCATCTGCGAGCGTCCGAGGATCGGCCCGCACCGCACCGCGATGATCGAGCGAGTGGCCGCGATTCTCGGCATCGCCGCCGAGCGGGTCAGCGTCAAGGCAACGACAACCGATCGCCTCGGCTTCACCGGCCGCGGCGAGGGCATCGCCGCCCAAGCCGTCGCCACCGTGCGATTGCCGATGTGATCGCCGGGTTGCTCGGAATAGCGGCGACGTCCACCCCCCTGCGATCGCGTCCCGGCTCGCCGCTGCATGGCATTGCGCTGCTGATTGCGACCTGGTTCGGGATCGGGCTGATCCCGTTGGCCCCGGGCACCTGGGGCGCGCTCGCCGCTTTGCCGATCGGATGGATGATCCGCGGTCGGTGGGGCGCTCCGGGACTGGCGGCTGCCTTTGCGGCCGTCTTTGTCGGCGGGTGCTGGGCGGCTGGGGCCGTTGCCAACGCAAGCGGAGTTCAGGACCCCGGCGCGGTTGTCGTCGATGAGGTGGCGGGGCTTTGGCTGGTGCTGCTCGCAGCACCGCCTGAGCCGTCCGCCTGGGCGCTGGCATTTCTGCTGTTCCGTCTGTTCGACATCTGGAAGCCGTGGCCGGTGCGCTGGGCCGATCTGAGAGTCAGAGGCGGGTTTGGCATCATGCTCGACGACATTCTGGCGGCAGGCTACGCTTTTGCGGTGCTGGCGGCCGTGCTGGCCATTGCTGGAGCTGTTCGTGTTCGCATCTGAGATCCTGGACTTGGCGGAAGCGGCGCTCGAGTCCTGTAGGGCGCGCGGATGGCACGTCGCGACCGCGGAATCCTGCACCGGCGGTCTTGTGGCGGCGGCGCTGACCGCAATCGCCGGCTCGTCGGAGGTCGTCGAGCGCGGCTTTGTGACCTATTCGAACCAGGCAAAAGCAGAATTGCTGGGCGTGCCGCCGGCGACGATTGCCGCTCACGGAGCGGTCAGCGCCGAGACCGCAGCAGCTATGGCAGCGGGCGCGATCGGGCGCGCCCCGGTCGATCTCGCGATATCGGTCACCGGCGTTGCCGGTCCAGGTGGCGGCAGCGCCGAAAAGCCGGTCGGGCTGGTGATCTTAGGTCTCGCCCGGCGCGACGGCGGTTGCCGGACCGAACGCCATATCTTTGCCGGCGACCGGTCCGCGGTGCGCACAGCGGCGCTGATCGCCGCCCTTCGGCTCCTCGCCGATGCCGCTCATTCGGAATAAACCGCCAGGAGATCCGAGTTGACGAGCTTCAACATCGCGGTCGTGCAGCCCCACTCGAACCCGCCGCCCGATGACGTCAAAAAAGTCGACGACGCGGCGCGCTGGATCGGTCGCGCCGCCGGCGAAGGGGCGGATTCCGTCTGCTTTCCGGAGAGCTACCCCGGTCCCTGGCGCATGCCGGCGGCCTATGATCCCAGCGGCCGCATCGCCGAGGCCGCACAGCGGCATGGCACGCATGTTGTCTTTGGCACGATGGAGCCGATCGATCACGCCCAGCGGACCGCCTACAACTTGGCCTGCATGGCTTATCCGGACGGCCGCGCGCCGGTGCGCTATCGCCGCACCCACCCGAACGGCCCGTGGATCTATTCGAGCCGGATCGGCGGCGGTGGGGTGTGGGAATTCGAATGGGTCCCGGGCAATCATTTCCCGGTGTTCGATACCGTTCACGGCAAGGTCGGGCTCGGCATGCGCAGCGAGGTCTACATGCCTGAGGTTTCGCGCGCGCATTGGCTCTGCGCGGCGCCGAAATCATCTTTCTGCCGGCCGGGCTCAGCGGCACCGGCAATTTATGGGAGACTTGGCATACCCTGCTGCGGGCGCGGGCGATCGAGAACCTGGCGCTGGTGGTTTCGACCCGCGACATTTTTGATCCGGCAAACGAGCGCGGGCTCGCGATCATCGCCGGACCCGAACGCACCCATTACGAGAGCACCAATGTCGGGATGTCGGTCGTGACGGTCAGCCTCGATCGCGTGCGCGAATTGCGTGCGGGCTGGGACGGCAACGAAAAGACTCCCTTCTGCGGCACCAAGCAGGGCCTGTTGACGCAATGGCAGCGTCCCAAACTCTACGACCGCATTTTCCCGCAGCGACTGCCGGCAGCGGCGGAATAGCCCGAGAGCAGGCCGAGATGAGCGGGGTCGTCACCGCGGTCAGCCGCAGTCCGCGTCACACGCTGGTCAAGGCCAACGAGGTCCGCATCCGGCTGGTAGCCGGGCTCGGCGTCGATGGCGACGCGCATCAGGGTGTAACCGTCAAGCATCGCTCTCGCGTCAGGAGCAATCCCGCGGCGACCAATTTGCGGCAGGTACACCTGATCCATGCCGAGTTGCACGAGGAGTTGCGGCAGAAGGGGTTTGATTTGGCACCCGGGCAGATGGGCGAGAACATCACGACGTCGGGCGTCGATTTGCTCGGGCTCGCGGCCGGGACCCGACTTCACATCGGCGATAACGCGATGGTCGAGGTGACCGGGCTGCGCAACCCCTGCGCCCAACTCGACAAGATCCGGAAGGGCCTGATGGCCGCCACCCTCGATCGCGACGCCGCCGGTGGTCTTGTGCGCAAGGCCGGGATCATGGGCATCGTCCTGGCGAGCGGCGAGGTCCGCCCGGGCGATCCGATTCGCATCGAGCCGCCTCCCGGGCCATACCGCCCGCTCGCGGTCGTCTGAGCTATTCGCGTTAAGCGTTAGCGTTAGATTGGGGAATCTGGCGCAGCACCGGGATTTCGACATATGAGGGTGTTGCTTCGCCATGATGGATCGTGTTGGCGGCAACGCGAATGTCGGCCTCGGTGTCGTTCGCCAGAATCGGGTGACCACTGTTGGTATTGCGGGCGCGACGCGGGAAATTGCTGCTGGTGACGTCGATCTCGAGGCGGTGCCCGGCGGCAAAGGTATGGCAGATGTGGCCGAGGTCGATCGTTATCCGTTCGACCTGGTCCGGTGTCAGCGGGCGCGGCTCGCCCGAAGGATCGCGGTAGAGCGCGCGGGTGATCCCGTCCATCAGCAGCATCGCCCGGCCATCGGGGTGAAGATCGATCAGCTTGCCGACGAAATCGGTGTCGGGGCAGTCGGACTGAACGTGCAGAGTCAACCGCACATTGCCGGCGATCGTCAGCGGATCTCGCAGCGGCGTGCCGGTGTAAATGAGCCCGTAATCGGGCAAGGCGTGGACCGGGCGCTGGTCGTGCGGGCCGGCCTCGATCAGCATGTTGCGCCCGCCTGCACTCGGGATCGGCCGGCGCGGGTCATAGCGGTAGTGGCGCGCCGGACCGTTCGGTGCGGTGGCATCGAGGCTGCCGTCGCCGCGCAGATAAAGCCGGCACGGCAGTGCCCCCGGCGGCGGCCAGCGCTCGGCGGTGTGCCAGTCGTTCGGGGCATAGCTCTCGCGATCCTCGACCCAGGCGCGCGGTGAATACGACACCGCGGGACCGTCCATGACGCCGTTCTGCTCGCCTTTCAGCCAATAGTCGAACCAGGCAAAATACGGGTCGTGCCGCCAGAAATTATTGTGGTAGACGAAATAATGCTCGTTCGGTCCGATCCATAATTTCTGGTTGCCGGCGCGCGCCAGGATTTCGGCAAACGCCGCCATGACGCTTGTCTGAAAGATGTCGAACCAGGTGGTGATGTGAAACCCGGGAATGTTGATGGTGCGACGGAAATTATGCGCCGCGCGAAACGCGTCCGGGGCCGGATGGGTGATGATGTCGTCAAGGAACGGCTGTCCGGTGGCGAAATCGGGGTACTGGGTCAAGGGCAGCCGCATCCAATCGGCCGAGCCGACAAACGGCGGATCCGCCTCGCGGGCAGCATCGAGCCGGGCGTAGCGGGCTGCGGCCGAGGCGGTGGTGGCCTGGAATTCGGCCGCACCGATGCCAAAGCGTTCGCTGACCATCTCGCGATGCGAGGCCGACAGGCCGGGGATGTTGCGCGCCACCCACAGCCACAGCCGCTCCATCTCGATCGATTGGCCTTCATAGACGACATCGTCATAAATGCTCGACGCCCCTGCTTGTGCAAAAAAGGCGCGCAGGCTCGGATGCCGGGTCGAAGCCGCGGCAAAGGCGGTCGTCGCCCCCGCTGAGGAGCCGGAGACGCCGACGCGCTGGTTGGTCCAGGACTGCCGCGCAATCCATTCGAGCGTGTCATTGCCATCGGCCGCATCATCGGCATAGACACGATCCTCGCCTTCCGATCCGTGCCGGCCGCGGGTGTCCTGGTAGACCGCGGCATAGCCATGGGCGACGAGGTTGCGCCAGCCGCGCAGGATCGAGCCGCGCATCGGCTCGGCCGCACTCGGCAGCCAGGCCTTGCTGCAATCGAATTTGTCAGCGGCATCCGCGCCGGCGATGCCGTAGGGGGTGCGCTGCAGAATCACCGGCCAGCGCGACCCGCCTCCGGCCGGCAGAAAGACAAAGGTGTTGAGCCGGACGCCGTCGCGCATCGCGACCATTCTCTGGAAGCCGCGCGCCCCTGTCTCGAAATCGACATAATCCGCCATTCTACCGACCTATTCTGTCGTTCGAATGCCGCCGTCCGAGCGGCGACCAAGACACGCATCGAAGGAGGGGAGTTGGCCTTCGTTGTCTCACCGAGGGGGTGGCCGTCCGCTCGGGCACTATACCATGCCCATCCAGAACATCTGCTGGTCGCCGACTTCGACATCGTATTTGCGCACGAAATCGAGTTTGCCGTCGGCACCGATCCGAAACAGCGACAGACACGCCGGAACATTGCGGATCACGCCGTGCTCTTTGACTGGCAAGCCGATGATGTGCGCCGCGACCAGCAGCCGCCCGCTCGGGTCGATATGGAAGGTGCGGCAATGGATGCCGCGGGTATCGACATGCTGGATCGGCCTGGGCTCGCCGGTCGCGGGATCGATCGCAAAGACGCCAAGCGTATTCTCGCCGCCGGCAAAAACGCGCTCAGCACCCTCGCCCACCGTGCTCGACGCGCGGTTCGCGACATAGACAAAACCGCCGTTGGGATGCACATGGATCGTCCCGGCGACCTGCCGCCCGCGGATGTTGTCGGGCTCGGCCAAGGTTCCCTTGCTGAACAGCGGCTCGGGCGACAGCCGGCCGTCTGCTGTCGCGAACATGTCGAGCCGGTTCTGCCGCTCCAGCGACACGTAAACCCAGGGTTTCCGCGGGTGGAAATCGAGATGGCGCGGGCCGAACCCGTAACCGCCGCCGGGCGCCACCGAGACCTCGCCGCTCAATTGCCCATCCTGATAGCCGAACACCTTCAACGCGCCCGGCTCTTCGGCTTTGCCCCCGGCCGCGTCATGACCGCGGGTGACCAGGATCGCCAACCGGTTGTCGAGGCTAACCCGGACCTGATGCCCGTAGATGCCGGCGTCGATCGCCTGATGTTGTGCGACTTCGGCGCCGGGCGTGGCATCGGGATTGACGCTATAGACGCGCACTCCGCTCGGGTTGCTGAAAGCGACCAACAGATGGCGCGAAGGAATATCGCTGGTCATATGGATCGGTCGGGTCGGCAATGGGATCGGCGCGCCATGCGGTGACAGCGCGCCGGTCGCAGGATCGATGCGCAGGGCGCTGACATGGTGCTTGTTGCCGAGAAAACCGCCGATACCTGAGGCGCTATCGCTCGACGCGACATAGAGGTAAGCGCGCGAGGCATGCGGCCAGGCGTAATGGACATTGGCCGGCAGGCTGACCGTGCCACGGCGCGTCAGGGTCGCGTTTTCGACATCGATATCGTAGTGCGTCAGGTGCGGGCCGACGCTCGCATACAGCCTTACGTGATCAGGCATCATCACCCCCTATTGTCTGCGCACAAGCTCGCGACTGCCTCGCCCGCTTTTTCCGTTCCCGAGCGGCAGAAGATTTTTGACGGATCAGTCCGGGAATTCTATCGGTTTTTGCCCCGCCTGTGGCGTCCGTCACACCATCGCGGACGACATGGATCATAATCGGCTCGGCCGAGATAATCGCAGAAACTTCGTCATGGGAGATGGGCATGCGCGGAACAAGCCTGTGGAGGCGGTTGGTCGTTGCAGGCTTTGTCCTGCTCGGGCTTGGTGCTGCGGTGCTGGGTCTGTCATCGCATGCCGGCTCAGGCAATGCCCTTGTCGCCGTCGGGGTTTTCCTTGGACAGCTGCTCGCGGTTGCCCTGCTTGTCATCGGCTTTGGTGCGGTTGTGTCGCAGTCGATCTGGGGTTTCGCGTTGAGCAGCCGCAATGCGTACAGCTTGTCAAAGATGCAGATGGCCGGGTGGACCGTGCTTGTTCTGGCGGCGTTGTTCACCGCGGCCGAACTGCGCATCTTCGGCTATTTTGGCGCTGCAAAGGACCCGCTTGACATAACGATTCCGGGAGACTTGCTGGCCGCCATGGGGATCGCGATTTTTACCACCGCCGCAACGCCCGCGGTACTCGCTCTGAAAGCAGACAGCAAGCCTAGCGAGGCCCAGGCTGCCGCCGCCGCACAGCGACTCGCCGATCAAACGCGGACGACGCCGGACAATATCAAAAGCATGGGCCATGTCATGGTCCGCACCGAGCAGAGCCTGGCGCGGTGGAGCGACATCATCAGCGGCGATGAAGTCGCCAATGCCGGGACGGTCGACCTCTCCAAGGTCCAGCAGCTGCTGATCACGATGCTGCTGCTTGTCGCCTATGGTGGGATGATGGTGAGTGCGATCATCCACCAGGATCCACTCGCTTCGCTTCCGGCGCTGAGCCCGTCATTTATTGGATTGCTGGCCATCAGCCATGCCGGCTACTTGACTTACAAGGCCATGCCAAAGCCGGCGCCCGCCGATCGGTAGCCGCTACCGGCCCGCTCCGGCCGCCTGGTCTCACCCGGACCACCTGGCCCAACCCCACCCGCTGTTGTCTGCAAGGCCCGCACTCTGCGGTTCGGGAATGTCGGGCGGTTCGGGAATGTCGGGTACCGGTGAGCCGTCCGGTCACACGGCAGCGGTATCGGCGCTTTCCTGCTTGTGACCGCCGTAAAGGTCGCGGGCGCGCCGTTCGAAGGCGCTGACCATGCGACGCACTGCTTCGCCGAACAGCATTTCAATGACCTTTTGCATCAGCCGGGATTTGAATTCGAAATCCACAAAGAAATCGACTTGGCAGCCTTCCGGCACTCTTTCGAAGATCCAGTGATTGTACAAATAGCGAAACGGCCCTTCGGCATAGGTGACGTCGATCTGGCGCGGCGGCGTGAGTTCCACTCGCGATGTGAACCGCTCGCGAAACATTTTGAAGCCGATGATCAGATCGGCAACGATCAGGTGCGACTGGCGCTCACGGATGCGCGCACCGCGGCACCACGGCAGAAATTCTGGATAGCGCTCGATATCGGCGACGAGATCGAACAGCTGCTCCGGCGCGTAGGGAACGACGCGGCGCTCGGTATGAGTCGGCATATCGGCGGCTTTAGCCGGCGGCAAGGCGGGCCAATCGGGCCGCCCGCAATTGCGCGAAATCCTCGCCGGCATGGTAGGACGACCGGGTCAATGGTGATGCCGACACCAGCAAAAAGCCCTTGCCTGACGCCATGCGCTTGTAGCCGGCAAATTCTTCCGGTGTGACAAACCCGGCAACCGCATGATGTTTCGGCGTCGGCTGCAGATATTGTCCAATGGTCAGGAAATCGACCTCGGCCGTGCGCAGATCGTCCATGACCTGCAGCACCTCGGTCTTGTCCTCGCCCAGTCCGACCATGATCCCCGATTTGGTAAAGAGCGCCGGGTCGAGCCGCTTGACCTGATCGAGCAGGCGCAGCGAATGAAAATATCGCGCCCCTGGTCTTACCTCAGCGTAAAGACGCGGCACGGTTTCGAGATTGTGGTTGAAGACATCGGGCCGGGCGGCAACGACAGTCTCGAGCGCCCCTTCCTTGCGCAGGAAATCGGGGGTCAGGACCTCGATCGTGGTCGCGGGCGCGGTGTTACGGATCGCCGCGATCGTGCGTGCGAACTGCCCCGCCCCGCCATCTGCAAGATCGTCGCGGTCGACCGAGGTGACGACCACATGGGCGAGGCCGAGTGCCGCCACCGCCTCGCCGACGCGCTGCGGCTCATGCGGGTCAAGCAGGTCCGGGTGCCCGGTCGCGACATTGCAAAAGCTGCAGGCGCGCGTGCAGACTCGCCCGAGGATCATGACCGTCGCGTGCTTTTCCTTCCAGCACTCGCCGATATTCGGACAGGCCGCCTCCTCGCAAACCGTATTGAGCTGCAACTCGCGCATCAAGCGATGGGTTTGCCGGTATTCCGGCGAGCCCGGCGCTTTGACACGCAGCCAGTCGGGTTTGCGCCGCACCGGGCTGTCCGACCGATGGGCCTTTTCCGGGTGCCGCAGAGCCAAATCCACCGCAGGGATACGCGTCATTCCGACTTCCTACCAGCCGGCTGGGCCGGCCCACGCTCGATAAAACAGACGCCAGACCGCTTCGCTCCGGCCGTTAGCCGATGGCATAGACCCGGGACAGATCCTGATCCCGCCGATCCACCTGTCCGGCGTTCGAAAGCGGGCCCCGGTTCCGAGAGAAGCGATTTACCGTATCCTATCCCTGAGCCATCTTGTTGGGTGCGAAGACCTGAACAGGCGAAGCAATCTCAACAGCTGCGATCGCCGTGGCTCAAGATTCCTCCCCGCGGGTCGCAAGTGACGGCTTGGCCCTAGAAGTGGATGGCGCGCCCGTAAGCGTCAAGCACGGCCTCGTGCATCGTTTCCGAGATCGTCGGGTGCGGAAAGATCGTTCGGATAAGATCGGCCTCGGTCGTCTCGAGAGTCTTGGCGATCGTGTAGCCCTGGATCAACTCGGTGACCTCGGCGCCGACCATATGTGCTCCCAACAGTTCGCCGGTCTTGCCGTCAAAGATCGTTTTGACCATGCCTTCGGGCTCGCCATAGGCGATGGCCTTGCCATTGCCGATAAACGGAAAGTGCCCGACTTTGACTTCATAGCCGGCGGCCCGCGCCGCCGCTTCGGTCAGCCCGACGCTGGCGACCTGTGGCCGGCAATAGGTGCAGGCCGGGATGTTGCGGATGTCGAGCGGGTGCACGTCATTGACCCCGGCGATGTGTTCGACGCAGATGACACCTTCGTGGCTCGCCTTATGCGCCAGCCAGGGTGGGCCGACGAGATCGCCGATCGCGTAAATGCCGGGCTCGCCGGTCCGCAGCCATTCGTCGACGACGACATGCGTGCGTTCGACCTTGACCGCGGTGTCTTCGAGGCCGATGCCCTCGACATTGCCGACGATCCCGACCGCCAGGATCACCTTTTCGACCGTCAGCCCGCTCGCTTTGCCGCCGGTCTCGATCTGCGCCGTGATCTGGTCGCCGGAACGGGTCAGCGCTTTCACCGTGGCGCTGGTATGGATCTGTATTCCCTGTTTTTCGAAGGATTTGCGGGCGAAGGCGGAGATTTCCTCATCCTCGACCGGCAACACCCGGTCGAGCACTTCGACGACCGTAACCTCCGCACCCATGTCATGATAGAAGCTGGCGAATTCGATGCCGATCGCCCCCGAGCCGACGACCAGCAGCGATTTCGGTATCGCGGCTGGGATCATTGCCTCCTTATAGGTCCACACCCGCTCGCCGTCGGGTTCAAGACCCGGCAAGGAGCGCGCCCGCGCCCCGGTCGCCAGAATGATGTGGGGTGCGGCAAGATCGGCGACCGCGGCTTCTTGTTTGGTAACGGCAAGGCGGCCCTTGCCGGCGAGCCGGCCCTGCCCGTCGAACACGTCGACCTTGTTCTTTTTGAGGAGGTAGGCGACGCCGTTCGACAACTGCTTGGCGACGGCGCGCGAGCGCGCCACCACCTTGGCCGCGTCATAGCGGATATCGGTCGCCGAAAAGCCGTACTGATCGAGGTGATGCAGGATGTGGGCGATCTCGGAGCTGCGCAGCAACGCCTTGGTCGGAATGCAGCCCCAATTGAGGCAGATGCCGCCAAGATGTTCGCGCTCGACAACGGCCGTTTTCAAGCCGAGTTGCGCCGCTCGGATCGCGCTGACATAGCCGCCCGGCCCACCGCCGACGACGATCAGATCATAGGAAGTTTCGGACATCTCCCCTCACGGTCGGAGCGCGGACCTCCGGTCCGCAGCGGGCGGGACCCCGCGCTCCAAGATCGCGAACATTGTCCCTCACAGCAGCATCGTCAGCGGGTCTTCGATCAACTTTTTGAAGGCGGCGAGGAATTGTGCGCCGACCGCACCGTCAACGGCGCGATGATCGCACGACAAGGT
>DATJLK010000072.1:0-15228 GCA_035509615.1 Allostellaceae bacterium | reverse complement strand
CCACGGCATCGGCATGGATCCGGAGGAACAGCAGAGAGCGCTGCAGCCCTTTGGTCAGGCAAAGCCGGTGACGACCCGGCAATATGGCGGTACCGGTCTCGGGCTGCCGATCACCAAGGGCCTGGTCGAGGCGCATGGCGGGACGTTGACGATTTCGAGCCGTGTTGGCGAAGGGACTACCGTGCGCGTGGTGCTGCCGCGTTACCTGCCACAACCGCTGACCGACGCCGAGCGCTTTACCCGTGCGGCCTTGGGTCTCGGCTAGAGCAGGATCGCATGAAATGCGAAAACAGAGCTTCCATTTCATGCGTGAATCCTGCTGTCGATTCCGTGATCTAGTCGCTATCGCCGACGTTTGACTGCGGATCGGGGACAACCGAAGATTGCGGTGTCGGGACGGCGGTTTCGCGGCGATTTGCGCGGACGGTTCGAAACAGCGCGACACCCGGAGCCATTGCCAGTGTGGCGATCGCCAGCAATTGGAAGCAGTCGGTGTAAGCGCCAAACGAGACGATCGAAGACGGGCCCGCCGACGACGCGACGATCATGCCTTCGGCGGAGAGATCCGCCAGCCGGATCTGAATTCGCGCCTGCAAAACCGCGGTCATCGCCGCGACACCGGTGGCGCAGCCAAGTTGCCGGACGAGATTGTAGACGCCGGCGGCATCGGTGCGCAGCTCTGCTCCGAGGGTCGAATAGGCGATCGTACTGAGCGGTGTGAACAGCAGCCCGACACCGACCCCTTGCGCCGCACTGGTCATCGCCAGCCACAGTTGTCCGTCATGCGGCGGCACGCGCGCCATCAGCGCCAGCGCGCCAGCGGTGATCAATAGCCCGATTGCGAGCAAGGCGCGTTGATCGACCCGGTTGATGATCTGGCGAATGGCGACCATCATCGCCATCGTTCCGATCCCTCTTGGCGCAATCACCAAACCGGATTCCGTCGCGTTCCACGCGAACGGGCCCTCGGCCAAAGCCGGGATGAAGACGATTGTCGCGAACAACATCGCCCCGACCAGGAAATTGTACAAGGCTGCAAGCGCAAAGTTGAGGTCGCGGAACACGTCAAACCGGAACAATGAGAAGCGGCTCCGCCAGCATCGCAGCGCAATCAATCCGCCGGCGCCAATCTCGACGGTCAGTTCACCGAGGGTCTCCGGCGAAGGCGGCCAGATCCGGCCAATGCTGCGTTGCAACACCAGCTGCAGCGATCCGGTGGCGATCACCAGCAGGATGATGCCCCAGCAATCGACCGGATCGCCACTGCGCAGCCGGCGGCCCGACGGTACCCCCGCCAATCCGAAGAGAGCGATCGCACCCAGCGGCGCATTGATCCCAAAAATCCAGCGCCACGACGCCATATCGGTGATCACCCCGCCGAGCACCGGCCCCAGCATCGGACCGGCCATGATCGCGGCACCCCAGATCGCGAGCATTCGGCCATGTTCCGGTTTTGGATAGATGTCGAGGATGATCGCTTGCGCCAACGGCAGAATGATCCCGGCGGCGGCACCTTGGATCAGGCGAAAGACGATCAGGCTGTCGAATGTGGTCGCCAGCGCGCACAGCAGCGAGGCTGCGACAAACAACCCGACGGCACCGGTAAAAACCCGGCGCGCGCCCAGATGGCGGCGCAGCCAGCCGGTCAAAATTGCGGTCACGGCCGAGGCGCAAAGATAGCTGGTCATGACCCATGATCCGAGCCCGATGCCGCCGCCAAAACCACGTTCGAGCTGTGGCAGTGCGACATTGGCAATTGTCGCATCAAATGCCTGCATCGCGGTCGCGATCATCAGGGCAAGGGTCGTCTGCCGCCGGCGGGCGATTGATAACCGATCGGTGTCGACGGTCATCTGCGGCGATCGAGCAAATTCAGCGGGCCATGGCCCCGATGCTTGACATCCGTCCGCATGGCGCGACTGGCTGTCAGCCGCGGCGGCGACAGGCGCCGACCAGACGCGTAAGGTCGATGTAAGTATTCGTCTCGCCCGATGGCCCGCAAGCGCACTTACCGTGTCCCCTGTCTCGTGGGTTTAAAGTAGATGCGGATCTTTCCCCGATATAACTCGGATTTAATGCCCGCTTGCTGCGGCGCGGTCTAGCACCAGATCGTCAGAATCGCGCCCTATGCTCGATTCGCGAGCGTCCCTATTCCTGTCATTTGTCCGCGACCCCAGCGTATCGGGCTCTTGATTAACGCTATTGGGGCATAAGCTTGCGGCCCACTGTCGCTATGCCGCGGCTCCCAGACGTTATGAAACGGCAAGTAAAATTCGGTTGCGTCTTTAAGAATTCACGAGTATCGAGCCAGACCGCGATAAGATGCCGTGAAGAGTAGGTTTCGGCCTTCAAAAACTGGGCGCCGGCCAAGCTTGAAATCGGCAGCACCGCCCGTCGCCGCAGCGTCGGGGTCCGCCGATGCGTGGCGCGGTTGACGGCCGCACCCGTCGATGAGAGGCTGGCGCCGGCACAAGGAGTGCTCAGCGAGGGCCGCCGTGGATAATCCTAGCCCGGATGTGATCGTCGTCGGCGCCGGCAACGCCGCCACCTGCGCCGCGTTATCGGCGCGCGAGCATGGGGCTGTGGTGCTGATGCTCGAAATTGCCCCCGAGGACCAGCGCGGCGGCAATTCGGCCTTTACCGGCGGCGCCTTTCGCGTCGTCTATCACGGCGGCGAGGATCTGGCGCGGCTGATCCCTGACATGAATGAGACCGAACTGCGCGAAGTTGATTTCGGCACCTATACCGAAGAGCAGTATTTTGACGATATGGGCCGGCTGACCCAGTATCGCTGCGACCCTGACCTGACCGAAATCCTGATCCGCGACAGCTTTGCCGCTGGGCTGTGGATGCGCGAGAAGGGGGTGCGCTTTCAATTGGGTCTCGGCCGCCAGGCATTTCGCGTCGATGGCAAGTTCAAATTCTGGGGCGGGCTCGCCTGCCATATCTGGGGCGGCGGCAAGGAACTGGTGAAGGCGTTGCATGCCCGTGCCGGCAGCGACGGCATCCCCATCCTTTACGAGACGCCGGCGATCACATTATTGACCGGCGACAATGGCGTCGAAGGCGTGCGGGTGCGCCACCGCGGCAGATTGCGCGACATCAGAGCAAAGTCGGTGGTGCTGGCGTCAGGCGGGTTCGAAGCCAATGCCGAAATGCGCGCCCGCTATCTCGGACCCAATTGGGATCTGTGCAAAGTGCGCGGCTCGCGCTTCAACACCGGTCAAGGGCTCAAGATGGCGCTCGAACTCGGTGCCGCGGTGCATGGCCATTGGTCGGGGGCGCATGCGGTGGCCTGGGATCTGAACGCGCCGCCCTATGGCGATCTCGATGTCGGCGACCGCTTTCAAAAGCATAACTACCCGTTTGGCATCGTCGTCAACGCCAAGGGCGAGCGGTTTCTCGACGAAGGCCTCGATTTCCACAGCTATACTTATGCCAAATACGGCGGTGAATTGCTGAACCAGCCCGGCATGTTCGCCTGGCAGATCTTTGATCAGAAGGTCGTTCATCTGTTGCGCGAGGAATACCGCATCCCGCGCATCACCAAGGAAAAGGCCGACAGTTTCGAGGCTCTCGCCCCCCGCCTCGAAGGGGTCGATCCCGCTGGTTTTCTTGCCACCGTGCGCGCGTTCAATGCCGCGCCGCGGCCCGATGTATCTTTCAACCCGAACATCCGCGACGGGCTTGCGACCGGCGGGCTCGCGGTCGACAAGACCAACTGGGCCCAGCGCCTCGATACCCCGCCCTACGAGGCCTATGCGGTGACGACCGGCATCACCTTCACCTTTGGCGGCCTCAAGATCTCGAATGAGGCGCAGGTCGAGGACACCACCGGCCACCCGATCCCCGGTCTTTATGCCGCGGGCGAAATCGTCGGCGGCCTCTTTTACCACAATTACGCGAGCGGCACCGGTCTGATGTCGGGCGCCGTCTTTGGCCGCCGCGCCGGCCGCGCCGCCGCCCTCGCCGGCAAAACCTGAGCCATCCGCGCAACCCATTCCCTGCGCTCGGCACTGCCCCCAACCCGCAGCCGCCACCCCGGCTGCCAACCAACCCGGACCTGTCGCGTTACAGGAAGGATTATCAGCATGTTAGATAACGGGGGTTCCGGAAAATCAGCGTCGGGGTACGCTAATGTGTATGAAGAAAACGTTTGAGCTTAGATATCACAATCAGGCACTGCCGACAGCCACGCCTTGAATTAACTTGAGAAGAATCTCATAAATCTCTCTGATTTGTTAGCAATCGTCCCGGGTGTAGCCGATAAAGACGTATTAGTTGAGAAAAATCATCCGAAATTCTTTGGGTTTGGTTTTCGTCTTTGGGGTTTGGTTTTCGCCGCGTCAAGATCGTCTTCGTTCGATAGCAAAGCGCGCGGCTCGCGCTTCAACATAACCCCCGTCTCCGCCTTCCATGCCCCGAATTCCCCAGCCACGCAGGCAATCCAGTAAATAAATACCCGATAACTAAAAGGTTGGCGCGCCGCCATTCCACGACCGCAGCGGCTCCAAGCCGAGCCGTGTCGCGGGTAGCCTCGTTATAAACCATGTCGGGAACGAACACCGGAACGCCCGCATCAATAGGCAAGAAGAGAGCGCCGGCGGCTTCCAAGGTGATGAGCGGCGATGCGTCGGTAATGATGAGCGAGTCGCTGGATCACGGTTTCGCTTCTTTGAGCGCCGTCATCAACGGCAGGGCGCAACAGCAGGATCGCATGAAAGGGAAACAGAGCTTCCCTCTCGCGCCCGGAGTCGACAGTCGGTTACCCGATAGCCGCGCGCCGGCGCGGCTTGTCACGGCCATTGGCAAAGCGGTCGAGCAGGCGCGCCGCCACCCGGGGGCTGACAAAATGCGAGATGTCGCCGCCGAGCGCGCCGATTTCCTTGACGAAGCGCGACGAAATGAATTGGTAGCGATCGGAGGCCATCAGGAAGACGGTTTCGATGTCGGGGTTCAACCGCGCGTTCATGCCCGCCATTTGAAACTCGTACTCGAAATCGGAGACCGCGCGCAGCCCGCGGATGATGACTTTGGCATCGATCGACTGCGCGAAATGCATCAACAGGCTGTCGAACGGGCGCACCTCGATGCGCTCGGCATCGCCGTTTTCGAGATGCGCAACCTCGTCGCGAACGATCTCGACGCGCTCATCAGTAGCAAAGAGCGGTCCCTTGCCGTCATTGCGGGCGACACCGATGATCAGCCGGTCAACGAGCTTGGCGGCGCGCCGGATGATGTCCGAATGTCCATTGGTGATCGGGTCGAATGTGCCGGGATAGATCCCGACGCGCGGCTCGGTCATTGGTCCCCCGTCTCGGTTTGTCGGCCACCGTCGATTTGTTGGCCGCCATCGATTTGTTGGTCGTCAGCCGCGGCTTCGGCCACAGCATCGCCATTATCTTCGCCATCGTCGGGCAATCGCGCAACCGAGACAACCCGCTCGCCATCGCCCACCTTGAAAATTACCACCCCCTGGCTGCGTCGCCGGGCGATGCGGATGTCGTGCACCCGGCAGCGGATCACCATCCCGGCATCGGTGACAAGCATGATCTGGTCATTACCCCCGACCGGGAACACGGCGACGACGGCATCGCCTTCACGCCGCCGCAGGTCCATGTTGTCGATCCCCTGCCCGCCGCGTCCGGTGATGCGGTAATCATAGGCGGAGGTCCTGACCCCGAAACCGCGCTCTGTCACGCTCAGCACGCATTGCTCGCGCTGCGCCAGGTCGGCATAGGTCTCCTCCGAGATCGAGCCTTCTGCGGCCTCGGTCGCGGCATCCGACTCGTCCGGTTCAGCCGATGGCGGTTCAGTTGGCGGTGGTTCAGACGGGGATTCAAGCGCGGCCTCGCCCTCCTCGCCAATCTCACGGCGGCGGCGGGCGGCGAGGCTCAGATAGGCGTCGCGAACATCGGCGGCGACTTCTTCGTGCCGCAGGATCGACATCGAGATCACCTGATCGTCGGCGCCTGGGCGAGCAGGGCGTGGCAGCCGGATGCCGCGAACCCCGACCGAGGAACGGCCGACAAAGACTCGGACATCGCCGACCGGAAAGCGGATCGCGCGGCCGTTGCGGGTGGCGAGCAGCACATCATGCGCATCGGTGCAGGTCGCGACCGCGATCAGCCGGTCGTCCGCATCCGCGCCTTCGAACTTCATCGCGATTTTGCCGTTGGCCCGGACATCGCCGAAATCCGACAGCGCATTGCGCCGGACATAGCCGTTGGCGGTCGCAAACATGACCGTCAGATCGGTCCAGCTGTCTTCGTCTTCGGGCAATGGCATGACCGTCGAAATCGTCTCGCCCGGCAACAGATTGGGCAGCAGGTTGACCATCGGCCGGCCGCGCGCCTGCGGCGTCCCCAGTGGCAGGCGATGCACCTTGAGCTTGTAGACCCGGCCCGACGAGGTGAAGAACAGGACCGGCGCGTGGGTCGAAGCGACAAAGACCTCGCTGAGAAAATCCTCCTCGCGGATCGCCATGCCGGCGCGGCCGCGGCCGCCGCGGCGCTGGGCGCGATAAGTCGACAACGGCACGCGCTTGATGTAGCCGGCATGGCTGACGGTGACCACCATGGCCTCGCGCTGGATCAGCGCCTCGATGTCGGCTTCGAACTCGACGTCTTCGATCTGGGTGCGCCGCGGGGTCGCAAACCGCTCCTTGATCGCCAGCAGCTCGCCGCGCAGGACTTCGATCAGCCGCGCCCGGGAGCGCAGGATTTCGAGATAGCCGCCGATTTCGGCGATCAGTCCGCGCAATTCCTCAGCGATCTTGTCGCGTTCGAGCCCAGTCAGCCGCTGCAGCCGCAAATCGAGGATCGCCCGCGCCTGCTCGTCAGACAACCGGTAGGTGCCATCGGCGGCGACGTCACGGCCAGGTTCGCCGACCAGCGCCACCAGCGGCGCCACATCGCCAGCCGGCCAGGCGCGTTCGGTCAGGCCGGCCCGCGCCGTTGCCGGATCGGGTGCGCCACGGATCAGGGCAATGATCTCGTCGAGATTGGCGACTGCGATCAGCAGCCCAAGAAGGGTGTGTGCCCGCTCCCGCGCTTTGCCCAAAAGATAACGGGTGCGGCGAGTGATTACCTCCTCGCGAAAGGCGACAAAGGCGACGATCACATCGCGCAATGTCAGCAGTTCGGGGCGGCCGCCGTTCAGCGCCAGCATGTTGACGCCAAAGCTCGTCTGCAGCGCGGTGTGGCGATAGAGCTGGTTCAGCACGATGTCGGGTTCGGCATCGCGCTTCAATTCGACGACCACCCGCACCCCGTCGCGGTCGCTCTCGTCGCGCAATTCGGCGATGCCTTCGATCAGTTTTTCGCGCACGCATTCGGCGATGCGCTCGATCAGCTTCGCCTTGTTGACCTGATAAGGCATCTCGGTAAAGACGAGCGCCTCGCGGTCCTTGCGAATTTCCTCAATATGGTTTTTGGCGCGCAGGATCACCGCACCACGGCCGGTCTGATAGGCGGCGTGGGTGCCGGCCCGGCCCAGGATGATGCCGCCGGTCGGGAAATCCGGCGCCGGCACGTGCTCCATCAGTTGTTCGACGGTGATCGCACCATTGTCGAGATAAGCGCAGCAAGCGTCGATGACCTCGCCCAAATTGTGCGGCGGGATGTTGGTCGCCATGCCAACCGCGATCCCCTGGGCGCCGTTGACCAGGAGGTTGGGAAACCCCGCCGGCAGAACCTGGGGTTCGCGTTCGGTCTCGTCGTAATTGGGCTGGAAATCGACGGTGTCGTTGTCGAGATCGTCAAGCAGCGAGTCGGCGACGCGAGCAAGCCGCGCCTCGGTATACCGGTAGGCTGCCGGCGAATCGCCATCCATCGAGCCGAAATTGCCTTGGCCGTCGATCAATGGCAGGCGCATCGCGAAATCCTGCGCCATACGCACCATCGCGTCATAGATCGCAGTTTCACCGTGCGGATGGTACTTGCCGATGACATCGCCGACGATGCGCGCCGATTTGCGGTAGGCCCGGTTCCACTCGTTGCCGTTGACCTTCATCGAATAGAGGATGCGGCGGTGGACCGGCTTTAACCCGTCGCGGACATCGGGCAGCGCGCGCGCCACGATCACGCTCATCGCGTAATCGAGGTATGAGCGTCGCATCTCCTCTTCGATCGTGACGGCGGTGATGTCTGGCGCGGAGGGCGGGGCAGAGGACGAGGAAACAGCCAAGGCGGTTCGATCGGCTAAGGGTGGGCTGGGAGAAAAATCGCCTGCGAAGCCGCTAGGCCCAGCTACGATTTCTGGTTGTTATTGGTTATATAGGAATGCGGCTCGCAGATTACCGCATATTGCGGTGCACACGAGGCCGGAAAGCCGGCCGCGAGCCGGGCTGACGGTCATGAAGGGCCGCCGACAATCGCCCGGTAGATCGCCAGGATCAGTACCGCGCCGACGATCGCACCGATAAATCCGGCATTGCGGCCCGGGGGGTACCAACCGATCCGTTGCCCGAGCCACGACGCAAAGATCGCGCCGACAATACCAAGCAGCGTCGTAACGATAAAACCGCCGGGACCATGGATGAACAGCTTGGCGATGGCGCCGGCCAGAAACCCGATGATGATGACCCACAACCAGTGCATGCCTCTGCCCCCAGCTTCCGGGTGTCGTCCCGCACCGGCGATGCAGCGATGGCCTCGCGCAAATGTCAAGGACCAGCCGCCCGGCGGGTCACGGCAAGATCGCGGGTCAGGGCGCAATCGACGGTCCGGTCAATGCGAGGCGTTGCGGGCGGAGGTCGCCAACGGCTTGGGTCTGAAGGCACCGGCAATCCGCTCTGCCGCAAGGGGTGCCCTACGCCAACGGCAACATTCGCCCACCCGCTGCAATCAGCACGTCAGTTTGGGAATTGCCGAGGCCTGGCGCGGTTTCCTCTGCAGAAACGCCTATCAGCAGGGGAGATCGGCGGGCCTGTTAGGGATGGAGAAGTGAGATGCCCCTCGATGGTAGTGAATTATTCAGAAGCCCGGCTCTCGCCAAACTGTGGGAAGTCGAATGCCTGCTTGCCACCGAGGATCAATGGTGCAAAGGCCGGCTGCATGACCGCAGAGGTCGGCATTGCCTCGTCGGCGCCATTACCGAGGCAAATGGTCGTCAGGATCTGACGCGGCCAATCATGCGCGCCATCAAGGAACTCGGCGGCAGGCATTACTGGCGGATCGAATCGTTCAATGACGACCCCAACACCAACCATCAGGATGTCCTGCGGGTTCTGCACCGCGCACGGCTGATCATCATTTCGGACATTACGCGGGCCGAAGAACCAAAGTCGTGGTACGCGAGGATACTCGAGCTGATGGATGAGCTTTTCCCTTTCTCGCTCGGGCAATCGCAAACCTATGGCGCCGACCCCGCCGATCCTGTCCGCGTTCGGATCAGGATAGACGATCCCGCCCGTCCGGGCGCATCGGCACCGCCGCTCGCACCGGTTCGCGAAACCGTCGATATGTTTCAGTGATCTCGGGGTCAGGCGGGTCCCGACGGAGGCCCGACCGAGGTCAAGCAATGGAGAATAGGAATGGCTGACATACCTATGCGCCACACTACGCGACGATTACTTGACGAAAATCGCGCATTGGACTGGCTTCTGGTAGCGCTATCGATCTGGTTCTTTATTTCCCCGTGGATAATCCGGTTCGGCGGTGGGGCCATGGGCAGCCACGCGGCATGGGACGCCTGGGTCATCGGCGGCATCCTGTTTTTTGTCATGCTCTCCGCGGTCGGGCACCTCGAGGCGAGCCAGGAATGGATGGCTCTGGTCCTCGGCGCCTGGATGTTTGCTGCGCCCTGGGCTCTCGGTTTCACCCTGCTGCGAGGGGCAAGCTGGGATCATTGGGTTGTCGGCGCCGTGGTGTTCCTGATCGCGGCATGGAACATTTGGCGGCTGCGGCATCTGCCGACAGCGGCGACCACGATCAGCCGACCGCCGAGACAGCCGTTGGTGTAAGCGCGTCAGCTGGTGCGGCTGGCGCAGGATTACAGTGCCATTGGTTGTTGCGGAAGCTCGATCCCGCTTCAATTCATCCTATGGTTCGAGGCCAGCACTCGCCCCCGGGTCACAGCTCCTGCCAGCGGCGTTGACCCGTGGCGGGGATGGCAAAGGGTGCACAGCACTCGATCGGGGATCCGCGCGCTGATACCGCGCCGGATCGGGGCAGCGTCGGATGGACTTCAACAAGCTCCAATATCTTCCCCTCGATTTACGCCACTTTTCGGTGCTGGCGATCATCTGGTTTGTCGTGGTCGTGTGGATCGAGCTGCGCGCCTTCCGCTTTGCCTCGATGCGGATTGGCCTCAGCTCGGTTGCTGCGCTGATCGTGTTGCTGGCGTCTTTGGCTGGCAGCTATTTGAATATCCCGGTCGCCGAGTTTCCCGAACGCCAGATCGTCACCGGCCAGATCGTTTCCTTTTTTGGCATGGAATATGTGATCCCGATGGTCAGGGATTGGCCGGGCACGGTTATTGCGCTCAATGTTGGCGGCGCCATCATTCCGATCCTGCTGTCGCTCTATTTATTTTTTCGATATCGGCTGTGGTTTCGAGCGCCGATCGCGATCGCGGTTGTGACCGGGGTGTGCCATTGGCTGGCGCGTCCGGTTCCCGGTCTCGGTATTGCCTTGCCGGTATTCGTCCCGCCGCTGACCGCGGCCGCGGTGGCGCTGATCTTGTCGCGCAGGCATGCACCAGCTCTCGCCTATATCGGAGGGTCGATCGGCTGCCTGGTCGGGGCGGACATCCTCAATCTCGACAAGGTGCCGGGGCTGGGGGCGCCGGTCGCCTCGATTGGTGGTGCGGGCACCTTCGACGGGATCTTTTTGACCGGCGTTCTGGCGGTGCTGCTCGCCAGCATCTTCAGCCCGCTCGGTGGACCCCCCGGCGATGTTACTCGAGGTCCGACACATTTCCCGCCGCAACCGAGCCGTTAGTCGAGCAGTTGCGCACCTGCTGTTCGCCCCGTCGGACGGGGCGTAACCGCCCGTGGCGGTCGCGCTGTGGTCGGCGCGGTAGCACTCGTCATCGCAGCGCTGCTGCGGCATAAATGAGCAATGCAGCAGCAGCACCCGGTTGCGATCGCGCGAGATCTCGTCCTTACCGACGGCGGCGACCGCGTGTTGACGGGCGTTGGCATGCGGCCGGGCCGCGGGGTGCGCGTGACCCAGATCACTCGCGACATTACCCGCGACGCCGTGATCGGCCGCATCCCACGCGCTCCCGGACCGCAGCTGCCGATGCGGCTTGCCACCCGCGGCGGCACGGTTGCGCCCCCCGGCCCGGCCGTCGCCCCGTGACCGACGCAGCGCGCGCCGGCCGCGCCGCATTGCCGGCGGTCGACAAGGTCCTGCGCTCCGAGGAGGGCGCCGCTCTGGTCGCGCAATACGGCCGCGCGCTGGTTCTCGAAAGCGTCCGCGCGGCATTGGCGGCGCGACGCAGGGCCGGCGAGGCCGCCTCGGTCGCGGCGATCGTCAGCGACAGCGCAGCCGCTCTTGCCGATCGGACGCGCCCGTCGCAACGTCGGGTCTTTAATCTGACCGGCACTGTGCTGCACACCAATCTCGGTCGCGCGCCACTGCCGCAGGAGGCGATCGAGGCCGCAGCGGCGGCGATGCGCGATCCGTCAACTCTCGAATACGATCTCGCAAGCGGCCGGCGCGGCGAGCGCGACGACCATATTGCCGGCTGGCTGACCCGGCTGACCGGCGCCGAGGCCGCACTCGCGGTCAACAACAACGCCGGCGCCCTGGTGCTGACGCTGAATACGCTCGCCGACGGCCACGAGACGATCGTGTCGCGCGGCGAACTGATCGAGATCGGCGGCTCGTTCCGCCTGCCCGACATCATGGCGCGCGCTGGCACCCGGCTCGTCGAGGTCGGCACCACCAACCGCACCCATCTCGCCGATTTCGCCGCCGCGATCGGCCCCGGCACCAGGCTGATCCTGAAGGCGCATACCAGCAATTATGCGATCGAAGGCTTCACCGCCGCGGCGCCGGCGGCACAACTCGCGGCCCTCGCCCATCGCCACGGGCTACCGTTTGTCGAAGATCTTGGCAGTGGGTCGCTGGTCGATCTCGAACCCTGGGGGCTGCCGCATGAGCCGACCGTCGCCGAATCTCTGGCGCAGGGCGCCGATCTCGTCACCTTCAGTGGCGACAAACTGCTCGGCGGACCGCAGGCGGGGCTCGTCGTCGGCCGCGCCGACCTCATCACCCGCCTTGCCAGGAACCCCCTAAAGCGCGCGCTGCGCCTCGACAAGATCCGTCTCGCCGCCCTCGAAGCGGTGTTGCGGCTTTACGCCGACCCCGATCGCCTCGCCGAGCGCTTGCCCAGCCTGCGCCTCCTTGCCCGTCCGCAGGCCGAGATCGAAGCCCTCGCCCGCCGCATATTGCCGGCGGTGCGGGCGGCATTCGCCGGCATCGCCGAGGTTGCGATCGTCGCCGCCCGCAGCCAGATCGGCAGCGGCGCCTTGCCAGTGTCGCTGCTGCCAAGCGCAGCTTTATCGCTGCGTCCGGCGGATAGCGCAAAAACCGGTGCGGCGGTCGAGACACTGGCGCGGAGCCTGCGCGCCCTGCCGATCCCGATTATCGGCCATATCGAAGCCGGCAATCTGGTGCTCGATCTGCGCTGTCTCGAAGACGAGACCGCCTTTCTCGCCCAGCTCAGCGACATCCCCGCGGGCCGCCCATCATGATCCTCGCCACCGCCGGGCATATCGATCATGGCAAGACTTCGCTGGTGCGCGCCTTGACCGGGGTCGATGCCGACCGTCTGCCCGAGGAAAAAAAGCGCGGGCTGACGATCGACCTCGGTTTCGCCTATAGCAATTTGCCCGATGGCACCGAACTCGGCTTTGTCGATGTCCCCGGCCATGAGCGCTTTCTGCCCAACATGCTGGCCGGCGTGCTGGCGATCGACCGGGTCTTGCTGGTCGTCGCCGCCGATGACGGGCCGCGGCCGCAGACGATCGAGCATCTCGACATCCTCGAATTGATCGAGGTTGGCGAGATCACCGGCATCGTCACCAAGATCGACCGCGCCGGACCCGACCGCAGCGCTGCGGTGGTTGCCGAGGTCGCGTCGATGCTGACCAAAGCCGGCTACCACGACAGCCCGGTCTTCCCGGTAGCGAGCCACACCGGCGAGGGCATCGCGGCACTGACCCGGCATCTGCAGCAGAAGGCGCGGCTTGCCGAGCAGGCCCGTGCCGCCCTCCCTCCGGCCGGTCTTTTTCGCATGGCGGTCGACCGCGCGTTCAGCTTGCCGGGGATCGGGCTCGTCGTCACCGGAACGATCAGCGCCGGGCGGGTCGCCCTCGGCGAGCGGCTGACCCTCAGTCCGCGCGGCCTGCCGGTGCGGGTGCGCGGCCTCCATGCCCGCAACCGCGCGATCGAGACCGCCGTCGCCGGCGAGCGCTGTGCCGTCAACATCACTGGCTCGTTCCCCGATGGCGGTGAGCCGCGACGCGGCGACTGGCTCGTCGCACCCGAGCGGCATCTGCCGGTGCGCCGCCTCGATCTGTTTGTGCGCGCCTCGCGCCACGCCGAGGTGCTGCTGCGCGACGGCCTGCTGGTGCATCTGCACCTCGGCACCGACGACGTCGTCGGCCGCGCCGCGGTGCTGAGCGGCCGGACCTTAGCCGCGGCCGAGGCCGGTTTTGTGCAGATCGATCTCGATCAGCCGATCGCGGCACTGCACGGCGACCGGGTGGTATTGCGCGACCACGGCGCGCGCTCCACCTTGGCCGGCGGCCGGGTGGTCGACCCGCTGGCGCCCCGCCGCGGACGCCGGCTGCCGACGCGGCTCGCCTGGTTGGCCGGGATGGCGCCCGGCGATGCTGCGGCGGCGCTGCATCAGCTGCTGGCGGTGGCGGGCGTCGTCGACCTCGCGCAATTCGCCCTGGTCCGCAATCTGACCCCGGCCGAATTGGCGGCGCTGACCGACGGTGCCGAACCCGGGTTTCTGCGAGCGGGTCCAGAGCGCGCCGCGATCGCGGTTACCCGCGAACATCTCGCCGCCCTCGCCGACCAGATTGCCACGATGCTGGCGGAGTGGCATCAGGCTCAGCCCGACATGGTCGGCCCGACTCGGGCGGCGCTCGCAAGGCAGATGCGCGGTGTGGCGCCGGCAGCACTCGACGCTGCGCTCGCCGAACTCGCAGCCGCCGGCCGTGTCATCGCCGAGGGCGGCATGTGGCGATTGCCCAAGCATCGCCCGCGGCTCGCCAATGCCGACGAAAAGCTGTGGACGCGGCTGCGCCCGCTGCTCGCATCGGGTGAGTTGCGCCCGCCGCGGGTGCGCGAGATTGCCGCCGCGCTTGCTCTCGAACCCGAAGCTGTCGAGCGTCTGCTGCGGCGCGCCGAGCGCTTGGGCCGCGTCGCAAAGATCGCCGAGAACCGCTTTTTCCTCCCCGAAACCGTGGCGCAGCTCGCCGCAATTGCCAGCGATCTGGCCGCAGCCGCACCGGAGGGCGGCTTCACCGCAGCGATGTTTAACGATCGCTCCGGGGTCGGCCGCAACCTTACGATCCAGATTCTCGAATATCTCGATAAGATTGGCGCCACCCGGCGGATCGGCGACGTCCGTGTTGCCGTGCCGGGGGCTGCGAGCTTCGGCTGAAACCACGGGAAAAGTATCGTCCCCGGCGGGGTGCGGTCGTCAAATTCTCGCGCCCTTCCGCCTTCTGTCGCCGGATACCGCAGGGGCTTGTTTGGTCGGGATTTGCCGGCGGCTATGTTCGCTGTCGTCCCCCGGTCTGCGTTGCTCGATCTCGCGGCGTTCCGGTCCAAAGTTCGGGTTTACCCGCGGACCCTTCCGGTTTTCGATCAGGTTGTGCAACTCGGCGCAGAGGGCGTTCGACGGCGACGGCGCGAGGCGCGCGTTTTAATCAGGCCACTTATGGAGGAGCGGCCTGATGCCACAGAAGCAACGTGGCGCGAAGCCGATACGCTTCAGCAAGAGCCAGGCGACCAAAATGTCTAACACATTTTGTCGTCGGTTGCCTGTTAGCCAAAAATGGCCTCTAAGTCATTGAGGAAGAGTATCGGGTCCGGTGACCCGCGCGGTCTTCAAAACCGTTGGGGGGCGTGAAGGCGTTCCCGGTAGGTTCGACTCCTGCCTCTTCCGCTCGGCACAACAACGACCTGCCGCGGCTGCGATGTCGCAGCGGCTGGAGTGCTCCCCCTGACGAAATAAAATTACCGGTCGACTGGCTCG
>DATJLK010000071.1:0-3718 GCA_035509615.1 Allostellaceae bacterium | reverse complement strand
ACGCGCAGCCGCTCGATATCGCGATCCGGCTCAAGTCGGTGCCGGCCTATCAGGTCTTCGAGGCGCTTGGCGCCGAAGCCGGCGCGCGGGCGACCGTCGAGGTCGATCCGCTGCACCATCAGGTCGAGGTCATCCATCATGTCTAGATGCCGCATGCTCGCCGCGGCCGTCGCGGTCGTGTTCGGTCTCGCGGCGCCGACGGCGGGAGCCCGAGCGGGCGGCGCTTTGACGGCACAGCCGGTGCCGCCTTATCCGATGGCGGCGCAGATCGAGCAGAACTTGCCGGCGCTCGGCAACCCGCTCAACAAGCCGATCACCGGCGCCTCGGAATTGCCGATGGTCGGCGGCACCGAGCCGCCGCCCTCGCTCGAAGCGCTCCAGGCGCTCCGCCCGGGCAACGAGAAGGGCAACGGACTTGAGCCCGGCCGCGCCGACATGCTGCGCACTGCCGCCCTCACCTATGGCGCACAGGGAGGGCTGGCGGCGCGCAGCTTCGCGATCAACGAGATGCTGCGGCGGTACCAGGCGCAGCTCGACAGTACCTACGATTTCGGAGCCTTGGTCTTGCCGGTGGGTAGTGGCCAGACCTTGATGCGGCCGCCGGTCGTCTCGGCGGCGCAGATGGCGTTTGCACTCGGAGACGGCGGCCAGGTGGCGCGCGAAACGTCGTGCATCTACGAGATCACCCGCGTGGCGCAGCTCGCCTCGGCGCCGCCGAACTGGCGCCTCTACCTGGTCCGGGTCTGGGCACCGCCGCAGCGCCCGACCGACGCGGCGCTGCCGCGCACCCGGCAGGAGGTAGCCTACTGGGGCAAGTGGGTTGCCGAGGGCTGGGCCGAGGGCGAGAAGCAGGCGGTCGAGATCTTTCTGTCGGATCTCGGGCGCCTCGACCGCGATATCGTCGGCATGGCGCGCTACCGCGTGCTGTTGCGCGCTAGGCTGGTCGAGCCGCCGCGGCTCGCGTTCCGGCATCTCGCCGTCGAGGGCGGGCGCGACAGCCTGCATGTGGGCGACGAGACGATCCGCATCACAGATCAGCCGGGGCTGCAGGCGAGGCCGTGGCGCTGGCGGCGGCATCCCGGGTGCCCGGAATGAAGGGATCGCAGCAAACGGCGGCGGTTGGCGCCGATTGGGCGCCTCGGGAAGAAGAGCGCAGCGGCTTCAATCATCCGGTGCGCGGGGCGTCGGGTGTTTGACAACCCCCCTCTCCTCCCGGATGCCGCTCCCGCCGGGCCCGGCTTTGCCTGGCCCGAAGTGGACCAAGGCTTACGCTGGGTCGAGGAGCCGCGGCGCAGCGCGCCGGGACTCAATTCCCTGCTTGTCTGGGCGTTCCGGGAAGGCGCCTCGCGCATCGCCTTTCAGACCGGCCATCCGGTCTGGGTCACGATCCACGGCCGCAACCACCGGGCGACGCGCCGAGCCGTCGACGAGTACGAACTGAGCCAGATCGTCAACCATCTCTACGGTGCCGACGGCATGGCGCGGCTGCAGGGCGGCAACGATTTCGACACCGCCTATGCGATCCCGATCGACCGTGCGACGCGCCTGCGCTTCCGGCTGAATGCGACGCCGACCCGCACATCACGGCGCGACGGCAGCAACCTGGTGTTGCGGCCGATCCCGGACCTGCCGCCGCCCTTGGCGGCGCAGCGTGTCGAGCAAGGGATCCTCGATGCTTACCGGCCGCGGCAAGGCATGGTGATCGTGTCGGGGGCGACCGGTTCCGGCAAATCGACCCTGATCGCCGGCATGACCGTTGCGAAGCTCTCGGACCCGGAGGGGCATTACAACATCGTCGAGGGTGCCGCTCCGGTAGAATTCTTGCTCGAGCGCGTGCGCGGCGTGTCATCGACGATCAATCAGACCGAGATCCCGCGCGACCTGCCGAGCTTTGCCGCCTTCATCCGCGGTGCGATGCGGCGCGAGCCGACCGACGTCATCGTCGGCGAATGCCGTGACAGCGAGACGATGGATGCGGCGATCCAGGCCGCGATCTCGGGGCATGTGCTGACGACGACAATTCACGCCAACGATGTGGCGCTGACGATGCAGCGGATCGCCAGCCTGTGCCCGCCTGGTGAACGCGAGAATTTGATTTCGGCGGTAGCACAGTCGCTGCGGCTCGTCATCAACCAGCGGCTGGCGCGCTCGACCGACGACAAGCGCACGGCGCTGCGCGAATATCTGGTTTTTGACGCGCGGATGCGCGGCAAATTGCTGCGGACAGATCCCATGGAGTGGCCGGCCTTGACGCGGCGCGCCGTCGACGAGCAAGGCCAGTCTTATCAGACGGCGATTGCGCGGGCCCTCGAAGAGGGACGGATCTCCGAGGAGACCGCCGCCTACGAATTGCGGCAGGTAGGCTGAACCATGTGGCGCAACACCGGCCTTCCGGTCCGCCTGTTGATGCTCGACGCGCGGGCCTCCCTGCCGATCCTCTGCGTCACGGTGTATTGGAGCTGGGTCACGCTCGAGATCGCGATCGTCGGCGTCGCATTCTTCGCGACGATCTCGTTTCTCGGACTGACGTTACCGACAATGCTACGTCTCATGCGTCGCATTGTCGTCGGACCCGTGCGCACCGCGGTGCCCGTCTGGAATCGACGGCGGCTTGCATGAGCGTCGACGTCGAGACCGTATCGCGGACGATGGCGGCGCTGCTTAAGCATGACCGCCGTCTCGTCGTCTACCATGACCGCGCGACCGGCGAGCATCTCACGGTCGACGCTCCGATTGCGGCCTCGCCGGCGGGGTTGCTCCCAGCTTTTCTCGTCGCCGGCGAGGCAGTCTGGCGCGAGGCGGCCGGCAGCGGTTTCGGACTCGATATCGTGCGCGACCCGCAGGCGCTGTTCGGCTATCGGCTGCGCGCGATCGGCGCAGACAGCTTCGCAAGCGTGATGCTGGCGACGATGGAGGCGACTGCACAAGCCGCTGGACCGGAGGCGATTGTCGTGAACGGCTTCGCCGCCTTGTGGTCTGCCGCCGGCGAGCGCACCACGCAAGTGCCTCAGCCTGCCGCGGGTGCTGCACCAGGGGCGACACCATGAAGGCCCCGCTCGTCGCCGGCGCGTTGTTCGCGGTACTCCTGGCCGGCCGGGCCAATGCCGTCGAACTCGCCGCCAATCCGGCGATGATCCGCGGCTGCATCACCGCGGCCGCGAAGGTTCACCGCCTGCCGCCCGCCGTCCTCGTCATCCTGCTCGATGTCGAGGATGGGCGTCTCGGCCAGGTCAATGAGAACACGAACGGCACGGTGGACATCGGCCCGATGCAGGTTAACACGGTCAACCTTCCTGCCATCGCCGCGCATTGGCACGCGACGATCGGCGATACCTACGAAGCCTTGCGCGACGATTTCTGCGCCAATGTCGAGGCCGGTGCGTGGCTATTGCGGCGTTGTCTCGACGCGACGGACGGGCATTTCTGGGAAGGGGTCGGCGACTACCACTCGGACACGCCCCAATACCGCACCCGCTATCTGTGGCAGGTCCTACACGAGGTGCTGCGATTGCGGGCGCTGGTTGCTTCCGGAGCCGCGCCGCCCCGGTTGCCCCTGCGGCAGGCGGCGGCAGCGCCACCGGCGGGCGGGTGACGTATGCGTTCGCGGCCCGATCCGAGGGCATCCTGGCCGTCCGCCGACGACAACACAGGTTTCAACCTGATCGTCGTCGTACTCGGCTGCGTGATCGGCGCGTGGCTGTTGTGGAGCGCGTTTCAC
>DATJLK010000070.1:0-10620 GCA_035509615.1 Allostellaceae bacterium | reverse complement strand
CTCGGCGATGCGATGGTTGCCGAAGTAGCCGCGGCGAAATCGGGGCATGACGGGCGCAGGCGTTAATATCGCCGCGTCACCGCGAGGGAGGTTGGCGGGCAGCGGGGCCGGGCGGAATGGTTCGGCCCCGCTCCACGCCTGCGATCGCTGATCGTTCTCGCTCGGCCCGCGAACAGCCTGCGCCAAGGACCGGTTCATGCATCCGGCAGGGTAAAGACGGTGCAGGGCGCGGCGATGCCGCGCAGCCTGTGTTGGCCCAACGGGACCAGCGGCATGGTGGTCTCGGCGGCAACCGCGCCCGAGATCAGCACCGACCGGCCGAGCGGCCGGCACAGCCCCTCCAGCCGGCTGACCAGATTGACCGCGGGGCCGATGGCGGTGAAGTCCAGCCGATCGGCCGCGCCGATATTGCCCCACAACATGTCGCCGAGATGCAGTGCGGCGCCGAAGGGCAGCGGCGGCAATTCCTGCGCCTGCCGCACCGCGTCGAGATGAGCCATGCCGGCGCGGGCGGCGACAACCGCGCGCAGCGCCGCCTCGCAGGCCTCGGCCGGCGCGCCGGTAACCGGAAAGATCGCCAGCACGCCATCGCCGATGAACTTCAGCACCTCGCCCCCGAAGGCATGCACCGCCCCGGCGACGCGGTCGAACCAGGCGTCGAGGGCGGCGATCATCAGCGCCGGCGCCGTCGCCTCGGAGAGCGCGGTGAAGTCGCGCAGATCGGCCGAGAGCAGGGCGGCGCGGATGGTCTCGCCAGTGCCGCGGCGCAGCGCTCCGGCTTGCACCCGTGCGGCACTGCGCCGGCCAAGATAGGCCTCGAGCAGCGCTGCCAGCGCCGCCTGCGCGGCGAGAGCGGCCAGAGGTGCAGCGACAAAGCGCGCGATCTGGCGCAACCGGCCGGCCTCGGCCGGGCTGAACGGCCGGGTCCCGGCCCAGCCCAAAACCGGACCGTCCGGCCCTGAACGCGCCAGCCTCGGGCCGACCGTATCCTCCTGCACCGGGCCAAGGCCGGCCAGCCAGTCATGTCCGGGCGGGCTCGGCGGAGCTTGGCCGAGCGGCGCTTGGCTGAGCGGCGCTTGGCTGAGCGGTGTCACGGCGAAACCCAGCGCCTCGATCACCGCACCAGTCTCCGCCCGCCACAGCCAGGTGCGGCGGGCGATGATCGGATGCGGCACCGCCAAAGTCAGCGCCCCGCCGGCCAGCGGCAATCCGTCGGCCAGCAGCCGGCTGCCGAGTTCGGCCAGGAGCCGGTCAGGACCGGGCGAGGCGCCGGCCTCATCCACCAGCCAGGCGAAGACCGCGGGCAGCTGCATTGAAGGGGCAACGGGGAAGGGGCAACAGGCTCAAGCGCGATGATGTCGAGAGCGCAAAACGGTCACTCGCTGCCAACGCTGCCGTGCCGGGTGTCCGGGCCCGGGTCCCGCCCCGCGGCAACCTGGGCCAGCCGGCCGAGATAATGGGTCCAACCTTCGGCATGACCGGCGCATTGTTCGGCATCGGGCAGGCCGGTATGGGTCAGGCGCAGCAGGGTTCCGTCCGGCTGCTCGATCAGGTCGATCTCGACCAGGCTCGACCCCGGTGGCACCGCGTCACTACCGTCCCAGCCAAAGCTGTAGGCGAGGCGATGCACCGGCACCACTTCGCGGAAGGAGCCGCGGGCACAGCGAGTGCCGGCGACATTGACGAGATAGAGCCCGCCGGGCTGCGGCTCGACCTGCGCTTGCGTACCCATCCAACGCAGGATCTTTTCCGGATCGGTCAAGAGCGCGAACACGGCGGCGGGCGGCGCCGGGATGTGTGCCTCGCGGCGGACGACGAGTGCCTGTTGCATCGGTCTCCTCCACTGTTGCGACGCCCGCCCTGCCTGCGCGAGGGGATGGACATCGGGGCCCTGCCCGGAGGATAGACCGGCGGGGCCAGCGGCGCCATCACCGCGGCGCGGGAGATGGGCCAAGAGGCGGCCAAGGAAGTCCGGCGGCGGCAAGGCTGCCGTCTTTTTAATCAAATGTTACAGGCGTGCCACGATAAAGACTTCTACTTACATGGAACCGGTAAGCTCCTGTGCCTGTAAACCGGAGTGACCAGCCGAATAAGCAATCGTACAAGCGGCGGATCATCCAAACAGGATCAAGGGGAAGCACGAAATGAACAAGGTCTCTCCAAAAGATCGGGATGGCAGTCAGCATCGACGCGAAAAGACGACCATCGATCATTTGGTCGATCGCGTCTTCGACCCGGAAAGCCGGGATAGTCGTAATCGTCAGCAGCCGTCGGAGACCGAGAGCGGCGACGCGGTCGAAGAGCAGGTGCGCAGGGAATGGGACCCGAAAAAAGACGGGGGTCTCCCGACTTTCTGACAATCAGCCGTTGTCATTAAAAATGGCCGTAAAAATGGCCGTCTGCGGCCCCGGCTGCCGGCGCACGAATTATCGGCTGCTAATACCCGTCACCCGATGGTGCGGACCAGAAGTCCGGGCACGAATGTCCAATCCTCGCCAATCGACAATGGAGGTAGTGATGAGAAAACTGATCCGAAAATTTGTTCTGGGCACGGCTTCGGTGCTGGCTTTGGGCATCGCCGGCGCGGCGCTGAACAATATGGCTGATCCGGGCAGTGCAACTGCATATGCGAGCAGCGCCGTAACTGCCGAAAACCTGCCTGCGCCAGCGCAGAACGGGGATTTCGATGCGATCCGGAAAGACGACATCCGCTGGGCGCAGCTGGAGCTTCGATATCGGGGACTCTACAAAGGATCGCTCGACGGTGTGATGGGTCCGCAGACCAAGCGGGGTCTTGCCCAGTTCCAAAAGAACAACGGTTTGGACCAGACGGCTTCGCTCGACGCGCAAACCTGGGAGGCGCTTACCGGCAGTCCCGATATTGGCCAAGGTACCAGCATTCCACCCAATGGTGATCGCGCCGGAACAATGACGAATTCGTCCACGGCAAGCCATTTGGGTAGATAAATCGATCGCCCCGAGAAGGCTCCCCGTCTGCTGGCCGGTTCCGCCGGTCTCTTGCGTGGTCAATCGACCGAAGCAGCGGGGCCGCGACCAAAGCAGCGGGGCTGCGACCAAAGCAGCGGGGCCGCGGCGATGGACCCCACGGATCGGCCTCGGCTTCCCCGGGGCCTCGCCTCTCCAGCCCAATGCCGCGATCGGGTGCAGTTGCCCCCGACTAACCGGGTCGAGCAGTCGCTGAGGGTGGTTCGTACAGCCTGCGCAGGCATGCAATCGACGCACGGGCGAGGCGGGCAGACGCTGTTGCTACCCGACTGCTGTCGCGACACGGCATCTATTGTCGTCATACGACATCGGTGACCATCTTTACGGTGCCGGCTCCCGTCGCGTCGTAACCCGGGATCCCACTGACAAGCGAGTGGAAAGTCCGGCTTTTCAGCACCTCGATCAGGTCGGCAATGTTTTTCTGTTCGATGGCCTCTTTCTTGACCAGCAGATAATAATCCTCGGTAAAGAGCGGAATGAACTCCAATCGCAGCTTTGTCGCTGCGGCTTCGATCCCCAGACCGACATCGGCCATGCCACTGGCCACCGCCGCAGCGACCGCGAGATGGGTAAATTCCTCGGCATAAAAGCCGACGATCTCGCTACGGTCGATGCCTTGATCCTTAAGGATCTTTTCCACCGCCAATCGCGTCCCCGAGCCGCGCTGGCGGTTGATGAAACGGGCTTTGGTTCGCACGATATCGGCGATGCTGCGGATGCCCATGGGGTTTCCCGGCATCAGCATGAAGCCCTGGCGGCGCTTGACGAAATGAATGAGCCGCTGCAATCGCGGCTTGAGCCAGGGTTGATAGGTGGCCATGAGTGAGCGGCCGAAATTTCCCTCCGGAACATGGAAGCCGGCCACCTCGCAGCGCGCCTTGCACAAGGCGACAACGCTGTCGAGACTGCCGACGAAGCGGATATCCAGTTTGGGACCGTCGCCGGCGCGCAGCCGGTCGCGTAACTCGGCCAGCACGAGGTCGTGGCTGGCATAGACGGCAATCGTCGGCTGCGGCTCGTTCAACAGGCTGCCAAGCTGCTGCTCGACTTCCGATGCCGCGCTTTCGAGATGCGGGGACAGCCGCGCCTCGATCCGCTCGCGCAGCCACAACAGGCGCTCGCCGAGCGGGGTCAGCCGGCTGCCGCGGCCCTGCTCCATCGCAACGAGCGGTTGACCGATGACGTCCGACCATTTGGTGATCAAGCCCCAGGCTTGCCGATAGGGCAGCCCGATCTTCGCCGTCGCGTCGGTGAGCTTGCCGGTCTCGCGGATGGCTTCGAGTAATCCGAAGAGTTCCGGCTCGATCGGTTTTCGCGGTTGCGCGCCGGCGCTCCATACCAGATCGAGATGCAGAGCGGGTTGGCTCTCGGACATATGTGCAATATCGCATATTGAGACGCGGTTGCAGAAGGGTATGTTTAGCAGAGGCAAGAGGGCAAGAGACTATAACAAGAATATGCATGAGCTAGCCTATCACAACCTGGCCGCGGGGCTGAACCGATGCCGCCGGTGAGCCCACGCACCGCTTGGGACGCCGATCGCGCGGCCTCGCGAATCAACGAGCTGCGGCAATTGCCCGGCGCGGTGCTGCCGATCCTGCACGCGCTGCAGCAGGAGTTTGGCTATGTCGACAGCGCCGCGGTGCCACTGATCGCCGACGCGCTCAATCTGTCGCGTGCCGAAGTGCACGGGATCGTCAGCTTCTATCACGATTTTCGCACGGCGCCGCCGGGCAGGCATGTGCTGAAGCTCTGCCGTGCCGAGGCCTGCCAGTCGCTGGGCGCCGATACGCTGGCCGCAGAAGCCCGCGAGCGGCTTGGCGTGGACTGGGGTGAAACCAGCCCGGATGGGCGCGTGACTCTGGAGCCGGTGTTCTGCCTTGGGCTGTGCGCCTGCGCGCCGGCGGCAATGCTCGACGGCAAAGTCATCGGCGGTCTCGATCGCGCGCGCCTTGGCGCCCTGCTCGATCAAACTGCGCACGATGGTGCGGGCCGGCGATGATGACGACCCCGCGCATTTTCGTCCCGCACGACGCCGGCGCGTTGGCGCTCGGGGCTGACGAGGTCGAACGCGCGATCAACGCCGCTGCACACCGCCGGGGCATCGAAATTGCCATCGTCCGTACGGGCTCGCGCGGGCTTTACTGGCTCGAGCCGCTGATCGAAGTGGCGACAGCGCAGGGGCGCATCGGCTACGGCCCGGTGCATGTCGAGGAGGTCGAGGCGCTGTTCGCTGCCGGGTTGCTCGATGGCGGCCCACATGCGCGCCGGCTCGGACGCCCGGAGGAACTGCCTTTTCTGCGACGCCAAACCCGGTTTACCTTCGCGCGCTGCGGCATCATCGACCGGCTGTCGTTGCAGGATTACCGCGCGCACGGCGGTTTTGTCGGGTTGGAGCGCGCCATCGCGCTGGGACCCGATACGACGATCGAGGAAGTCGTCAAATCCGGGTTGCGCGGCCGCGGCGGCGCCGGTTTCCCGACCGGGATCAAGTGGCGGACGACGGCGCAAGCCAGCGCGCTCCAAAAATACGTCGTCTGCAACGCCGATGAGGGCGATTCCGGCACCTTTGCCGACCGCATGATCATGGAAGGCGATCCGTTCGCTCTGATCGAGGGCATGACGATCGCCGGCATCGCCGTCGGTGCAACCGCAGGATACGTCTATATCCGCTCGGAATACCCGCACGCGATCGCGATCCTCGGTCGAGCTATCGAGATAGCGCGGCGAGAGGGCTGCCTCGGCTGCGGGATTTTCGGCTCACCTTACGATTTCGATCTCGAAATCCGCGTCGGCGCCGGTGCTTACGTCTGCGGCGAGGAAACCGCACTGCTCGACAGTCTTGAAGGCAAGCGCGGCATGGTGCGCGCCAAGCCGCCATTGCCGGCGCATAAGGGCCTCTTTGACCAACCGACAGTTGTTAACAATGTGATATCGCTCGCCTCGGTGCCGGCGATCCTCGCTTCCGGCGCCGATGCCTACCGCGACCTCGGCTACGGTCGCTCGCGCGGCACGATGCCGATCCAGCTTGCCGGCAATGTCAAATATCGCGGCCTGTTCGAAGCAGCCTTTGGGCTAGCGCTGGGCGAACTGGTCGATGATATCGGCGGCGGCACTGCCACCGGGCGTCCGGTCCGGGTGGTGCAGGTCGGCGGCCCTCTCGGCGCCTATTTTCCGCGCGCACTATTCGACACGCGGTTCGACTACGAGGCCTTTACCGCAAAGAACGGGCTGATCGGGCATGGCGGCGTGGTCGTGTTCGACGACACCGTCGACATGGCGCGGCAGGCGCGCTTTGCGATGGAGTTCTGCGCGATCGAATCCTGCGGCAAATGCACGCCCTGCCGGATCGGCTCGGTACGCGGCGTCGAGGTCATCGACCGCATCATCAGCGGCGAGCGGCGGCGCGAGAACCTGGCGCTTTTGGCCGAGCTTTGCGAAACGATGCGCTTTGGTTCGTTGTGCGCGCTCGGTGGCTTTGTGCCGTTCCCGGTGCTGAGCGCACTGACCCATTTCCCCGAGGATTTTGGCATGGCTCGCCCTGGCGATGCCGCTGCGGCCTAGGAGGCCTTTGATGTCACTCGTCAGCGAGATCGATTTCGGGACACCCGCGTCGAAGGCGACGACGACGGTATCCCTGACGATCGACGGCTTTGCCGTCACCGTGCCGGAAGGCACCTCGATCATGCGCGCGGCGATGCAGACCGGCATCAAGGTGCCGAAATTATGCGCCTACGATATGGTCGATGCGTTTGGCTCGTGCCGACTGTGTCTGGTCGAGATCGCCGGGCGGCCGGGCACGCCCGCCTCGTGCACGACCCCGGTCGCCGAAGGCATGGTGGTGACGACACAGAACCAGCGTCTCGCCAAACTGCGCCGCAATGTCATGGAGCTCTATATCTCCGACCATCCGCTCGATTGCCTGACTTGTGCCGCCAATGGCGATTGCGAGTTGCAGGACATGGCGGGTGCGGTTGGGCTGCGCGAGGTTCGCTACGGCTATGACGGCGCCAATCACCTGAAGTCGGAAAAGGATCAGTCGAACCCGTATTTCACCTTTGATCCGGCGAAATGCATCGTCTGCTCGCGCTGCGTGCGCGCCTGTGAGGAAGTGCAGGGGACCTTTGCCCTGACCATCGACGGGCGCGGCTTTGCCTCCCATGTCGCGGCTGGGATGGACGAGGATTTTCTCGCCTCCGAATGCGTTTCCTGCGGCGCCTGCGTTCAGGCCTGCCCGACCGCGACCTTGATCGAGAAATCGGTCATCGAGATCGGCCAGCCCGAGCACTCGGTTGTCACCACCTGCGCCTATTGCGGCGTCGGCTGCAGCTTCAAGGCCGAGATGCGCGGCGAGCAGGTCGTGCGCATGGTGCCGTACAAGGACGGCAAGGCCAATCACGGCCATTCCTGTGTCAAAGGCCGCTTCGCTTGGGGCTATACCAATCACCAGGACCGCATCCTGAAGCCGATGCTCCGCGAGCGGATCACCGATCCGTGGCGCGAGGTGAGCTGGGAGGAGGCGATCGGCCGAGTCGCCGCCGAGTTCCGGCGCATCCAGACGCAGCACGGCAAGGGTGCCGTCGGCGGCATCACCTCGTCGCGCTGCACCAATGAAGAGACGTTTCTGGTGCAGAAGCTGGTGCGGGCGGTATTCGGCAACAACAATGTCGATACCTGCGCCCGTGTCTGCCACTCGCCGACCGGATACGGGCTCAGCAAGACCTTTGGCACTTCGGCGGGTACCCAGGATTTCGATTCGGTCGACGACGCCGATGTCGTGATGGTCATCGGCGCCAATCCGACCGACGCGCACCCGGTCTTCGCGTCACGCATGAAAAAGCGATTGCGTCAGGGGGCGAAGCTGATCGTCGTCGATCCGCGCCGGACCGATCTGGTGCGCTCGGCCCATATCGAAGCGGCTTACCATCTGCCCTTGAGACCCGGCACCAATGTCGCGATGCTTAATGCGCTGGCCCATGTCGTGGTGACGGAGAGGCTGGTCGCTGAAGATTTCGTGCGCGAGCGCTGCGACACCCAAGCCTTTGCCGATTGGGCCGGGTTCATCGCGCGACCCGAGAACAGTCCCGAGGCGGCCGCGCAGTTCACCGGCGTCCCGGCCGAGGATATCCGCGCCGCCGCCCGGCTTTACGCCGGCGCCGGCAATGCCGCGATCTATTATGGTCTCGGCGTCACCGAGCACAGCCAGGGCACGACCGCGGTCATGGCCATGGCCAATCTGGCGATGGCGACCGGCAATATCGGCCGCCGCGGTGTCGGGATAAACCCGTTGCGCGGCCAGAACAACGTCCAGGGCTCATGCGATATGGGCTCGTTTCCGCACGAGCTTCCGGGCTACCGCCATATCTCCGACGCCAATGTGCGCGCCCTGTTCGAAACGGATTGGGGTGTCCGGCTCGAGCCCGAGCCCGGGCTGCGCATCCCCAATATGCTCGACGCCGCTGTCGACGGCTCGTTCCGGGGCATCTACATCCAGGGCGAGGACATTCTGCAATCCGATCCCGACACGCATCACGTCGCCGCCGGCCTCGCCGCGATGGAATGCGTTGTCGTCCAGGATCTGTTCCTCAACGAGACCGCGAATTACGCGCATGTGTTTCTGCCCGGCTCGACCTTCCTCGAAAAGGACGGCACCTTTATCAATGCCGAGCGGCGCATCGGCCGGGTGCGCAAGGTCATGCAGCCGCGCGCCGGGATGGCCGATTGGGAAATCACCCTTGCCATCGCCAAGGCGATGGGGCTCGAGATGCACTATGATCATCCCTCCGAAATCATGGATGAGATCGCCCGGCTGACGCCGACCTTTGCTGGTGTCTCGTACGAAAAGCTGGAGCAAGTCGGCTCGCTGCAATGGCCGTGCAACGACAAGGCGCCCGACGGGACGCCGGTCATGCATGTCGGCAGTTTCGTGCGCGGCAAGGGCAACTTCCTGATCACCGAATTTGTCCCGACCGATGAGAAGACCGGGCCGCGCTTTCCGCTGCTGCTGACTACCGGCCGCATTCTCAGTCAATACAATGTCGGGGCGCAGACGCGGCGCACCGGCAATGTCGTCTGGCACGAGGAGGATCGGCTCGAAATCCATCCGCACGATGCCGAACAGCGCGGCGTCCGTGATGGCGATTGGGTCAGGCTGGCCAGCCGCGCCGGGGAGACCAGCCTGCGCGCCCGGATCACTGACCGGGTCGCCCCTGGCGTTGTCTACACCACCTTCCATCACCCCAACACGCAAGCAAACGTGGTCACGACCGATTATTCGGATTGGGCGACGAACTGTCCCGAATACAAGGTGACGGCGGTTCAGGTCACCCCGTCAAACGGTCCGACGGCATGGCAGCTCGGCTATCGGGAGCAGGCGCGCCGCAGCCGGGTCGTGCTGCCGGCGGCCGAATGACCTCCGCCCTCGCCGCGGTACGACGCGTGCCTCGCACCAGTTGGCGCGGGGGAAGGGTCATGTTGGGTCAGCGCACGATCCCTGAGGAGACGGCCGTCGCCTTCACCTATAACCGCTTCGCCTATGCGGTGATGATGGCAACCCCGCATGATCTCGAAGATTTCGCGGTCGGTTTCAGCCTGTCGGAACGGGTCATCGCTGAGCCAGACGAGATCCTCGACATCGAAATCGTTGCCGGTGACAACGGTGTCGAGGCGCGACTGTGGATCAGCGAGCCGCGGATCGATGCGTTCACCCAGCATCGGCGGTACCTGGCCGGTCCGACCGGTTGCGGATTGTGCGGGGTCGAAAGTCTGGCCGAGGCGATGCGGTCGCCGCCCAGGGTGACGTCCGGCTTTCGCATGTCGGCCGATGCGGTCGCCGATGCGGTCGCCGCTCTCCCGGCTTTGCAGTCCTTGAACCGGGAAACGCGCGCGATCCACGCCGCGGGCTTTTGGAAGCCCGACAGCGGCATCGTTGCCGTGCGCGAGGATGTCGGACGGCACAACGCGCTCGACAAGCTGATCGGCACTCTCGCACGCCGCAGCGTGTCGGCGGATACGGGCGCCATCCTGCTGACCAGCCGCGTTTCGGTCGAGATGATCCAGAAGGCCGCCGTCCTCGGCGCGCCGATTGTCGTTGCGGTCTCGGCGCCGACCGCCCTCGCCCTGCGCACCGCCGAAGACGCCGGCATCACCCTTGTCGCCGTCGCCCGCGACGACGGCTTTGAGGTCTTTACCCACCCCGGCCGCATCGCCATCGAACGAGCCGAGCATGTCGCCTGAGAAGCTGGTGTATATGGCCAACCAGATCGGCAGATTTTTTGCCCACGGTTCCGAAGAACAAGCCGTTTTCAACACCGCCGACCACCTGAAGAAATTCTGGGAGCCGCGGATGCGCAAGGCTATTGTTGAATACGTGGAGGGCGGCGGCGCAGGGTTGCAGCCGATCGTGCTGAAGGCGGTTCAGAGTCTGAGATCGGATAGCCCACCAAACGCGTAAGGTTCTCCCGACCACGTCGTCGGTCAGGCCCAATCATATCGGGACCTAAAGCGGGAAGATATCCGGGACAAATCGGGAAGATTTCCTGCGAAGATCGGGAAGCCAGCCCATCGTCACAACGGCGCCGCTCTGCTTTCATCTGCCCCTATTGGATCTCTCGA
>DATJLK010000069.1:0-39027 GCA_035509615.1 Allostellaceae bacterium | reverse complement strand
CCGTGATCCGTGCCGGAGGCTGATTTCATGGTACAGATTTTGCCAAGCAACGCCAGTAACCGGCGAATTCGCGGATTATATACCAGTTAGACTGGCGCATGAGCTTGATCCGAGTGCGTTCTTTGAGCATCAGGCGATCCGGTCGCGGACCGATGCGAACAACGCATACCTCTTCTATCTAAGCTCGTTGGCTGTGGATCCTCTCACTCTTGATAGTGTGTTCCTCGCTTACGATGGGTCGACGCTTCGGGGACCGCTTCCCGGATCCGGTACCCAGGCCCCTGGCCACATGGACAAGGACATTCTGGCACCGGCTGTGAAGCAGCTGCTCGCATTGGATGGGATCGGGATTACCGAAAGATTCGGCGAGTCGGTCGAACTGATCTTTTCAGCTCTCGGCCTTCCGATTCCTGAATCCATCGCACCGATGATGGTTACCGACCAGCTTCCGAATTTGGCGCCAGGCTATTCCCCGGTTCCGCCGGTTGAAATGACACCGCGGTTATCCCGAGCGCTCGGGCCGCTAACACATTACGATCGGGTGATCTACAATGCTGCCAAGCGCGAGTTCGAGCGAAGACTGGCCAGACGGCAGGAGCAACCCCCGATATTGGCTGCAAAGGATACACTGATCCCGTCCGGATCAATGGGCTCGTAAGGTGACGGAGGGTCCCCTTCCGGGCATCAGCTCCAACAGGCGATTGGCGGATACGGAGACGACAGCGGCCCCCGTTTTGTTGCATCCGTAATCCGCGTAATACATATACACATGGTCGGCGGTGGTAGCCCACCGCATATATGCTACGCGGCATGCGGCGAAGCGGGCAGTCCGTACCGGCATTAACGGGTTCCGGGGGAACCGTTGCCATAACGGACTCGACCATATCGGAAATTGGTTTTGCGGCGCACGTAACAGGGCAAAGGGCCAGTTCTGACCGGCGATGCGGGTAAAGCTTTTGTTCGGCGTCTCGATCACCATGTACTGGTAATCGCCGGCAATCAGGGTTGAGGCTTCGCCGCCGCCCAGACAGCCTGGGTTCCAGGCTTGGCATTCAGGGGCGGCGAAGATCGGCCCGTTGGGCAGATCCGGCGCCGAGGTTATCCAGTTGTGAAAATCCGCGGTTTTGGCGACACCGCGGACGCTGTGCTTTGTTGCATAATCATAGCCATGAAATGTGACATAGAAGTAGCCATTCTTCTTGAAAACGATATCCGGCGTTCCTTCGTCCACGGTTTTGTGGGGATCGCAGGATGTGTTTGGGTGATTGCAGATCTGCGACCACAGTTGCCCGCCACGGACCGAAGGAATGGCATCGGCACTAAATGGGCCCATCGGTGAGGCGCCGTGCCTTACATAGTGACACAGCATCCAGCCGCCGGCGTTATGCGCGGCCCGACATTGCGTGAGCATCTGCCAAGTGTTGGCGCTGCTGTCATAATAGGTGCTGCCGTCGGCGGTGCCGCAGGCGTCGGGGGCCGATTGCGGGCCCGGCGCGGCCGCCACCACCGCAGGGTTCGACCAGCTTTGTCCTTGATCCGTGCTCTGCCGGACGATGACTCGAAAGCCCGGTTCCGGGCAATAGGCCGGTTTTTCCTGCGGCGTAAACCACCCACGATCGAAAAGGTACCAGGTTCCGCCGGAAAACGGCATCGGGCTCGCGAACCACCCCTCGCCCTCATGCGGGGAGTTGTAGGGCGGTTTGGCCCAGTCGATGTTGCGCACCTCCTGGAAATGCGCCTTTCCCTGCCAGAAATCCGCCATCTGCTGGGCGATCGAAGCCGGTGGTGTGGTTTGCGCGGTCGATCGCGCGATGCCGAGAATTCCGGCGAGAAGCAGCGCACCCGCTGCGGCAACCCGTGCCCATTGCTTCATCAAATCCTCGCAACGCCGTTTCTCGATCGCCCGCGGGCGTCACCCAGCTTGACAGAAACGGCGCCGGCGATCCAGGTTGGCGGCGCTGTCGCTTGATCGGCGATGGCCGGGCCGATCGAATCTTGCAAAAGTCGAAATTCTGTCATGCGGGGCTGCCGATGATCGTGGTCACCGGAGGAGCGGGTTTTATCGGCTCCAACATCGTTGCCGCCCTGGCGGCCCGCGGCGAGGAGGTCGCGGTCTGTGATCGATTGGGCCGCGGCGACAAATGGCGCAATCTGGCCAAGCATCTGATCGCCGAAATCGTCGCGCCAAACGAACTCGCACGGTTTTTGGCGGGGCTCGGCAGCGTGCGCGCGGTGATCCATATGGGTGCCGTCGCCGACACCACCGAAACCGATGCCGACCTGATCGCCGATTCGAACTTCTCGCTGTCGCTGCGGCTGTGGAACTGGTGTGCCGGGCAGGATGTGCCGCTGATCTATGCCTCCTCGGCGGCGACCTACGGCGATGGCTCGGCCGGGTTCTCCGACGACAACGATCCGGCGGCACTGGCGCGGCTGCGCCCGCTCAACGCCTATGGCTGGTCAAAGCACGCCTTTGACCGGCGGGTGATCGACCTCGTCGCCCGCGGCGCGGCCCATCCGCCGCAATGGGCCGGTCTCAAATTCTTCAACGTCTATGGTCCAAACGAGTACCATAAGGGCGAGATGCGCAGCGTCGTCGTCAAGAACTATGCCGCCGCGGCCGCTGGCGAGCCGGTGCGTCTCTTCCGCTCGCACCGCGCCGACTATCAGGATGGCGGGCAGATGCGCGATTTCGTCCATGTCCGCGATTGCGTCGCGGTGGTGCTGTGGCTGCTCGATCACGGCGAGGTGAGCGGCATCTTCAATGTCGGCAGCGGCCAGGCCCGCAGCTTTCACGATCTGATTGCCGCGCTGTTCGACGCCACCGGGCACGCGCCGGTCATCGAATACGGCGATATGCCGGCGGGACTGCGCGCCAAGTATCAATATTTCACCCAGGCCGATCTCGGCCGGCTGCGCGCTGCGGGATACTGCGCGCCGCCGACGCCGATCGAAGAGGGCGTGGCGCACTACGTCCGCGAATATCTGTCGCAACCCGATCCTTTTCTTTAACAGACCAGCGGGCGCGGATCATGCCAGCAACAATTGCCGACAGGGTCGTCGATCTCGGCCGCGCGCATGTCGCGGTGATCGGCGATGTGATGCTCGATCGCTTCATCTATGGCGATGTCGAGCGGATTTCTCCCGAGGCGCCGATCCCGGTGATGCGAGTGGACCGAACCGACGAGATGCTGGGTGGGGCAGGCAATGTCGCGGCGAACATCGCGTCTCTGGGCGCGCATGTGCGCCTCGTCGGTCTCGTCGGCGAAGACGAGGCCGGGGCGGCGGTGCGGCGCCTCGTTGGTGATCTCTCCCGCTCGACGGCGACACTCGTCGGCCGCGAAAGCGGCCCGACAACGATCAAAACGCGCGTCGTGGCGCGTCGCCAGCAGGTGATCCGGCTGGACTGCGAGCACATCGCCCGGTTATCGCCGCGGGAGGAGGACGCGGTGATGGCGGCCATCGACACCGCAATCGGCGCGGCCGATCTGCTGCTGCTTTCCGATTATGGCAAGGGCCTGTTGCTGGGCGAAACGGCGGCGAAAACCATTCGGATGGCGCGCGAGCGCGGCAAGCCGGTGATTGTCGATCCAAAGGGGCGCGACTATTCGTGCTATCGCGAGGCGAGCCTGATCACGCCGAATATGAGCGAGCTGCACCACGCGACCGGGCTGGCCGTGGAGAGCGATCAAGATGTCATCGCGGCCGCGCGCGCGCTGATGCGCGCCCATGCGATCGGTGCTATCATCGTGACCCGCGGCGCGCAGGGGATGTCGATCGTGACCGAAACCGCCGCGACCCACCTGCCGACGGTGGCGCGGGCGGTGTTCGACGTTTCCGGCGCTGGAGATACGGTTGCGGCATCGATCGCCTGCGCCGTTGCGATCGGCATGGATCTCGAAGAAGCCGCGCGCCTGGCCAATGCCGCGGCGGGCATCGTGGTCGCAAAGCTCGGCACCTCGCAGGTCACGCCGGCCGAACTGGCGATGAGCTTGCGCCATCAGGCGCTCGGCACCAATGATGCCAAAATCGTGCTCCCCGAAGAGGCGGCGGCCCATGTGTGGTCGTGGCAGGCGCAGAACCTCAAGGTCGGGTTCACCAATGGTTGCTTCGATCTGGTGCATCCGGGGCATCTTGCCCTGCTGCGTCAGGCGCGTGCGGGCTGCGACCGGCTGATCGTCGCAATCAACAGCGACGAGTCGGTGCGATCCCTCAAAGGCCCGACCCGGCCGGTGCAGACGGAACTGGCGCGCGCCGCGGTTCTCGCTTGCTTCGACCTGGTCGATCTCGTGGTGATCTTCCGAGATCCGACGCCAATTGCCCTGATCGAGGCATTGCGACCGGATGTGCTGGTCAAGGGAGCAGATTATTCACTGGACCAGGTCGTCGGCGCCGAACTCGTCCAATCTTATGGCGGGCGGGTCTTGCTCGCGCAGCTCAGTCAGGGCTTCTCGACCTCTGAAATGATCAGGCGCATCAACCGTCACTCGATCGACGCGGGCGAGCCATCTTCTTAGGGGCGAGGGTGCCCGAGTGGTCATCCGGCCCGGTTCGCCTGATAAGCCCGCCCCGCCAGAACCGCACGGAGCTTTGCCGCAAGTTCGGCTTGTCGGTAGGGCTTGCCGAGGATCGGCAGGTCGGCGGCGACAGCCGCAGCCGCCGGCGACATCCTTGCCGAATAGCCCGACCCCAGCAGGATCTTGAGCCCCGGGCGCAGTTGCCGCGCCCGCTGGGCCAGTTCGGCCCCGCTGATACCGTGCGGCATCACCAGGTCGGTGAAGAGCAGGTCGATCGGCTCGCCGCGCTGTAAAATGGCCAGCGCCTCCAGGCCGTTTTGCGCGGTCAGCACGCGGTAACCGAGTTCCTTGATCATTTCGGTCACGACTTCGAGAACGCCCTGATCGTCTTCGACCAGCAAAACCGTTTCCCAGCCTTGCGCCAGCTTCCCGCGCGTCTGGTCCGGCATCTTACGCCCGATCGGAATACCGGCAGCTTTGGGCAGGTAGACCAGCACCGTGGTCCCGCCGCTGACGGCGCTTTGGATGCGGACATGGCCGCCCGATTGGCTGACAAAACCGTAGACCTGGCTTAAACCCAAACCCGTACCCCGGCCGACTTCCTTGGTCGTGTAAAACGGCTCGAAAACCCGCTCCAGCCGCTCGGGGGCGATGCCGATCCCGGTATCTGCGACCGAGACCAGGACGTAATCGCCCGGCGCCACCCCAGCGGGCGCATCGGCGCCGCCGAGTTTGGCGTTGTGCAGCGAAATCGTCAGCCGCCCGCCCGCCGGCATGGCGTCGCGCGCGTTGAAAGCGAGATTGAGGATCGAATTTTCGAACTGCGCCGGATCAACGCGGGCCAGCCATAAATCCCGGTCGCAGGTGATCGCAAGCTCGATCGACTCGCCCAGAGCACGGCGCAGCAGGCTCTCATAGTCGGCCATCGCATCCCCGAGATGGATGATTTCGGGGCGCAGATCCTGTTTACGGGCAAAGGCAAGCAGCTGCTGCGCCAGCCGTGCCCCTTGCAGAGCAGCACGCTGCGCCGCCGCGATGTACCGGTGCGCCGCCACATCCGCGCCAGCCCAGCGTTCGAGGAGATCGAGGTTGCCGGTCACCACCGTCAGCAGGTTGTTGAAGTCATGGGCTACGCCACCGGTAAGCTGACCCACGGCTTCCATCTTCTGCGAGTGGCCCAGCGCCGCCTCGGCCTTTTCTCTTTCGGCAATCTCCTCTTCGAGTTGCTGCGTGCGCTGGGCGACGCGTTCTTCGAGCGTTTCGGCAAGCCGCTGCAGGGCCTCCTCAGCCCGTTTGCGCTTGGTGATGTCGACGAGCATGTTCACGGCGCCAATCAGTGCGCCCGAAGAATCATGGAGTGGGGTCGGGTAGGGAATGAACGTGACGCGGCTGCCGTCGGGGCGCTCGGCGATCGACTCCTCGCCCCTGATCGGCCTGTTTTCTTTCAAGGCGATGGCCATCGGGCACTCATCATCGGGCAATGGCGTGCCGTCCGGTCGGAGCAGACGCCAGGTGACACACCATTGGTCGATGCCCAATACCGGCCGGCGGCCGGCGAGTTCGACCGCCGCCTCGTTGTAGAAGGTGATCCGCCCGGCTGCGTCGCTGGTGTAGACGGCGGCGGGAAGCGCCTCGATCAGTTCGCGGAACCGCTGCTCGCGATCGCGCAGTTCGTTCTCGGCGCGTCTTTGGTCGGTCACGTCGATCGTAAAGCAGTGGCCGTTGATGAATTTGCCGTCTTCGAATTGAGCACTGGAGGTGATCTGGACGTCTTTTATTGTCCCGTCCTTGGCCTTGAGCCGCGCCGGATACTTGTCGAGCGTTTCGCCGCTGCACAGGCGCGCGAGGATCACCTTGATCGTATTCTCGTCGAGATGAAACTCGGCAAGGTTGTGGCCGATATACTCGTCGCTTTCATAGCCGAGCATGTCGAGCTCGGCCTGGTTCGCCCTGAGGATTGTACCGTCGTCTGCCACGAGATGCAGGGCGACTGCGCCATTCTCAAAGAAATCCTCCAATTCCTGGTGGCGCCGTTTCAGCTCCTCCTCCGCGCGCCGGTACTCGGTGATATCCCGCAGAGCGAGCAGAAGCATTCCCCCCGAACGGCCCCGCAGCGCGAAGCGGCGCGCATTGAGCAAGACGACACGACGCCCGATACCCGGGAAATCATGACCGATCTCGAAGGGCTGGAACTCGCTATCCTCGCTCAGCGTCTGTTGCAGACGCGTGCGCAAGGAAGCAAGGTCAAAAGCGCCGTTGCCGATCTCGCCGAGGGCAAGGCTCTGCGTCGCCTCGCGCGACAAGCCGAACATCGTATAGAACGCGCGATTCCCGGTGACAAGGCGCAGTTCGCCGCTAAGCACGGCCAGCGGATCGGTGACTGTGTTGAGGATTGTCTTGGTGTATTCGCGTTCGTAGATTGCCTGGTCGATACTGGCGCGGAACGCGGTCACATTGGCAAAGGTGAGCACGGACCCGGTGATCCGGCCGTCGCTTTGCGTGTAGGGTGCGATACGTAAAAGATACGACTTCCCCTGATTGTGGAAGTCGTGCCGGCATGCCGCTCCGGTGGCGATTGCCTCGGCGCACCATTCTTCCAGATCCCGCAAGCCGTCGAGCACCGCAACTTCACCTGGCGAGCGGCCGATATCTGACGGCGTGAAACCTAGCAGTTCCGCCGCCGCGCGATTAAAGCAGGTGATGGCAAACTCGCGGCTGACGACGACGATCGGAACGTCGACGGCATCAAGGATGTCGATTAGTCCGGTCGCGGTCGTACATGATGCGCTCGCGGTGTGAGGATGGACCCGGTGGAAATGAGCCCAGCCGTCGGCGCGGACGCCGGGTTGCGCCGTCACCGCAGCGCCGCTCCGGCTATGTAGAGATTGCGGCTCCTTTGCAGCACGGCCTCTGCCACCGTCGGGAGTGTCTGGCGCAACGCCAGCAGCAGGGCCTGGGCGGGCGGCATCTGGAACGGCGCCTGATACTGGGACAGCAGGCGATCCTGAAGAACCATTGCCTCGTCCGGTCCGACGGTCTCGCGCAGCGCCTCCGCGACAGCGCGCTCGAGCCGGCCATAGTCTTCAACCGGGATCAGGTGAGAATGGTTATCCCCGAGCCTGGGCAGCATCCGGGTATGAACATCGCCGTTGAAATTATCCATCAGAAACGAGCAAAATACCGCGACGTTCCGCTCGCGGCTGACCTGGTCGAACAAATCTTCCAGGTTCATGCTCGCGGCGACGTCCCCGCGCTCCCAAAGAATGTTAACCATCTCCCCCCACCAACGCACATTGGTGAAGCGCCCTGCCGCGCGGGTCCGCGCGATCATCTCCCCGGCGAGACCCAGAAACATCGGGCCATCCGGCATCGCGTGATGCATGAACCGCGGCAGAAGTTCGTCCGCGTCGACAACGGTCAGCTGACCGCGGTCCTGCGCACTCTTTACATCGACCCCTTCCGCCGCCAACCGCGGTCGAAAAGCATCCCAGTGAGCCAGGGTGGGGACGAGAATGATGCCTTCGCCGTTCGCCAGAGCGGCCGCCGCGAAGCGACACACTACCCGATTGAGAAAGTCCTGGTCCTGGTAAAGATGCACGATGTGATCGCACGGGGCGGCATGGGCCAGAAGCTGGTCCCAAGATCCACTCCCGCTGTCGTTATGGGATTCGGGTTCCGGCCTGTCCACGAGTTCCATGATCCCTCTCCGATTGCTCTGTTTGGACGGGAAACGCGCCAGCGGGTCTGACCCTCCTGCACAGGACCAGGTTGTTGACCTTCAGCATCTTCCTGGCACGGTTCCTGCCGATCTGCCTGGGCATCGCGTTGCTCGCAAGAGTTTGTCTGCTCGAGCATCCCGCGCTTGGCCCGCGGCCGCAACGCTGCTATTGCCCGGCGTGGCAAAGCCAAGGGCAGCCTCGCGCGTTCCCGGTTTCAACGGCACCAAATGCCTTCTTGCGATCACGACGCCGTTGCCGCAACACCCGGTCTTCTGAAAAATTCCGCCATCCCAGCGATTTTTTTGCCCAGCGATATTTTTTGCCCAGCGATATTTTTTGCAGTGGGAGATATTTTGCGGTGGAAAAGGAATCGAGGGTCGCTTCTGGTTTGGCGACCGCTGACCTCGTGTATCGCTGCAGGGTTTGCCAGGATCCGGCTCGTTAAGCGGTAGCGCCGAGCAGCGCTCGCTTCCGGCCGCAAGGTCAACATCCCGACGGGGTATGCGCCGCGACCAATGTTTGGAACATCTCCACGAGCCGTCCGGCGGGACCGCGTGGCCCGATGCTTTGAATGGTGACGCGGGCGCCTTCGCCCAACAGGAACAGTTCGTCGGCGAGAAGTTCGGGATCGCGCAACCCCGCCTGGCGGCAGAGCTCGACGATCCGGTCGCGGCCCCGGCTCTTGTATTCTTCGATGACGCGCCGGGCCGGATGATCGGGGTCCGGCAATTCCACTGCGGCGTTGGCGAGCGCGCAGCCGCGCCGCCTCGTGTCGAGCTTGAATTCGGCGATGAAGCGCAACCCGGCGAGCAACTGGTCCTTCGGCTTGCCGGCATGAGCCCGTTCGACCTCCACCCAGTTCGCTTCGAATTCCCGGCCCAATTCGCGCAGGCACTCGGCGATCAGCTGGTCCTTTGATTCGAAATGGCGGTAGAGCGTCGTTTTGTTGGTGTCGGCGGCCTCGGCGATCGCGTCGACGCCGACAGCGTGAATCCCGTATCGGTAGAACAGCTCGCGGGCGGCCTTGAGGATTCGCGCGCGCGGCGGCGCCGTCGTCTCTGTTCCCGGGTCCGTTCTTGCCATTTCGGCGGTCATTGGTGATGTCCCCTTGACAGGTGACTGACCGGTAAGCACCTACCATGAGTTACCGGTCGGTACCACTAACTTGGGGGCCGGTCATACAATTTCCAATCACCAGGTCCAATCACCACGGCGCGGAGGAGATTCTGATGGATTTCCAGAACAGCGAACCCGGGATCGACGGCGGCGAGGCCTGCCGCGATCACCCGGCCGAGGCAGTCGGCGAGGCTGCCACGACCGGGCTGCCCCGCGGGGTGTCCGAGGCGCTGGCCGATCCGATCGTTCAAGCTCTGATCGCCGCCGATCGCGCCGACCCGAAAAAAATCGAGGAGTTGTTGCGGCGTGTAGCTGTGCGGCTTGCGAGCGATCGGGCCGCTGGCGCTTTGTCGACTGGCGACTGGGGATCAGCGACCGCCTCTACAAGATCGAGGAGATCACGAGCGACGCCATCAGCATGACATCGGCCCAACGCTCCGCAATCGCGGCGACCATCGCGCGCGACGGCGGCCAGTCCGGGCTTTCGCTGGTGACGATGCGCAAAGAGAGTTGAGGACCGCTTCGCACCTGACGAATGCCGGCACGGCCGGACGTCCGGCTCTTTCCCGGGCTCATTAGCAGAGAACCGCAGCAGAGCTGCACGCTTAATCCGCGGCAATCTCAAAAAAAGATGGCATGGGCGGTCTAATCGCCGGTCGTCCCGACGGAATGGGATCGGCCTGTCGACCCCGTCGCTCCGGCCAATCGGACTTGATATCTGACCCACCGGTCTTTATTTGCCTTCTAAATAACTGGCTGTAAGGTAATTATGATCACTGATCCTATCGAGCGGGCATCGCGCTGGCGGCGGCGCAAGGAGGCCCGTCCCGGAGAAATTCTCGAAGCCGCACTCGCGTGCTTTGCCGAGCGCGGCTTTGCCGCGACCCGGCTCGACGACGTCGCGCTCCGCGCCGGTGTCACCAAGGGCACGCTGTATCTCTATTTCCCCAATAAGGAGGAGCTGCTCGAGGCCGTGGTCCGGCAGGCGCTGGTGCCCAACATTGAATGGGGCGAGGCCTTGCTCGACCAGCCGGACGAGCCGGCGGCGCGGCTGCTCGAGCGGCTGCTGCGCAGCTGGGCCGAACTGGCGCTGTCGCCGGCCGGAGCGATCCCGAAGATCATCGTGTCCGAGGCGGGCAACTTCCCCAAGCTTGCCCACTTCTACCGCGAGGTCGTCGTCGATCGCGGTCTTGAATTGATGCGCCGCGTGCTGCGTCTTGGGGTCGAGCGTGGCGAGTTTCGCGCCCCCGACGACTTCGACAATGCGGTTCGCTGCATCTTTGCGCCGATCGTACTGGCGATGCTGTGGCGCCATTCGCTCGGTCGTCACGAGGACATCGATCACTTCGACCCCGAGGCGATCTGCAGGACGCAGCTCAAACTGCTGCTGGATGGGCTGGCCATCACTCCCGCCGCATCGCCGTCCGATGCACCGATCGACTGCGCGGCACTTCCCTCGACCGCATCCGCATCAAAAAGTCGACCGCATCAAGAAGGCTGAGCGATGAGTCTCGCCGAGGATAAATCCCGCGTCAAAACAGATCGGCCGCCGGTCGAGGGTCTGGCGGTGGACCTCAAGGCGGCGGACCTCAAGGCGGCGGACCTCAAGGCGGCTGACCTCAAGGCGGAGGCGGAGCCGCGCGTGACCGAGGCGCGGCGGCCGGATCATCCGGCGCCGAACTCGGCCTCGCAGACCGCAGAGCGCCGACGCCGGCGCCCCAGGCGCTGGCTGATCGCGTTGATCGCGCTGATCGTCATCGCAATCATCGTCGGCGGGGTCAGGTGGTGGATCGAAGCGAGCCGATGGGTCAGCACCGACGATGCGTTCATCGATACGCACACCGTCCAGGTCAGCCCCCAGGTCGCCGGCCGGGTCCAGTCCGTGCTGGTGGTCGACAACCAGGAAGTCCACGCCGGCCAGCCGCTTGTCGAGCTTGATCCGGCCGATTTCCAGGCGGCCCTTTCCCAGGCGCTGGCCAACCGGGAGAGCGCACAAGGGCAGCTGGCCCAGGCCAAGGCGCAGCTGCCGGTCGCGCAGGCCAATCTCGACCAGGCGCGGGCCCAGGTCATGGTCGCCCAAGCGGCCGCCACCAATGCTGACATCAACCTCAAGCGCGACCAGATGCTGGAGCGAATGGGCGGGCTCGCCATTTCCCGCCAACAGCTCGACAACGACACCGCGACGGCGCGCAGCGACGCCGCGAATCTGGCGGCCGCACAACAAAAGGTTGCCGCCAGCGAGGCTCAACTGGCGCTCAACAAGACCCAGATCGCGACCGCCGAAGCGGGCGAACGCGCGGCCGCGGCACAGGTCGCGCAAGCGCGGCTCAATCTGTCCTATACCGTAATCCGGGCGCCCGAGGCGGGCCGCATCACCAACAAGACCGTAGCTCTCGGCGACTATGTCCAGGTCGGCCAGGCACTGATGGCACTGGTGCCCGACAAGGTCTGGGTTACCGCCAATTACAAGGAGACCGAGATCGGCGAGATGCGGGTCGGCGATCCGGTCAACATTTATGTCGATGCCTATCCCGGTCATGTCTTCCACGGAAGGGTGCAGAGCTTCCAGGCTGGCAGCGGCGCCGCGTTTTCGCTGCTGCCACCGGAGAACGCGACCGGCAACTACGTCAAGGTCGTCCAACGGGTGCCGGTCAAAATCACATTCGACGGCGATCCCAGCGCGCATTGGCTGCTCGGCCCGGGCATGTCGGTCGAGCCCTATGTGAGAATCAGATGAGTGCCGTTGCCGATGCGACAGGCGGCGGCTCCCGGCCAACAACAGCGGGTGGCGTTTCGCCGTGGATCGTCGCCCCGACGGTCGGGCTTGCGGCGTTCATGGAGGTGCTCGACATCTCGATCGTCAACGTGTCGCTGCAGCATGTCGCCGGCAGCATGGCGGCCACACCCGACGAAGCCACATGGATACTGACCGCCTATCTCGTGACCAACGCGGTGGTGCTGCCGATCAGCGGATGGGTGTCGCAGACCTTTGGCCGCAAGCGCTATTTTCTCGGCTCGATCATCGCCTTCAGCATCACCTCGCTGTTCTGCGGCCTGGCGCCGACGCTGCCGCTGCTGATCTTTGCGCGCGGCTTGCAGGGCATCGCCGGCGGTGGCCTGCAGCCGACCGCACAGGCCTATCTCGCGGATGCGTTCCCGCCCGAACGGCGCGGTCAGGCATTTGCAATGTACGGTCTCGCTGTCGTGTTTGCACCGGCGATCGGTCCGACGATCGGCGGCTGGATCACCGACAATTGGACCTGGCGCTGGGTGTTTTTGATCAACGTGCCGGTCGGCATCGTGGTCAGCGCGCTGGCGGCACTGATCCTCGCCGATCCGCCGGGGTCGCTCGCCGCCAGGCAGGCGCGGCGGGCGCGGGGCCTCCACCTCGACTATATCGGTCTCGGCCTCTTGGTGATCGGCATGTTCTCGCTGCAGTTCGTGCTCGATAAGGGTCAGGAAGACGACTGGTTTGGCTCGAGGCTGATCACCGATCTGATCGTAACGGCGGCCGTCGCACTCGTCGCCTTTGTCGTCTGGGAATTGCGCCGGGCGGACCCGATCGTCGACATGCATCTGTTCCGAGACCGCGCCTTCGCCTCGGGCAACCTGTTGATGTTCATGCTTGGTTTCGCGCTGATGGGGACAACCGTGGTGCTGCCGCTGTTCGTCCAGACACTGCTTGGCTACACCGCCGAGCAGGCGGGCATGGTGCTGTCGCCCGGCGGTTTCGCGACGATGTTGATGATGCCGGTGGCCGGCGCATTGTCCGGCCGGATCGATGCGAGGCTGCTGATCACCGCCGGGTTGATCGGAACCGCGATCGCGATGTTCCACTTGTCAGGCTTTGATCTGAACGTCGATTTCTCGACGCTGGCCTGGGCTCGCATCTATCAGTCTCTGGGGCTGGCGCTGCTGTTCATCCCGATCAACACCGCTGCCTACCGGGGCATCACCGCCGAGAAGAATGCCAACGCCTCGGCCATCATCAACATGATGCGCAATCTTGGCGGCAGTGTCGGCATCTCGCTTCTCGACACCTACATCGCCCGGCGCGAGCAGGCCAATCAGGTCACGCTGATCCGGCACGTGACGCCCTACAGTTGGCAGACCCATCAGATGCTCCAGCAGCTGCAACAGGCGTTCATCGCGGCGCATGGCAGCGCGGTCGGTGCCATGCACCAGGCTCAGGCGGAACTCTATGCGGTCGTGCAGCAGCAGGCGACGGTGCTGTCGTATCTCGACGCGTTCTGGCTGGTCGGCGCCGTGCTGGTCGCGATGATCCCGCTGGTCCTGCTGCTGCGAAAGCCGGCCCCCAGCGCCGCCACCCCGCCGATGCATTGATCGCCGACAAAGGGCAACCAACGTGACCGGTCCGGCCTGGATGACCGCGCTCATCACCGGTGCTGCGCGAGGCAGGGCGGCGCCGATGGGCCGGTATTTTGCCGATGCTTCAGCGCTTTCAAAGCACCAGCTGCGTCTGGGTGACGAGTGCGATCAATCGGCCGTCGGCATTGGTGATCCGGGTTTGCCAGATCATCGTCCGCCGGCCACGGTGGACCGGGATCGCCTCGCCGATGATCTGCATGCCGACGGGCGCCGGGGCGACAAAATTGGTTTTGCTTTCGATCGTCGTCGTGCCGGCGCCGGCCGGTAAATTGGCAATCGTGCCGGCAGCGCCAAGGGTGTCGGCGAACGCCATGATCGCACCGCCATGCAGCACCGCCGGACGGGTGCACAGATCGGCCCGCACCGTCATCCGGGCGACGATCCGCTCGGGCGTGGCGCTGACAAACTCGATCCCGAGCAACGCCGCAAAAGGCAGCGGCTCGGCCGCGATCCGGGCGAGCGTATCCATCAGCCTCCCTCCGTGATGATCTGCCGCGATCGGCGATGATCACAACCATGGTAATGCCATCATTGCTCGGCTAGGTTCGCAACGAAGGTCAAGCCCCTGCCTGGCCGGGATCAGAATTTGCGGTCTTGGCTTGCGGGCGGCGGCAATGGAGGGTCGAGCGCGTGCGCAAGCTGGTGATGGCGGTGGTAGTGATGGCTGCGGTAGCACCCTGTGCGGGGTTTGCCCAGGAGCAACCGCAGCAGGGCGGAACGGATGCCGTCTATGACGAGCTGAACCTGTTCGACGAGGCGTTTGAGCGAATTCGCCAGGATTCGGTCGATCCGATAGCCGACAACAAGCTGGTTGACGCCGCGATCTCGGGCATGCTGACCGGCCTCGACCCGCACGCAGCCTATATCGGCCCGACGGCGCTCAAAGCGATGAAGGCGCCGGCAACGGATGATCAGGTGGGAATCGGTGCGGCGCTGACCCTGGTAAAGGGCGAGGTCAAGGTGATTTCGCCGCGCGACGGCTCGCCGGCAGCCCAGGCCGGCATCAAACCCGGCGACCTGATCCTGGCGATCGACAAGGAGCCGACCTTTGAGATGACCTTGGCGGAGGTCGAACAAAAGCTGCAAGGGGCTTCCGGCACCACCGTCAAACTCACCCTGCAGCGCGGTGAGGGCGCCCCGCTCAAGCTCACCATCAAGCGCGCCGCCGACCATGCGCAAACCGTCTCCGCACGCCTAATGGACAGCGATTTCGGCTATGTCCGGGTGGCCGGTTTTGACGACGGCACGCCCGCTGCGCTCGCCGCGGCAATGCAGGATCTGCGGCAACAAAGCGGCGGCAAGTTGCAGGGACTCGTCGTCGATCTGCGCAACAATCCGGGCGGCAAATTTCAGGACGCAGTTGGCGCCGCCAACGATTTTCTCGACAAGGGCGATGTCACGGTTGTCAAGGGCCGCGACCCTAGCAACCTCAAGCACATCGCCGCCACCCCGAACGATCTGGTCAAAGGTCTGCCGATCGTCGCGCTGGTTAATGGCGGCACCGCCGACGAGGCCGAATTAATGGCCGCCGCCCTGCAGGACAATCATCGCGCTCTGCTGATCGGCACCAAAACCTTTGGCGAGAGTGCGATCGAAACCCTGATCCCGCTGGCCACCGGCGGCGCAATCCGGCTTACCACCGCCCACTTCGAGACCCCCGACGGCAAAGAGATCGACGGCAAAGGCCTTGATCCCGATCTCGTCGTGACCCCGGTCAAGCTCGAAAAGATCGCCAACGAAGAAGGGTTGCACGAGGCCGATCTGCCGGGTGCCTTGAAGAATCCCGATCAGCCGGTACCGGTCACACCCAATGCCGCCACTTCATCCGGCCGGCCGGCGAAAACCGGCCCGGGTGCGACCTCGATCGCACCCGGCGCACCCGCCGCCGCCGCGAAACCGGCGCCATCGGTGGCCAACAAGACGGCGCCGTCGGTAGCGACCCAGGATATCGGCGGGGCAAATGACGAACAGCTGACCCAAGCGCTCGATGTGCTGCGTGGCCTGGCGGTGTTCAATCCGCGCGCATCCGGCTGAAGGCCTCGCCCGGTCGCGGCGCCGGGCGAGGCTTGTCGCACTCTCGGCTTCGGCTTAATGATCGGGCCCTCATCTTCGCGTAACTTCGAGGAGAAGCCCCGATGCAAGTGCGCGCCGCCGTCGCCTATCAAGCGGCAAGCCCGCTGACGATCGAGACCGTCGAACTCGACGGGCCGCGTGCTGGTGAGGTGCTGGTCGAGATCAAGGCGACCGGCATCTGTCACACCGACAAGTATACCCTCTCCGGCGCCGATCCCGAGGGGCTGTTCCCGGCGATTTTAGGTCATGAAGGCGCCGGAATTATCGTCGATACCGGCCCCGGCGTCAGTTCGGTCAAGACCGGCGACCACGTGATCCCGCTGTACACGCCCGAATGCCGGCAGTGCGAATCCTGCCTCTCGGGCAAGACCAATTTATGCACCGCGATCCGCGCGACGCAGGGCAGGGGGGTCATGCCCGACGGGACGAGCCGCTTCTCGCGCGGCGGATCATCGATTTACCACTATATGGGCACATCGACTTTCGCCAATTACACGGTGCTGCCGGAGATCGCGGTCGCAAAAATCCGTGACGACGCACCGTTCGACAAGGTTTGCTATATCGGCTGCGGGGTGACGACCGGGATCGGCGCCGTCATCAACACAGCCAAGGTCGAGCCCGGCGCCAAGGTGGTGGTCTTTGGCCTCGGCGGCATCGGTCTCAATGTCGTGCAGGGCTGCCGGATGGTCAGCGCCGACATGATCGTCGGCGTCGACCTCAACCCGGCGCGGCGCGCCTTGGCCGAGAAATTCGGCATGACCCATTTCGTCAACCCGAACGAAGTCGCGGGCGATCTCGTCCCCCATCTTGTCGATCTGACCAAGGGCGGCGCCGATTACAGCTTTGAATGCATCGGCAATGTCCACACGATGCGCCAGGCGCTCGAATGCTGCCATCGCGGCTGGGGTGTCAGCACGATCATCGGCGTCGCCGGCGCCGGACAAGAGATCAGCACCCGGCCGTTTCAGCTCGTCACCGGACGGGTGTGGAAAGGAACCGCATTTGGCGGCGCCAAGGGCCGCACCCATGTGCCCAGGATCGTCGACTGGTACATGGAGGGCAAGATCAACATCGATGATCTGATCACCCACACCTTGCCGCTCGAGCGCATCAATGACGGTTTTGACCTGATGGACCGCGGCGAATCGATCCGCAGCGTCGTCGTCTATTGAACTCATGAAATGACCGTGAACTCAGGAAGTGCCCGTGAACTCAGGAAGTGCCCGTGAACTCATGAAGTGACCGTGAACTCATGAAGTGACCGTGAACTCATGAAGTGACCGGTGACCTTGTCGCTGCCATCCGGCCCGGCGTGCGCTCCGGCGGAGCGGTACGACGGCACCAAATTCGAAACAGCTCGCGCCGCACCGGTGACAACCTCGGACCCCGGTTGACGCGGGCTGGTCAGGCGACATCTTGCGGGCGGTGGCGCCTGACCGCTTCGGGGTTGGTCGAATCCGCCCCCATATAGATGCCGCGCTCCCATTTGCGCTTTAGCGGATCGACCACTTTCAGCGCCATCCGGCCGATTTGCTGGATTTCGATCTCGACGGTCTCGCCGTCCTGCAATGCGCCGAGCCCTTCATGGTTGGTGCCGCAGGCGATCAGGTCGCCGGTATTCAATGTCATGACGGTCGAGGCAAACTCGATCAGCTCCGGGACCCGGTGCTCCATATCGTCGGTGTTGTAATTGTGGCGCAGCTGACCATCGTTCCAAAAGCGGACGATCATATCGTTGGGCTCGGCGATCTCGTCCGCGGTCGTGATGCACGGTCCGATCGGCGCAAACGTGTCGAACGATTTGCCAAGCCAGCTGCCGGCCTTCCAGGTGCGCCGACCCTCGCCGCGCGCCGAGACGTCGATCAGGCCGGTATAGCCGAACACCGCACGGCGCCAATCCGGCTGGCTGACCTTTTTTGCCGGCCCCTTGATCACCAGCGCCAGCTCCGCCTCGTGCATAAAGATCCATGGCTCGGTGAACTCCGGCAAAACGATCGTATCGCCCGGTCCGACGACCGCCTCCGGATTTTTCAGGAACATGTTGAGCGGCCGCGGCTCGCGCTGCGCATGCTCCCAATAATTGGCGATGCAGCACAGGATCTTGCCGGGGCGCGGCAATGGCGGACGCAGCCGCACCCGGTCGAGCGGCAGCGCCTCGCCTTCTGCCGCAAGCCGTTCGAGCACCGGCCGCAGCCGGTCGAAGCCGTCGATCAAATTCTGCATCGTCAATTGCGGGGTGTAGCCACGCTCGACGACCCCGGCGAGGCTGATCACCCCCCGATCGGCCAGCAACCCGGGTGTCGGCTCGTGCGCTCCGCCTGCCTCGAACATCACCAGTTTCATGACTGCCCTCGCCAGAATCCGCGGCGAGATTACCGGGTTCGGCGCATGGCAACCATCGCATTTCTTGCCGTTGACAGATCGCAAACCCGGAGCCGACGCTGCGCTGACGCAGTCACAAGGAGAGTGCGATGGAGATCCGGCTGATGGGGCCGCAAATCGGGGTCGAGGTTACCGGGGTCGATGTCAAGACGCTCGACGACCGTGCTTTCGCTCCGATCTACCAGGCGTGGCTCGACCACAATGTCATGGTGGTCCGCGACCAGGAGCTGACAATCCCCGATTTCGTGCGCTACAGTCGCCGGTTTGGCCCGGTGGTGCCGCATCCGTCGAAATCGACCCGCCACCCCCATCATCCCGAGATCACAATGCTCGGCGTCAACAAGTTCGATGCCGACGGCAATTTGCGCGCTGAAATCTATCGCCGCGGCGCGGAAGGCTGGCACACCGACGGCGCCTATAACCAGGCGCCGTTCAAGGCAACCCAGCTCTATGCGCTGGCGGTGCCGAGCCGCGGCGGCAACACGCTGTTTGCCAACGGTTATGCCGCCTATGACGCATTGCCGCAGCGGCTCAAGGACCGGCTCGACGGTGTGATCGGCGCCTTTTCCTATGGCGGGCGCCGCGGCAAGTCGAGACTGCTCGATCCCGAGGATCAGGATTGGACCGCGGTCTACCACCCGATCATTCGCACCCACCCGGAAACCGGGCGCAAATCGCTGTATTTCGACCCCGGGAAGATCGTCGGTTTTGTCGGCATCGATGATCGCGAGGGCGACGAGCTGATCGCCGAGCTGAAGGCGCGGATGATCGTCGCCGATGCCGAATATCACCATGTCTGGCGCAAAGGCGATATCGTGATCTGGGATAATCGCTGCTCGTATCACAAGGCGGCTGGCGACTATCCACCTGAGGAGGACCGCATCCACTGGCGGGTGTCGATCAACGACTTTGGGGTCGAAGCCTTGGCGGCGGAGTAGGACGCGGCCGCGAACCCCGTCAGGGTCCCGTCGGCGCGACCGGCGGCATCCGGGTCTGTCGCGCACTATTCAGGCGCACTCAGCCGCGTGGGGAATTGTCGCGGGCGGCCACCTCAGCCCGCACCCCGACCCCGGTCATCAGCATCTCCATGGTGTAGGCGATGATCGCACCGATCGTGCACAGCACCGCCAGACCAAAGGTGCCATACAGCGCTGAGGCCACGTAAGCATTGCCGAGTGCGCCGACAAACAGGGTCAGAACCGAGGCGCAGGTGGCGGCGGCGCCGAGGGCAGCGAGCACCACCGCGACATCGAGTGCCACCGATCGGCGTCGCAGACGTGCGAGCTGCGAGGCGAGGACCACAATCTGCTCGGGCTCGGCGCCCGCCATCTCCTTGCCGATCTGGTCGACGCGATCGGCAACCCTGGCCAGCCTCGTCGCAAATACGTTCAGCAAGGCGGCGATGCCCGACAGCAGAAAGATCGGCGTCAGCGCCAATTGGATGATATGGGCGACAGTGTCGAGCGGCGCGGCGCTGCTGTTGGCGATGATATCGGGCGTGGGCATCGGTGGCTCGGCCGGGTCGCGGCAGCGGCCGCATGTTGTAGACAGGGTGTTATGCAGGGGCAATCGGCGCTTGTCGCAACCCCAAGCAAATCCCAAGTTTTGCGTCGGCGTACCCGACCGGCAGAAATTGCGGGTTACTTGTCGGGACGGGGCGGTAACGGCGCAGGCGTCCTGAAGAAGGTCGAGGGTGAACGCGCCACCGTCTGGCGCTCTCACGGCATCGCCGACACTCGCACCCGGCAGTTGGCCGCTCTATATCAACTATCCGGGTGTCGACGGCGTAATCCATGCAAAAACGACCAGTGCGGCGGTATCGATCGTCGTTGTGGATTGCTTTGACTTGACCAAATTGTGCGGCGGTTACGGCAGCTATAACCGCAGCGGCGCTGATTCCGTTCTGCGCGTCGTGCTGCCCACTCATGTCGGAGAACCGGATATGGGCCACCCGACCGCATCGGCGACCTACGGCTCTGCCGATAAAAACCGTCGCAACCGATCACCCGTTCCGATTCCCCGCCGACCGCGGATGTGAACTGTCACAAGGCCAGCCCGGATCCCCGCCGCCATTGCCGACGCCGACATGATCGAATTAGAACTTGTCATTAAGTTCTCGCTAGGACAGGCGGCTGATCAATGATGGATCTGACGACCGATCCTGATTTCGTTCGCGAACCGCCGCGATGGCAACGCTGGCGCCGGTGGCTCCGGCTATTCGCACGCCCCACCTCGCCGCGCGGATTGCGGCGTGGGCTGATGCTGATCCTGGTCCCCGCGCTGCTCCTCGTCAGCCTCGAAGCCTACGACGCGTTTCAGGTTGTTCCGGCGCTTCGAGAAAGCCAGGCTCTGGTCTCCCACGCTTTCGAAGTAATCGCGGCGGCGCATTCGGTGGATCAGGCGGCGCAGGACGCCGAACGCGGCCAGCGCGGCTTCTTGATCACCGGCGACGACAGCTACCTGCAGCCGTATTACGCCGGCGTCCGGCAATTGCCGGTGAAGCTGCAGGAACTCCGCGATTTGACCCGCGATAGCCCGGCCCAGCAGCAGCGGGTCGACATTCTGAATACCCAGATCGATACCAAGCTTCCCGAGCTGAAAAAGGCGATCGACCTGCGTCGCAGCGACGGGTTCGACGCGGCGCGGCGCCTCGTCGAAACCAATGTCGGCGCCGTGGCAATGAGTGCGATCACCCACGAGATCGCGGCCGTGATCGCCAACGAGTACCGGTTGCTGTACCAACGGCAGGCGGCATTTCTCCAGGTTATACAGATGAATGCGATGTTGAGCGCGGCTGCGGCGGTGCTCGCGTTCTGCATCATTGTACTCGGCGGCCTGATGCTGCACCGGGCCTATCGGCGGATGTTGCGATCGCAGACTTCCTTGCAGCGCAGCGAAGAAAAGTTCCGGCTGCTGGTCTCCGGCGTCCACGACCACGCACTGTTCATGCTCGATCCGGACGGCAGCATCGCAAGCTGGAACGAAGGCGCCGAGCGGCTCACCGGCTACCGCGCCAGCGAAATCATCGATACCGGTTTTTCACGGTTTTTCCCTGCGGAAGAAATCGCCGCCGGCGTGCCGTCCCGCCTTCTCGACATCGCAGCGACCGCCGGCAGCGCCGAGGAAGAAGGCTGGCGGCTGCGCAAGGACGGCTCGCGCTTTTGGGCCAATGTGGTCATCACCGCACTGCGCGACCCCGATGGCGAGTTGCGCGGCTTTGCCCAGGTGGCACGCGACATCACCGACCAGCGGCGACAGCAGGAAGCTCTGGAGCAGAGCCGCGCCGCGGTGGCCCAGCTGCAGAAGCTGGAAGCCATCGGTCAGCTCACCGGCGGTGTGGCGCATGATTTCAACAACCTCTTGCAGTCGATCCTCGGCAGCATCGAATTGCTGCAGCGCCCGGGCGGCTTTTCCGATCCGGCCAGAACATCGCGGCTGCTCGACACGGCGCAGCGCGCCGGCGAGCGGGGTGCGGCGCTGACCCAGCGTCTGCTGGCATTCGCCCGGCGCCAGCCGCTGGCGCCGCAGATTGTCGACGTCAACAAGTTGGTCGGCTCGATGTCGGATCTGCTGCATCGAACTCTCGGCGAGACGATCGAGATCGAGACGGTCTCTGCGGCCGGCTTGTGGCGCACCCATATCGATCCCAACCAGTTGGAAAATGCGGTCCTCAATCTCGCGGTCAACGCCCGCGATGCGATGCCCCGCGGCGGGAAGCTGACGATCGAAACCGGCAATACCTGGCTCGACGACGGTTATGCCGCAACCCACGCCGAGGTGACACCCGGTCAATACGTGCTGATCGCGATCAGCGATTCGGGAGAAGGAATGAACGAGGAGGCGATGTCTCGCGCTTTCGAGCCGTTTTTCACGACCAAGCCGGAAGGCAGAGGCACCGGGCTCGGGCTCGCGCAGGTTCATGGCTTCGTCAAGCAGTCGGGCGGTCATATCAAGCTTTACAGCGAGTTGGGCCACGGCACGACCGTCAAGATCTATCTTCCGCGATATTTGCAGAACGGCGAGGCCAAACCGCCAGATGACGACCCGATACCCAACCCGGGCAATGGGCGTGCCAGCGTGCTGCTGGTCGAAGACGACGAAGACGTGCGGCTGTTCGGCGTCGAGGCGCTGCAGACCCTGGGCTACAGCGTCTTGCACGCGGCCGAGGGACGGGCGGCGCTGCGCATCCTCGACGAGCACCCGGAGATCGCCCTGTTGTTCACCGATGTCGGACTGCCCGGCCTCAATGGCCGCAAGCTCGCCGAAGAAGCACGACGGCGGTCGCCAAGCCTGAAGATCCTCTACACGACGGGCTATGCCCGCAATGCGATCGTTCATAACGGCATCCTCGATGCCGGGGTCGATCTGCTGGGCAAGCCGTTCACCACCGAAGCGCTGGGGCGCAAGCTCGAGCAGATCCTCGGCGCCGCATAGGGTGCGAACCTGACGCGTGCCTGACTCCTGGTACGAGGCGCCGCGCAAGATTGCCGCTGCGACGAGCACAGCGGCGTCGATCCCAGGGGCCCGCGCCCGCTTGGCTGTGGCCGCTTGCATCCACCCATCGGCGGTGCGGCGGCGGGAGCGAGCCCGCAGAAAACGCATGGCTCGACAACCTACCCGGCGGTTGACGCTGCCGGAGCGGCCCTCTAGCCGTCTCTTTTCGAAAAGAGCACACCCAGCCGACCGCGACGGCGCCACCTGTGGGGAGGACATGCCAGGACAGACATCTGAAGACTTGCTGGCGTTGTTCGACCGCGCGCCGCTGAATCGCCGTTATTGGGGCGCGTTTGCCATTCTGGCGGCGATCACGGTCCTTGAATTCTTCGACTTTTCGGTTGTCGCCTTTCTGTTGGCAGTGGTCGGACCGCAATGGCATCTGACCTATGGCCAATCGGCGCTGATCCTCTATGCCGGCGGCATCGGCGCGATCGTCGGCGCGTTGATCTTTGGCGGTCTTTCCGACGCCTGGGGCCGCAAGACCCAGCTGATTATCGGGACTTTTATCTGCGGGGCGGGGGCCGCGCTGATCGGCTTTGTTCCCGATGGCGCATGGCGGCTCTTTGCATTGTTGCGGTTTGTTGTCGGCATCGGGCTGACGGCGGCCGCGGTGCCGGCGCTGACCATGATCGTCGAGCTGACGCCGACCCGGCATCGCACCGCGGTGACCAGCTTCTTTGTCGTATTCGCGACCGCCGGCGGGCTGGTTGCATCATCGACCTCGGCGGCGCTGCTCGCCGCGATCGGCTGGCGCGGCATGGCCATGCTGGGCATTCTGGTCGCCGCGGTCGGCGTACTGGCGCTGCTGTTCGTCCCGGAATCGGTGCGCTGGTTGACCGCCAAAGGCCGCTTTACCGAAGCCCGTATCGGGGTGGCGAGACATCTCGGTGTGGCGCTGCAATCGGTGCCGTTGCCAACGACGATGCCGGCAATTGTGCCGCGCGGCCGGCTGACCGAATTGTTGTCGCAGCCGCGGCAGTTTACCGAAACTATGCTGATCTGGGGGGGCGCTGCCACCGCCGCCTACGGTGTTTATCTGTGGGGGCCGACGGTCGTGGCGCTGCTGCTCAAGGTTCCACCCCAGCAAGCCGCCAAATATTTCATCTTTGTCACCGGCTTTGGGGTGATCGGCAAGATCGTCGTGTCGCTGCTGGTGCCGCTGTTGGGCCGCCGGCTGCTCGGCGCAATCTGGGGCTTTGGCGGCGTCGCCGCACTCGGCGCGGTCGGCTTTAGCGGCGGCGTCTTGGTTGGCGGCGTGCCGCTGATCGTCATCCTGCTGTGTGCATCGACCTTTTGCATCGACGGCAGCTTTTCCAATCTGGCGCCCTACACGGTCGAGAGTTTTGGCGTGCGTCTCGGCGCCCGCGCTTCGGGGCTCGGCCAGACCGCTAACGGCATCGGCAAGATCCTCGGCCCGTTGAGCCTGGCATTGATCGCCGGCACCGCCAACTTCGTGTCGCCAAAAGCGACCGAGGGCGCTTTGTTGCCGGCCTTCTTGTTTCTCGCTTTTGGCATGCTGCTGGTCGGGCTGTCATTCGCGTTGCTTGGCCGCGAAACCCATGGCCGGCCGATCGCGCTCGGTGAAGCCGGGTCGGCCGCACGCCCGCCGCAAATGCTTCGCACCGGCGCCCGCTAATCGGGATTCGTCGAGGCCGCGGTTGACGGTGCAACCGCGCCAAGCATAAACCTCCGACTGGCGATGGCAGGCCAAAACAGGGACCTGCCGCGAAAGGAGGAGGAGATGCCGGGTCAGACCGCCGACGAACTCTTGGCGCTGTTCGATACCGCACCGCTCAACCGCCGGTATTGGCTCAGCTTTGTGCTGTTGTCGGCGCTGTTCGTCCTCGAATTCTTTGATTTTCTGGTCGTCGGCTACCTGTTGGCGGTGCTCGGACCGCAATGGCACCTGACCTATGGGCAGTCGGCGCTGATCCTCTATAGCGGCGGCATCGGCTCGATCCTGGGGGCGCTGGTTTTTGGCGGGCTCGCCGATGCCTGGGGCCGCAAGACGCAGATGATCATCGGCACCTTCATCTGCGCCATTGCCGCCGGGTTGATCGGCCTCGTTCCGGCCGGATCCTGGCAGATCTTTGCGATCCTGCGATTTTTTGTCGGCGTCGGGCTGACTGCGGGCGTCACCCCGTCGCTGACCATTCTCGTCGAACTGACGCCGACCCGACGCCGCACGCTGTTGACGAGTTTTTATATCGTCTTCGCATCGGCCGGCGGCCTGCTTGCCTCGACGACATCCGCGGCCTTGCTCGCCGCCCTCGGCTGGCGTGGCGTCGCCATGCTTGGTATCACCCCGGCCGCGGTCGGCATCCTGATCTGGTTCTTTGTTCCGGAATCGGTGCGCTGGCTCGTTGCCAAGGGCCGCTTTACCGAGGCGCGCGCCGAGGTCGCAAAATATCTCGACCTGCCGTTGCGCCGAGTGCCGCTGCCGACAATCGCACCCGCCACCCAGCCGCGCGGCAAGTTGTCCGAACTCTACCAGCAGCCGCGCATGTTTTGGGAGACGATCCTGATCTGGGGCGGTTCGTCGACAGCCGGCTACGGCGTTTATCTGTGGGGGCCGACGATCGTGGCGCTGGCGCTCGGCGTTTCGGTGCCCAAGGCCGCCGCCTTTTTCGTGTTCGTGGCGCTGGGCGGGGTGGTCGGCAAGATCGTCGTCACCTTTCTTGCCCCCGTGATCGGCCGCCGCCCGCTCGGCGTCATCTGGGGGATCGGCGGCGTGCTGGCACTGGCGGCGGCGGGTTACTACCATGCAATCGTGATCGGCGGCGTGCCGTTGATGGTGATCCTGCTGTGCGTCTCGACGTTTTTTATCGAGGGCGGCTTTGCGAATTTGGCCCCCTACACGGTCGAAAGCTATGGCGTCAATCTCGGCGCCCGTGCCTCGGGCCTTGGACAGGCGGCAAATGGCGTCGGCAAGATCCTCGGGCCGTTGAGCCTCGCCTTGATCGCCGGTTCCAGCAATATCCTGTCGCCGCGGGCCACCGCCGATGCGGTATTTCCGGCCTATTTGTTCCTCGCCTTCTGCATGGCGCTGGTCGCCCTGTCGTTTCTGTTTCTCGGGGTCGAGACCCACGGCAAAACCATGGCATTTGCCGCCGACGCACCAGGACCGCGACCATCGGTACTCGGAACCCAGACGCGCTGACCCGCGATCGTCCTGGATCACACCGTCCGCCGGGTGATGGCGCCGATGACGAAGCTCTCTGAAGATCTGCTGAGCGTCTTTGACAGCGCTCCGCTCAACGGTCGCTTCTGGTCGAGCTTTGCCTTGCTCGGCGGAGTCTATGTCCTCGATTTCTTCGATTTTTTCCTGATCGCCTTTATCCTTGCGGTGATCGGCCCGGCTTGGCACCTGAGTTATGGCCAGGCGGCGCTGATTCTCTACGGCAGCGGGCTTGGTGCTATCCTCGGCTCGCTGGTGTGGGGCTCGCTTGGTGACGTTTTCGGGCGCAAATTACAGACCGTCACCGGCACGCTGATCTGCGGCGTCGCCGCCGGGCTGATCGGGGTATTGCCGACCGGCGCCTATGTGCCGCTTGCACTGTTGCGGATCTTTGTCGGGTTTGGCCTTGCCGCAGCAATCACCCCGGCGCTGACGATCATGGTCGAACTGACGCCGACACGGTGGCGCAGCGGCCTCACCAGTCTGTTCGTGGTCAGCGCCAGTCTCGGACCCTTGCTGGCTTCGGCCACCTCGCGGGCTTTTCTCGGGGCGCTCGGCTGGCGCGGTGTCGCGATGTTCGGGTTGCTGCCGATCGTGATCGGTGGGCTGGTCTGGGCGTTTCAGCCGGAATCGCCGCGCTGGCTGATCGCAAAGGGGCGTTTCGACGAGGCGCGGGCGGCAGTCGCCAAACATCTGCGCCTGCCGACCGACCGGGTTCCGCTGCCGGTGCGCCAGCCAACCACCCCGCCGCGCGCCAGCCTCGCCGAACTCTATGCCAGTCCGCGGCTCTTCTGGCAGACCCTGCTGATCTGGGGCGGAGCGACGACGGCAGGTTTTGGTTATCTGCTGTGGGGGCCGACGATCATCGCGTTGACCCTTCACGCTTCGGTTGCTAAAGCGGCCGAGTATTTTGTTTACGTCTCGGTTTCCGCGATGATTGGGCGATTGTTGATCGCCTGGCTTGCCCAAAAGACCGGGCGCCGGAAGCTCGGCATCTTTGTCAGTTTCGCAGCGGCGGTGCTGCTGGCGCTGGCCGGCTATTTCAGCACCGCACTCATCGGCGGCTTTCCGGTGTTTGTCATCCTGGTCGCGGCGGCGGCTTTTTTTGTCGAAGGCGGTCTCGGCAACATCACGCCCTACACGATCGAGCAATATGGCGTCAGGCTGGGTTCACGCGCGTCGGGCTTGGGTCACGCCGCGGCCGGCATCGGCAAGATCCTGGGGCCGCTGACCTTGGCGGTGATCGCCGGCACCGGCAACATCGTCTCGCCAAAGGCGACCGAGGCCGCGGTCTTCCCGGCCTTTATGCTGCTGTCCTTCTGCATGTTTTCGGTCGCACTGGCGTTCTTGTTCCTGGCGCGGGAGACGCATGGCCGGGTGCTCGCCCTCGATATCGCAGCAGAGCCGGTGCCGCCGCAGCCCCGGGTCGTGGCGCGCTGATCAGCCGGGTTCGCCCTCGCCCTCACGGCAGACGCCGATGCGGCGCGCGTTCTTGGCCCAATAGAACAGCGGCGGCGCCCCCGCGGCGGTGCCCTGGCGAATGGTGATTGCCCGCGCCAGCATGAACCGCGTCACATCGCGAAACCCGTCGAGCATGCTTTGCTCGAGCCGGCACCAGCGCGCGTCTTCGAGTTCGGGGCTCGCCGCCGGTTCGCCAAATGCCAAGCTGCCGTCACCGAGAAAAAACCGGGTGTTGAAGCGGCGGAATGAATGCGACGGGGTGATCGCCCGGCCGACATAGGTCAGCTGATCGAGCGTCGCCGTCAGACCCCGCTCGCGATAGGCGTGCTCGATAGGGGCCTTTGCCGGTGTTTTCGCCGCAGTAGCCCCCGATGCCGTGCCGGCTGGGCGGCCGATCAGCACCCCGACCTCCTCCCAGGTCTCGCGGATCGCCGCCCGCGCCGCCCCGACTAGCCGCGGCGGCAGTCGTTCGGCGCCGCTCTCGATGGTCCAGGCGACCCGGTCCGGCGGATCGATAGCGCCACCCGGAAAGACATAGACGCCCGGCATGAACCGTGCTGACAGCGACCGCCGCCCGACCAGCACTTCGAGATCATCGCCTTCGCCGCGCAACAGGATCAGCGAGGCGGCGTCACGCGGCCGCACGACCCGTGGCCGTACCGCGTCCGCTGCCGGCGCCGCCGGGTATGGTAATGGGGTGTCGTTCATCGGGTTACTATAGGCGCGATCTGACCGCAGCAGCCGCCCCAGCTGCACCCGAGCGGGTTGCGACGGGCGCGCCCCAGCGTCGCGATCTGCACACTCGCTAATGAAAGCTCGGGGGCAGATGCAACTGCGCCCGATATGGCACACCGGCCCGCCATTGCGAGCGGCATTGACGGGGGCCTCCGACCGGCCAGCCCCTCGATCGGCTCAGGCCGGTGCCTGGGCCAGCGCGGCCCTCGGCTCGCGGGCGGCAAAATGCGGGATGACCTCTTCGCCGAAAAGACGAAGGGTATGCAGCACCTCCTCGTGCTGTGCTGGCCCGACGGCACAGAGCAGCAGTACCTCCTCGATACCGAGTGCTTCATAGGTTTCGAGAAACCGGATGCATTCGGCAGGCGTGCCGACGCAAAATTTGGTGCCTTCCGCGCGCACCTCGGCCGGTGTCGGTTCGCCCGGATAGGGCCCGCCGGCAAGGCGCTGATCGCGTGCGTAATAGCCCTGATAATCAGGCGGCACCGTACTCGGATCATAATCGCGCCATACCAGGCGGGCGCGCTCGCGCTGCTGCTCGATATACCAGGCGACAAGTTCGGTGCCGCGCAAGGCCGCTGTCTGCGGGTCCTCGTGACAGTAACCCGCGGTCATCAACACGGTGCGCCGCGGGGTCTGGCCCGCGCCGCGCGCCGCCGGCGGCAGGGCGTCTTCATACAGCGCCATCAGTTGGCGGACGCGTTCCGGCCCGCCTTCGCTGCCGAACAGCCCGCCCATGCCGAGACTTCCGGTCAGGCGAGCGGTCTCGTCGCTGCCGCAGGCCGACCACAGCGGCGGATGCGGCCGCTGCACCGGTTTCGGCAATACCTCGCGTCGCGGGATCTGATAATAGGCCCCGTCATACGAGACCTCCTCCTGTGTCCAGATGCGCGGCAGCACATCGGCAAACTCCTGCCACATCCCCCTCGTGTCGCGCAGGTCCGAACCGTAGGGGGTGAGCTGATAGGGGTAGCCGGTGCGGCCGAGACCGACATCGACTCGCCCGCGGCTCAGGATGTCGAGCGTCGCCATCCGGGCGGCGACGTGCAGCGGGTGATGGATCGGCGCCAGCACGACCCCGACGCCGAGGCGGATATGGCTGGTGCGCTGGCTGAGCGCCGCCAAGGTCAGATCGGGGGCGCTATTGTGCGACCAGACCGGGCGAAAATGGTGTTCCGAAAACCATACGCTCGCAAACCCCATTTCCTCGGCGTAGGGGATCTGTTCCAGCGCCTCATAGATGCGCTGTGATTCGCTCGACGCCGTCCACGGTTTTGGGACCTGGATCTGATAAAAAAGGCCGACCTTCATGCGCTTTCTCCTGCCCGGCGCCGGTGCTCGATGATGCGGGTCTTCCGGCCGCCGCCGGTTGATCATTGCAAGGCGTCGACACGCCCCGGGGCTCGCTGCGCTGATCGCGCGAGATGGCTGCGCTTACGATTGAGCGCGGTCGCGCACCTGGCAAGAAAAATCGGCACCTCCTTACCTGCCGCCAAAGCACGGCAGGCCCGTCTTTTTGTTCCGCTCGGATAACCCGAAGGGTGCGGTTCTCTGTTTTCTCCCGCCGGCCGAGGGTTGGCGAGGGGTTGCGTCCGCTCTCGTGTGCTGCCGCCGGCGGCGCGCGCCGGGTTCACGCCTTGGCGCTGCGAAATGCCGCGGGTTCCTGCGCGTCGATCCGTCCGGTCGCGATCGCCGCGGTGAAGGCGCGCCAATCTTGCTCGGTCTGTTCGGCATAGGCGACGGCGAACGCGGCGATGGCTTTGTCGAAGTCATTGCCGTCGCCGATATAGGCTGAGATTGCGACCGCGTCACCGGCGCGGGTATGGGCGCGGGCCAGGCTGCGGCCGCACAATGCCGCATAAAACGGCAGTGCCGCTTCGAGCCGCGCGCCGACATCGGCCAGTCGCGAATCCTTGAGCCGCCGGACATAAAAAGATCGGCCGTCGATCGGGGTCCCGGTCCAGCCGAGAAATATGTCGGTGGCGGCCTGCAGCATGCGTTGGCCGGTGACTATGCGCTGGCCATGGTTGGCATAGGCCGAGGCGCCGGCGAACCGGGCGAGGACCGATTCCTGCGCCTCCTTGATCTGCAGCAGCAATGCCGCCCCGTCATCGGATATCAATAACGCGATGGCGCAGAATGTGCCGACACTGCCGACCCCGACGACTTTGAAGGCGACATCGTGCAGGTGGTAGCGCTGCAGCAGCACTTGCCGATCTTCCTGCAAGGTTTCGGCATAGGACGCGAATGCCTGCTTTGCGTGCAGCGCGCTTCGGGTCAGATGATGCACCAGTGGCGGCTTTTCTTTGATGCGCCAGCCGCCATGATGCGCTTCGACCAGGCCAAAATGCCCCTTGGCACTGGTCAGAATCGCGTCCAGGCGTTTTTCCAGATTGCGCCGGATCTTGTTCGAATCGACATCGGCGATCGCACCCGCAAGATCGACCCGGGTGCTCCAGGCGTCGAGCGGCGGCATCTGCGCCGACCGTTTGACGTGCCGGCGATAATCGCGGGCGGCGCTACGGGCGAGCTCGCGGCAGTCGCGCGTGTTCATCCCGGCGACCCGGCCGGCGACGGCGAGGCTCGCGGCCAGACGCTTGACATCCCATTCAAACGGCGCCGGCAAGGTTTCGTCGAAATCGTTGACGTCGAAGACCGGCGTTCCTTCGGGGGAAGCATAGGCGCCCATATTGGCGAGGTGGCAGTCGCCGCACGACTGAACCCGCAGACCGGTCGCCGGCCTCGCTCCCAGATCGGCGGCCATGATCGCCGCGGCGCCGCGCAAAAAAGCAAAGGCGTCGGTCTTCATCCGCGCATAGCGCAGCGGCAGCAATTCAGGGATGCGGGTCTTTCCCTGATCGATCAGGATTTCGATCGGATCGCGCCGATCGGGCGGCGGCTGCCAGTGACCGAGCTGATCAAACGGCACCCCTTGGCGTTGTGCGACGCCGGCTTCGCGGCGCTGTTCGAGCTGGGTTGCGGAACGCGGGCGCGATGCGGTGCTGCCGGCGTTTGCCGTCTCCATGGTTTTCCCCTCTGCGGCGCGATTTTGCGCCTCGTACGGCTCTATTGCCAGACAAGCCGCGGTATCGAGCCGAGCCGAGCCGGCCCCAGATACATTTTGCCGTTTTGGATCGTGAACGGTGCCGTGATCTGCGGCTTGCCGTCGGGGCCGGGTTTTGCCAGCTGGGTCAGAGCGATCTGCACCAATGCGGCTTGCTCGGGGGTCATTTGATCAGCGGCGACGAGCGCGTTCAGGATCGCGCCGAAGCCTTCGATGCCACCCGAAAGCGCCGCAATCGGCTGCAGCTTGTGATCGAGCGCCAAGGTCCCGTTGGCGGTGATTCCAAGCCCGCTCCAATCTACCCGCAGATTGTCGATCTCGACCGTCCCGCCGGCGTCGCGCCAGAGTGCAGCCGCCTGCGGCAGCGGGCCCGGCGGGAACGCGCCCTTGATCGTAACGCCCAAAGCCAATTCGTCGATGGTCTTGCGAAAATTCACGGGTGGTGCGGCAACCCCGATCCGGTGCAGGTCGAGCGCCAGACCAAAATTTGGGTCGGTATCCTTGGCCGCCGGTTGTGCCGGTAGGATGAGCCAGGCGTCGGCCGACCGGATCGGAACCGCCGCCGCCGCTTCGGCTGCGATGTCATCGGCGCGCAACCACAGCCAGGTGCCGCCACCGGCGCCAGCGACAACTATTCCGTGCGCCGATCTGGCGGCTAGCCTCAGCGCCGCCCGGCCGCCGGCGGGGGCGAGATCGGCAGTGAAGCCGCGCGGTGCCGAAAGCCGCCAATCGCGGAAATTCCATGGCCGGGCGGTGCCGGTCAAATGGGCGATTCGCAACTCCGGCGCCGGGATCCAGGAACGATCGCGAAATGCGGCATTATCGACTTCGATCCGGAACGCGAATGGAAACCCGGTGACCCGCAGCCCTTGCCACGAGGCGTCGATCTTTTGTTTCTTGGCAGATTGCTGCCAAGCGCGAACACCGTTTTCGATCCGCCCGGCGATCACCTGCCAATAAGCGATATAGCCGCCGACGACCAGCAACACAGCGAGGACGGCAATACCAGGACGGTTCCAACGGCGCATGACCGCAGATATACCGGCACCGGGCCGGCGCCGCCACCCCGGCGACAGCCGCGCGCCTTGTGTCTCAGACCTTCAGCACCTCGGCGCCGGCTGCCGCTTCCAATTCGCAGGCGTTCACCGTCATCGCCAGCATGCTGTAGTAGCCGATCGCACTCGTCAGCTGGATCAGCCCGTCATCGCCAAAACGGGCCTGCATCTTTTTGAAGCTCGCATCATCGACGCGGTGCTGCCGCAGCAACTGCCGGGTGAATTCGACGATCTCGGCGTCCGCCGGCGCAATGCCGCGCGAATGGTTCTCGCGGATGGCAGTGATCGTCTCCTCCGGGACGCCCTGGCGACGGGCGCCGCCGGTCTGGGCACCCCAGACATAGACCGCTTCGAACTCGCGCGCGACGGTCATCGCCGCCAACACCCGCGCCCGCATGTCGAGCGTGCCCTCGAAACGGATATAGGCGCCGAGATGGGCGAGACGGCCGGCCAGCTCCGGCGAATGCAGAAACATCGTAAACGGGCCCTGAACCGCACCTCGGCTCGCAACGATGCTGTCAAAGACCGCGTGATCCTGTGCCGCAACCTGGTCCTTGCCGGTGATCGGGGAAAGCCTTGCCATGGTCACTCCTGTCGCATCGAGGGGCCTTGTCGCATCGAGGGGCTCGAGCTCCGACCCGATTTCGCACCCTCGCAAAGCGCATTGCGCGAAATAGCGATCAGCGTATACGCGCGGCCGGTACCTTCTTGGCCGAAGCTCTGCCACTGCCTGAAAGAGCGCCTTCCGCTGGCGCCTGATACAAACGGACGGGTGGGCCCGACGGCATTCGCGTTTGCGATCTCGGCCGCTACGCCGAGTGCCGCCGGGGAAGACCGGGCCAGGCGCGCCGCACATCGCGCCGACCGCGACAAGTTCGAGTCAAGCGCCCGGCGGGAAGAACACCAGCATGCGCACTTCGAGGCTTTCACGCGGCGGGGCGTCGGGCGGCGTCGTCGGGTCGTCAAACCCGGTATGCGCCGAAAACCGCTGCGCGCCGGGCAGAGCCGAGTCGTAGCAGCGGATCAGCACCACCTCGTCGGCCTGCATCCTCGGGAAATAGTAATAGCGCTGATCCGGGTTGTAGGTGACCGCATAGGTCTCGCCGGTGCGGTCCGGGTATTTCAGATCGCTGGCGATAAGGTTTTCCTGCGCCAGGCTCTGCGCGTCACACAAGGTCAAGGGAGAGTCGAGCACCGGCCCGCGGATCGGCCGCCACAGATTGTTGATTGCAAAGCGATGCTTCAACAGTTCTTCGGCCTCATCACCCATCAGATCGCGCACCCGCTGCGGCGCCGACCACGCGGTGTAGTCGTTGTGCACGCGCTTGGCGGGGATCTTGATGGTTTTGTCCTTGGCCGACATCGCCGCGTTGCGCACGATATGGTCAAAGGCGACGACGCGCGCGGCCCCGGTCGCTTCTTTCATGACCCGTTCGCATTCAGGGTAATAGACGGCTTTAACCTGTTCCTCGTCATAGAAATTGGTCACCGCCGTCTGGTGATGCAGCAGCACAAATCCCTGTTTATCCAATGATAGCTGATCGCTCAGCGGCCGCGCATCGCGGATCGTGACTGGGTGTTCGATATTGCGGCCGGTGCGCATCGGCGTGCCGGGCGGCGGGTCGTAATTGTAGGCGACCGGCTTATCGGCCATCGGAACCAGGAAATTGAGCGGTGCGATGACGCTGTCGAGACGCGTGGTTGTCATGCCGTCCATCATGTCCTCCGGGTGTGGGGCGGTCTGCCGCTCCTCGTCAATGCGACGGTAGAACAGTGCCGGGCCAGAGGTCAAACCCGATCAAATTCAAGGCCGCGGCGCAGTTCCAGGCGGTAGCAGCCGATGCGGGCCCGAACGTATTGCGCCGCCAACGGCTCTCTGCGAAAATCGGTGATCGACAAGCACTGGCAGACAGGCGGGAGGAATTGGATGACCGAGAACAGGGGCTATCACGCTCACGTCTATTACAACACCGAAACAAAGCCAGCTGCCGCCAGGTTGCGCGAGACAATCATCCAGAAATTCACGGTCGAGCCGGGTGGGTTCAGCGATGAGCCGCGCGGTCCGCACCCGATCTCGCAATTCGCCGTGATCTTCAAAAGCGAGGAGTTTCAGGACATCGTGCCGTGGCTGATGCTGAACCGCGAAGGTCTCGACGTTCTGGTTCATCCGCTGACCGACAGTTCGTTTGACGATCACAGCAAAAATGCGCTGTGGCTTGGGACCCCGGTTCCGATGAAGCTCGACGTGTTGCGGCCGACCTACCGCGCCGAGTTGCTGCCAAAGGATCTTCAACACACGGCCTGACAGTGCAAAGGCCCAACGCCGGCCGTTCGACATGTGGCCGGCCCGGGTCAGGATCCTGATCGCTTGCAACCACTCGGGTGCGATCGGATCGACTTTCTGGCCATAGGCGCGTAGACGCCGAAGCGGGGCCGGCTGACTCGATCGCGGCCGCCGGCCCGGCGTATCCGAGAACGCTGTAAAACCGCGTTGGCGGGCGGCGCCGCTGGTGTTGATAGCCGTTGCGTCACTTCTGTAGATGGCGGAGATCGGCGGGCCAATCCGTTAGCCGCAATCCGTCAGTCAGCCGTCAGGCGTCGCAAGGTTGGGGCGGTGCCGATTACCTGATGTCGGCCGCGTGATCACTGAGTCGGCTTTTGGCCGACGAATCGAGTAAAGAAGGGCTGATAGGTCGCGCAGAAGGCCTGCTCGTCCAGGATCTCACCGGGTACCGCCGATAGCGCCCGGACGACCTCCGGCTGATATGGGGTCGTGCACATCTGTTCGGCAACAAGCGGATTGACCCGTGGATCATAACGGTTGAACGCGGCAAATTCCGGCGGAACCTCGCCGGGTGCCGTCAACGCACTGACGTCAAATGAAGGCTCGACCGGGATGCTGGGCGTGCACCCCGCGGCGCCAAGGCCAAGCAATACGAAAGCAAGTGAGGCGCGCATGCCGGATCCGATGCTCGATGGGCGGCGCAGTGTGCCGGGCGATTGCGTCGCGCGCAACCATCGCGATACGTCATCCGTCTCCGGGCTCACTTTGCCATTCGGCGCGGACGATCGTGTCCCGCTCTTCGGCGAGCCGATGCTCACGTTCCGTCAGGAACGCCGCCGGCGACAGCTGCCCGAGAGCCCATGCGGCGGCAGCCCGGATCAGCGGTTCGACATCGTCGAGGCAGCGCTGTGCGGCGGCAAGGAGTTCGGGATCCCCCGGCCCGGCATTGCCAATCGCGATCAGCACATTACGCAGAAAACGGGCGCGGCCGGTGCGCTTGATCGGCGAGCCTGAAAACAGCCGGCGGAAATCGGCATTGTCAAGAGCAGCGAGCTGGGCGAGGCGAGGGGCGGTCAGCGCCGCGCGCGGCAGGAAATCGGGTTCGTGTGCGGCTTGTGCGAATTTGTTCCACGGGCAGACCGCGAGGCAATCATCGCAGCCAAAGATGCGGTTGCCGAGCAAAGGGCGCAGCTCGACCGGGATCATGCCCTTGTGCTCGATCGTCAGATACGAGATGCAGCGCCGCGCATCGATCTGGTGCGGCGCCGGAAACGCGCCTGTCGGGCAGACATCGAGACAGCGCCGGCATGACCCGCAACGGTCGGGCGCGGGCGGGTCGGGTTCAAGCTCGAGGCTAAGATAGATCTCGCCGAGAAACAGCCACGACCCGAACTCGCGCGACACGAGGTTGGTGTGCTTGCCCTGCCAGCCCAGCCCGGCCTGTTGTGCGAGCGGTTTTTCCATGACCGGCGCGGTATCGACAAAAAGTTTCAGGGCGCCGGGCCATTGGCTGTCGATCCATCGCGCCAGCGCTTTCAAGCGCCGCTTCAGGGTGTCGTGATAATCCCGGCCGCGGGCGTAGACCGAGATCGCGCCGGTTTGGGGGTGATCCGCGAGTGCGCGCGGATCGTCTTCCGGCGCGTAATTGACGCCGAGCACGACGATACTCCGCACCTCCGCCCATAGCGTCTGCGGATCGCCACGCCGCGCGGCGGTGTCGGCGAGCCACCCCATGTCGCCGTGATAGCCGCGGGCAATAAATCGGCAGAGCTGGTCCCGCGCCGCCTCGTCGAGACCGGCGGCGGAAAAGCCGATCGCGTCGAAACCCGAGGCTAAGGCGCGCGCCCGGATCGCCGCGCGGATTGCGCTGTTGGGGCCAAGCCCGCCGGGGTTCCGACGATCCGCTACGTCATTCCGGGGCGGTTTTTCATCACTCCCGCGCTCCCCTTCGTCACTCCCGCGAAAGCCGGAACCCAAGGGTGCGGACGTCTCGACAGCTGGCCTGGGCGTTTCCCCGGATTTGGTCCAGGGATCACGCGGGAGCGGGGAAACGTTGTTGATATCGGGCCGCGTCATATCAAAGGGCGCATTCAGCCGCGGCCGCGATAGGGCGCGACCCCGGGATCGGGCAGCCACAGACCGCTGGGTGGTTGCGCGGTCTGGTAGAACACATCGATCGGGATGCCGCCGCGCGGATACCAACAGCCGGCGATGCGCAGCCAACGCGGCTCGAGCGCGTCGACCAGCCGGCGCGCGATCGATACAGTGCAATCCTCGTGAAACGCCTGATGGTTGCGAAACGAACCGAGAAAGAGTTTTAGGGACTTGCTCTCGACGATCACTGCCTCGGGCGCGTAATCGATCACGAAATGGGCAAAATCGGGCTGGCCGGTTACCGGGCACAACGAAGTGAATTCGGGGCAGGTGAAACGGACCAGGTAGAGCAGCCCCGGATGCGGATTGGGGACGGTTTCGAGCACCGCCTCGTCGGGCGATTGCGGCAGCGGCGTCGGCCGGCCGAGCTGCCTCAGAACAGCGGTTTCAGTCATCTCTCAATCCTGGCGTACGGCCAAACGAAAACTTCGCCCGGCTCAGTTCCTCCGGTAATGCGAGAGGATGCTGACCCCCGGACCGTGATCCGAGAAGGCGGGTGAGGGTAGTCACCGCGGCACTGCCATCGGCGCTTATGTCTGTTGTTCAGCGAACGCAGCGGCGAAATCGGCGAGCGCGCCGTTTTCGATCGCCCGTCGCATCGCGACCATCAGATCGGCATAATATTGCAGATTGTGCGCGGTCAGCAGCATCGCACCCAGGATCTCGCCGCTACGGCAGAGATGATGCAGATAGGCGCGGCTGTGACCCGCGCAAGCCGGGCAGCCGCAGGCGGGGTCGAGGGGTGCAGGGTCGCCGGCGTGGCAGGCGTTGCGCAGATTGAGTTGGCCGTGGCGGGTGAAGGCTTGTGCGGTGCGTCCCGAGCGGGTCGGCAGCACGCAGTCGAACATGTCGATGCCGCGCATCACGGCGCCGACGAGATCGGCCGGTTTGCCGACGCCCATCAGATAGCGCGGACACGGCTCGGGCAGTGCCGGTACCGTGGCCTCGAGAACGGCAAAAGTCGTCGCTTGCCCTTCGCCGATCGCCAACCCGCCGACGGCATAGCCGTCAAACCCGATCTCTTTGAGCCGGGCCGCGGAGCGCTGCCGCAAATCGGGATGCACCCCGCCCTGGACGATGCCAAAAATCCCGTGACCCGATCGATCGACAAAAGCATCGCGCGAGCGCTCCGCCCAGCGCAATGTCAATTCCATCGATTTTTCGACCGCCGCGGGCGGAGAGGGATAGGGTGTGCATTCGTCGAGCGCCATCGTCACATCGGCGCCGAGGAGACGCTGGATCTCGACCGAGCGCTCCGGCGACAACAGATGCGCGCTGCCGTCGAGGTGCGAGCGGAAGGTGACGCCGTCCTCGCCGATCTTGCGCAATTTTGCCAAGGACATGACCTGAAACCCGCCGGAATCGGTCAGGATCGCGTAGGGCCAGTTCATGAACCGATGCAACCCCCCGAGGGTCGCAATCCGCTCGGCGCCCGGCCGCAGCATCAGGTGATAGGTGTTGCCGAGCACGATCCGTGCTCCGGTCGCCGCTACCCCCTCGGCTGTCATCGCCTTGACCGTCGCTGCGGTGCCGACCGGCATAAACACCGGCGTATCGACTATGCCATGCGCCGTCGCCAGCCGTCCACGCCGCGCCGCGCCGTCACGCGCCAGCACCTCAAACCCGATGGTCACAGGGCACGCTCGGTGCGGTTTCCATCAGTGTCGGCGCCACGGGCTGTTCTGGTCCGTTGAAAGGCGTCACTGAAGGCGGCGGCGAGGATCCCGGTCGGCATCGCGATCAGGCCAATCCCGGAAATGGAAGTCAGGCCGCCGAGAATTTTGCCGAGCATTGTATGCGGATAAATGCCTCCGTAACCCACTGTCGTCAGCGTGCAAACGCTCCACCACATCGCCCTCGGGATACTCCCGAATGATTGTGGATCATTGTCACCTTCAAGCAAGTACATGCCGGCAGCCGAGAATAGGAGCACGAAGGCGGCCAGCATCACACTCAATAACAGTTCTTCCCTGCGTTCACTGACAGCCCGCGACAGGTTGCGCATTGCCAGGGAAAATCTGCCGAGCCTGGCAAGACGGAGGATTCTGATCAGGCGGAAGACCCGTAACAACATTAAGTTTGATACGCCCGGCACGATCGGCAAGACCAGTGAGGGCAGGAACGCTATCAGATCGATGATGGCGGCCGGGGTCAATGCATAGCGAATGCGCCCTCTGACCCCTCGGAATCTCGAGTTTCCTCCCTCTGCCCATAGTCTGACCAGGTATTCCACCAGAAATATTCCGGCAAACATCCACTCCAGGCGAGCAAAGGCCCGAGGTGAGATGTGCTCGATCAAGGGTTCGGTTTCCAAGATGGCCAGGATTGAAGATAGACAGACGATCCACACGACAGCCCGGTTTGTCGGTGAGAGACCGTCGCACTCATATCCTTCGGGGTCGA
>DATJLK010000068.1:0-19745 GCA_035509615.1 Allostellaceae bacterium | reverse complement strand
GGCGTGACCTATGACAGCGGCGATTACGAGCAGGCGATGAACGCAGCTCTGGCCCTTGCCGAATGGGACGGGTTTCCGGCCCGCCGGGACGCAGCTCGCAGCCGCGGCAAATTCCGCGGCATTGGCATTGCCAATTATGTCGAGATCACCTCAGGAGCACCGCGCGAGCGCGGTGAAATCACCGTGCTGCCCGGAGGCAAGGTCGAGCTGGTGATGGGCACGATGGCCTCCGGGCAGGGGCACGAGACGAGCTTTGCGCAACTCGTCAGCGAATGGTTGGGCGTGCCATTCGACAGCATCGTCTATGTCGCCCATGATACCGCGCGGGTGGTGGCGGGCGGCGGTTCGCATTCAGGCCGCTCGATGAAACTGGCGACCTCGATTATCGGCCAGGCGACCGACGATATCATCGACAAGGGTCGCAAGATCGCAAGCTTTCTGCTCGAAACCGGCGAGGTCGATCTCGAGTTTTCGCAGGGTTGCTATCGCGTCGCCGGCACCGACCGCGAGATCGATCTCTTCGAGGTCGCCACTGCAGCTATCAGCCGCCGTGATCTGCCCGAGGAATTGCGCGGGCCGCTCACCGCGATTTCCGACCAGACCTTGCCGGTTGCCAGCTTTCCCTATGGCACGCAAGTCTGCGAGGTCGAGGTCGACGCCGACACCGGTCAAGTCGAGATCGTCGGCTATGCCGCCGTCGATGATGTCGGTCGAGCCATCAATCCGCTGATCCTGCACGGCCAGACGCATGGCGGCATCGCCCAGGGGGTGGGCCAAGCGCTGCTCGAGGAAAGTCATTACGATCACCGGACCGGACAGCTGCTGGCCGCGAGCTTTATGGATTACGCGATGCCGCGTGCCACCACCTTCCCTTTCCTGCGGACGGCGCTGAGCGAAGTCCCGGCGCCGACCAACCGGCTCGGTGTGCGTTCCGGCGGGGAGGGCGGCACCACGCCTGCCCTGGGGGCGGTGATCAACGCCATCGTCGACGCGGTGGCCGAGTTGGGGGTTCGCCACATCGAGATGCCGGCGACCCCGGAGCGGGTATGGCGCGCCATTCGAGCGGCGCAGGCCGGGAGCGCCGGGACTTATCCGGCGTAGCGCTTATTGCCGGCTTAAACCCGCTCGGCCGGACCCGGCTCACGATGCGAGCGATGTCGGTCGACAGCACGCTCGCATCGCGACGGTGCACGGGCGAGGCCGCCGCTAATCCGGGGGCGGGGAACATGCGGCCGCGCGGGGCAACAAACTTCTTCGGTTCATCGAGCGGTTCGCAGGTTTATAGTGGGGACGGAATAGTAGGCGAGAATGGTTCCTACGGGTCGAACGGGAGGAAATCATGGGCGAAATTCTTGGTATCGGGGTCACGCATTTTCCCGGGCTGATGCTGCCCGACGCGTATATGAGCAGCTTTTTGACGCGCACGCTCAAAAGCGAGCGCATACCCGCCGAGTTGAAAGATCCGCAACGCTGGCCGGAACCGTTGCAGCGGGAACTCGCGGCCAATCAAAGCGGTGCCGCGGCGGCCGAGCATCGGCGGCGTCTGGTCGGCGGTTTTCGCGAAGCCCGCAAGGCGCTCGATGCCTTTGCCCCAGATTTTGTGCTGATCTGGGGGGATGACCAGTACGAGAATTTCCGCGAGGATGGGGTTCCGTCGTTTTGCGTCTTTGCACTCGATGGGGTCGACTGCCGGCCGTTCGCCCGCGCCGGTCGCGCCGAACTCGGCAACGCCTGGGGCTTGCCGGCCGATACGGTGGTTTCGGTCAAGGGTCATCGTACCGCAGGCAATCGGCTTGCCGCGTCATTGATCAAGGCGGATTACGACGTCAGCTACGCTTACCGGATGCGGCACGAACTCGGCCTGCCGCACGCCTTTATCAACACGATCCTGTTCCTTGATTATGACCGGAACGGGTTCCTGTATCCAGTGGTGCCGTTTCACGTCAATTGCTACGGCTCTTCGGTCATCGCCAAGCGCGGGTCGAGTGCGCATCTGACCGGCGAGGCCGATCCCGATGCGGTTGACCCGCCCGGCCCCAACCCCAGCCGCTGCTTTGATGTCGGCGCCGCAGTCGCCCGCTCGCTGGCCGACAGTCCGTGGCGGGTGGCGCTGATCGCGTCGTCGAGCTGGTCGCATGCCTTTCTGACGGCGAAACACCACTGGATCTATCCCGATGTCGACAGCGACCGCGCACGGTTTGACGAACTCGCCTCGGGCAATTATGGACGCTGGCGGAATTTGACAACCAAGCAGATCGAGGATGCGGGACAACAGGAATTCCTGAACTGGGTCTGCCTCGCCGGGGCGATGGAAGCCCTCGGCCGCAAGCCCGAGATCATCGACTACGTCGAATCCTATTTGTTCAACTCCGATAAATGCTTTGCCCTGTTCCGGCCATGAGAGGGTGGGAGGCAAAACACATCCAACCACAATGGTCGATGCCCGGCTTTGGTCGGGCATCGGACGCGCATCATGAGGCCGGGTCGGCCGCAGACTGGTCAACCGTTTGGACGCGTGACTATAACGATGATGCGCGGCCGCCGGCTGCATCTGAAAATCAGCCCGATGCCCGCTGAAGCTACCTGGGTTTACGGTGTCGATCCCCCGGATTATCGCGGCAGCAGACTGAATCCCATTAAAAACTCATCGATGGCGCGGGCGCATTGGCGGCCTTCGCGGATCGCCCAGACAACGAGCGACTGACCGCGCCGCATATCGCCGGCGGCAAACAATTTAGGCACCGATGTCTTATAATCGGTTGTGTTGGCAAGGACATTACCACGGGGATCCAATGAGGCACCCGATTGCTCGATCATGCCGGTTTTGACCGGGCCTAAAAATCCCATCGCCAACAGCACAAGATCCGCCTTCAACGCAAAGCCGCTCCCTGGAATCTCACGCATTGCAAAGCGGCCGTTAGCATCTTTGACCCAGTCCACGCGGATACATTCGAGGGCACTGACGCGCCCGTCTTGGCCCAATGCCCGCTTGGTCAACACCGCCCAGTCACGCTCGCAGCCCTCTTCCTGCGAGGACGAGGTACGCAATTTCAATGGCCAATCGGGCCAGGTCAGCGCCTTGTGTTCCCGGTCCGGCGGTTTCGGCAGGATTTCGAGCTGAGTGATCGACGCGGCACCCTGACGCACCGAGGTACCGATGCAGTCCGATCCGGTGTCGCCACCGCCAATGACCACCACGTGCTTGCCGACAGCTGTGATGGTTCCATCGGGCGCGGCACGCTCCTCGCTGTCCCCGGCGTTTCGCTTGTTCTGTTGCGGCAGAAAATCCATCGCGAAATGAATGCCAGCCAACTCCCGGCCAGGCACTTCCAGATCGCGTGGCGCCTCGGCCCCGCCGGTCAGCGCCACCGCATCGAAATCGGCCAGCAACGCGTCGAATGTAACATCGGCGCCGACTTCGGTTTCTGAGCGAAACTGAACTCCCTCCGCAGTCATCTGGGCGATACGGCGATCAATCAGCGATTTGTCCATCTTGAAATCGGGAATGCCATAACGCAGCAATCCACCAATGCGATCGGATTTTTCAAAGACGGCGACCGCATGACCGGCGCGCGCCAATTGCTGGGCGCAGGCGAGCCCGGCGGGACCGGATCCTACGACCGCGATCCTTTTGCCAGTCAGCCGTTGCGGCGTCAGGGGCTCGATCCAGCCTTCTTGCCAGCCGCGGTCGACGATCGCGCATTCGATGGTTTTGATCGTGACCGGGTGGTCGTCGATGTTCAGCGTACACGCTGCTTCGCAGGGTGCCGGACAGACGCGGCCGGTGAATTCCGGAAAATTGTTGGTCGAATGCAACGTCTTCAGGGCGACCTGCCACTGATCGCGATAGACGAGGTCATTCCAACTCGGGATCAGGTTATTGACCGGGCAACCATCATGGCAGAACGGAATGCCACAATCCATGCAGCGCGCCGCTTGCTTGCGTGTCTCGGATTCGAGCAGCGGCCTGACGAACTCATTCCAATTACGGCGCCGGACATCCGGCTTCTCGTAAGGCCGGTCGCGGCGCTCGATTTCCAGAAAACCAGTTGGTTTACCCATGGTTCGGTCCTCGGCAATTCTTCCCGGTCGGGCCGGTCACCATTGCTGACTTATATCCATATTGGCTGATTTCATGGCCGGCATCAACGTCGGGCACAATCGGTGCGTAGCCGATCGATGGGTCGCTCATTCGATGACCTCGTCGGCGCGCAACATGAAGGCGGGCGGCAGGGTCAGGCCGAGCGCCTTGGCAGTCTTCAGATTGACCAACAGCCGGTACCGCATCGGTTGCTCGACCGGCAGATCGGCAGGCTTGGCGCCTTTGAGGATCCTGTCGACAAAGCTCGCCGCCAGACGCGGTCCTTCTTCCGGGGCGTTGGCATAGGACATGAGCCCGCCCGCGCCGGCAAACGGCCCGTTCGGTGATACTGCCGGGATCCGATAGCGCAAGGCTAGTTGGGCGACATGCGCGAGCGGCAGGCTCGGCTGAACGATTACCGCCCCGATCTTGTCTGCTGCCATTGCCGGAAACGCGGCGTCGAGCGAGGCGCCAGCGGCGACCTCGACCGGCACGATATCAATCCGCTGCGCTCTGCCGGCATGCTCGATCTGTACTAGGAACGGCTTGGAGAACGGATCGGCGGCATTGCACAGCGCGGCGATCCGGCTCAGGTTCGGTAGTGCTTCTTTGAGCAATTCGACCTGTTTTGCCGCCAGTTCGGCGGTCAAACCGGCCATCCCGGTAATGTTGCCGCCGGGCCGGGCGAGGCTCGTGACAAGCCCCATGCCAACCGGGTCTCCGGCTCCGATCATAACGATCGGGATCGCGCTGGTGGCGGCCTTTGCCGCTAGCACGGCCGGCGTGAACAACGCGGCGATGACATCGACCTGGTCGCGCACGAGTGCCGCGGCGAGTGCGGGCAATCGGTCCAGATTCCCGTCCGCAGAACGTATTTCGACACGGATATTCCGTCCCTCGACATAGCCGAGCTTGCGCAACTCCTCGCGGAAACGTTGCAGGATCGCCGACGGGTCGGGTTTGCCGATGACCAGGACACCGACCACCGGCATTTTCGGCTGCTGCGCCAGAGCCGCTTCGGCTGGGCCGCGGAAGACGGTGATGGCAGTCAGTGCGAGAAAGCCGCGCCGCCTCATCGAGGGCGCGCTGGCGAAACTGGTAGGCTCAGGGCCCGCGATGGTCGCTGGACTCATTTTATGCCGGTTGTGACGCAACCGGCGCGGGATGGCAATGCTTCGATGCCCCGCCTGGTGAAAGCCAACGCCTTTCCAAGCGTGACGCGCCGCTGGAAGGGTGTGCGACCGGTCGCTGCAGCCTATTCAGCGGCCTCGGTCTGCGTCGCCGCCTGCTCGGCCTGCAATTCGAGCAAGGCGCGCCGATAATCCGTGGGCATCACTTTGACAAAGCAACCGAGCGCGTTGTCCCAGTCTTCGAGCAACGCTCGCGCTCGTGTGCTGCCGGTCAGCAGATGATGGCGCTCGAGCAGAATGCGCAGCCGCGCCGCATCAAACCGCAACAGATCGCCCATGCCAGCATCGTCGACACCCGGCGAACGCTGGTGCGGCCGGTCCGGGTCCTCGCTCTCGTCGAGATCGAGGGCCGCGACGGCTTCGAGCCCCACCGTTGCGAGATTGCACAGATCGCGAAAGCGACCCTTCGGATCCCAGACATAGGCCACGCCGCCCGACATCCCCGCGGCGAAATTGCGGCCGGTATCGCCAAGTACGACGACCACCCCGCCGGTCATATATTCGCAGCCGTGGTCGCCGGTGCCTTCGACCACCGCGACGGCACCCGAGTTGCGCACTGCGAAACGCTCGCCGGCGACACCTTCGAAATAGGCCTCACCAGCGATCGCGCCGTAGAGCACGGTGTTGCCGATGAGGATGTTTTCGGTCGGCTCGCGCTTTGCTTCCGGTGGCTGCCGCACGATCAGTCGGCCGCCCGACAGCCCCTTGCCGACATAGTCGTTAGCGTCGCCGAATAATTCGAGGGTGACGCCGCGCGCCAGAAATGCGCCAAAGCTTTGCCCCGCATTGCCGCGAAAGCTCGCCCAGATCGTGTCTTGCGGCAGCCCGGCGTGACCGTAGCGTCGTGCCACCTCGCCCGACAGCATCGCGCCGACGGTACGGTGGATATTGCGGATCGGGATCTCGATGCGCACCGGCTCGCCTGCCTCGAGCGCCGGTTCCGCCGCGGCGATCAGGTCACGGTCGAGCGCCTTGTTGAGGTGATGATCCTGGTGTTCGCAATTGTAGATCGCGGCACCAGGTTTTGGCGAAACCGCGTGCAGCAGCCGCGACAGATCAACCCCCTTTGCCTTCCAGTGCTCGATCGCGGGCACCGTGTCGAGCCGATCGACCCGGCCAATCATGTCGTCGAACCGACGGAAGCCGAGCTGCGCCATCAATTCGCGCACTTCTTCGGCGACAAAGAAGAAATAATTGATAACGTGCTCGGGCTGGCCGGTAAAGCGGGTCCGCAAGACCGGGTCTTGGGTGGCGATGCCGACCGGGCAGGTGTTCAGATGGCATTTGCGCATCATGATGCAGCCCGCGGCGATCAGCGGGGCGGTAGCAAAGCCGAACTCGTCAGCGCCAAGCAATGCGCCGACCACGACATCGCGGCCGGTGCGCAAGCCGCCATCGACTTGAACCGCGATGCGCCCGCGCAATCCATTCAATACCAGGGTTTGCTGGGTTTCGGCGAGGCCGATCTCCCAGGGTGAGCCGGCATGCGTCAATGAGGTCAATGGGCTGGCCCCAGTACCGCCTTCGAACCCGGCGATCGTCACGTGATCGGCACGGGCCTTACTCACGCCCGCGGCGACAGTGCCGACCCCGACCTCGGAAACGAGCTTGACCGAGATCCGCGCCTGCGGATTGGCGTTTTTGAGGTCGTGGATCAGCTGCGCCAAATCCTCGATCGAATAAATGTCGTGATGCGGCGGCGGCGAGATCAACCCGACACCCGGAGTCGAATAGCGCACCCGAGCGATATTTTTGTCGACTTTACGGCCCGGCAATTGTCCGCCCTCGCCGGGCTTGGCGCCTTGGGCCATCTTGATTTGCAAATCGTCGGCATTGACGAGGTATTCGGTGGTGACACCGAACCGGCCCGAGGCGACCTGCTTGATCGCCGAGCGCATCGAGTCGCCATTATCGAGCGGTTTGAACCGGTTGGCCTCCTCGCCACCTTCACCGGTATTGGATTTGCCGCCGATGCGGTTCATCGCAATGGCGAGCGTGGTGTGCGCCTCGCGGCTGATCGAGCCAAAGCTCATCGCCCCGGTGGCAAACCGCTTGACGATCTCGCTTGCCGGCTCGACCTCATCGAGCGGCACCGGCTCCGCCGCCGGTTTCAGCGTCATCAACCCACGGAGCGTCAGCAGACGCTCGGTCTGGTCGTTGATCGTCGCGGCGAAAGCGCGGTATTCGTCGTGAGACTTGCCGCGAACCGCATGCTGCAGCCGAGCCACGGATTGCGGCGTCCAGGCGTGGTCCTCGCCGCGCAGGCGAAACGCGTAGTCACCGCCGACATCGAGCATTTCATGATAGATCGGGTTTTCGCCGTAAGCGTGGCGGTGGCGTTCGACCGCTTCTTGCGCGACTTCGCGCAAGCCGACGCCTTCGATCGTCGTCGCTGTGCCGGTGAAATACTGGTCGACAAATGCGCTGGCGAGCCCGACCGCGTCAAAGATCTGCGCTCCGCAATAGGACTGGTAGGTCGAAATGCCCATTTTGGACATGACCTTCAGAATGCCCTTGCCGACCGCTTTCAGGTAATTCTTCTGGACGGCTTCGGCAGTGAGCGGCACGTCATTTTCGACGCGGATCTGTTCGATTGTCGCAAAGGCGAGATAGGGGTTGACCGCCTCGGCGCCATAGCCGGCGAGCGCGCAGAAATGGTGTACCTCGCGGGCCTCGCCGGTCTCGACGACAATGCCGGTCAAAGTTCGCAGGCCTTGGCGGATCAGATGGTGATGCACCGCCGAGGTGGCCAGCAATGCCGGGATCGGCACCCTCTCGGCTGAGGTCGCCCGGTCTGACAAGATCAGGATGTTGTGCCCGGCTTCAACCGCGAGAGTCGCCTCATAGCAAAGCCGCTCGAGCGCCGGTGCCATGCCGTCGGCACCCTCCGCCGCCGCCCATGTCGCGTCGAGCGTATCGGTGCGGAACGCCGGCGCCAGACTTTCGATTGCGTGGATTTTTTGCAGATCGCCATCGGTCAGGATCGGCTGCGAGACTTCGAGCCGGTAGTGCGTCCCGGCCTCGTGACCCAATAGGTTCGGCCGCGGACCGATCATCGACACTAGCGACATGACCAATTCTTCGCGGATCGGGTCGATCGGCGGGTTGGTGACCTGAGCAAAATTTTGCTTGAAATAGTTGTATAGCAGTTTTGGCTTGGTTGAGAGTGCTGCGATCGGTGTGTCGGTGCCCATCGAGCCTACTGGATCGTCGCCCTCGCGCGCCATCGGCTCGAGAAAGAACTGGATGTCCTCCTGGGTATATCCAAAAGCCTGCTGCTGGTTCAGGTGGGTGGTCGGATCGTTGAGCCGGGTCGACACCACTGCCCGTGAATATTGTTCGAGATCGCCTTCCGACAAACCGGGCAACTCCGCGAGCTTGAACTGGGTCGCCTGCAACCACGCTTCATAGGGATGCTCGGCGGCAAGGTTCTGCTTAAGCTCGTCGTCGTCGATGATGCGCCCCTGTTCGAAATCGATCAGCAGCATTTTGCCGGGCTGTAGCCGCCATTTGCGGCGTATACGCTCCTCCGGCACCGGCAACACTCCGGCTTCGGATGCCATAATCACATGATCGTCATCGGTGATCACATAGCGCGCCGGCCGCAGTCCATTGCGATCGAGCGTGGCGCCGATTTGGCGACCATCGGTAAAGGCGATTGCCGCCGGCCCGTCCCATGGTTCCATCAGTGCGGCATGGTATTCGTAAAACGCGCGTCGCTGCGAATCCATCAGCGGGTCGCCGGCCCACGCCTCGGGGATCAGCATCATCATCGCGTGCGCCAGCGAATACCCGCCGCCGATCACCAGCAATTCGAGTGCATTATCAATGCACGCCGTGTCGGATTGATTGGGCCCGATCAGCGGAACCATCTTGGCAAGATCGGCCCCGAGCAGTTCAGATGTCATCGCCTGGCGGCGAGCGTGCATCCAATTGACGTTGCCGCGAACCGTGTTGATCTCGCCATTATGACACAAAAACCGATAGGGATGAGCCAGCCGCCACGAAGGAAAGGTATTGGTCGAAAACCGCTGGTGCACGAGCGCCAGCGCCGACACCGTCAGTGGATTCCGTAGATCCTGATAAAAGCTGCCGACCTGCGGCGCCAATAACAGCCCTTTATAAACGAGGGTGCGCGTCGAAAACGACGGCATGTAAAGTTCAGGCAATCCTGACAGCTGGTGCTGGGCGCCGAGTGCGGCGACGCTGTTCAGCGCCTGCTTGCGGATCGTCAGGATCTTGCGCTCAAAGGCGTCCTGGTCGGGCACAGCCGGATCAGCGGCGACGATCGCCTGGCGGATCGTTGGCATGGTGTCGATCACCCGCACCCCGAGCCCGGTGGTGTCGGTCGGCACGTCTCGCCAACCGATCAGCGACTGGCCTTCGGCATTGATAAACCGCTCGATATGCTGGATCGCAAAATCGCGGGCCGCCTCGTCGCGCGGCAAAAAGCACATCGCGACGGCGTAACGCCCGGGATCGGGTAGCCGCAGACCGTGGCTTTCCGCCCAGCCGCGCAACAGCGCGTCGGGCATCTGGATCAGGCAGCCGGAACCGTCTCCGACCAGCGGATCGGCGCCGACAGCCCCGCGATGGTCGAGATTAACCAGGATCTGAAGGCCGCGTTCGATGATATCGTGCGATTTTCGGCCTTTGATGTTGGCGACGAAGCCGACGCCGCAGGAGTCATGTTCGTTGCGCGGATCGTAAAGTCCCTGTCTCCCGGGCACAGCCATATCGGATGCTCTTCACCTGAACTAGTTTCGGACATCGCCGCGACGCTACGCAAGCGGGCAGGGCAACCCAATAATAGGCACGTCCGCGCGTGCGAATCGAGGCTTAATCGCGCGCCGGCCCTGCGAATTACGGCGTTCGTCATTGGCAGTGCGATCGCTACGGCATCGGGCGCGGGCGCGTCGCGGCACCACCGCCCGGCGCCGCGGCAGCTTGCCGGTTTCAAAGGCGTCGCCGACGTCGCTAATATCCCTGAACGCATTTTCGGGATCCGATGCCGTCGTTTCCGATCGTTCTTTTAAGCGCGCTCGTCGAGCTGCTGGTCAGCGTTTGCGTCGGCCTGGCACTGGCGCGACGTCTTGTCCCGGCGAAACCGGTCGCTATGGCTCTCTCACCGATCATCGGCTGGGCGGTCTTCAACACTTTGGCATTGCCGCTCTTGGCTGCGATCGGACTCACACGGATCGCCGCAGCGCTTGTTTGCGCTGCCGCCGCTCTCGGCGGAGTCGCGGCGGTATTGCGCGGGCCGGAGCAGGCTGTGGCCGAACCCGACCGACTCAGCATTTCGCTATGGATCTATGCCGTTGCAGCGCTCCTCGCAATCGTTCCAACTCTTGCCGTATGGCCAAAATATGATCAAGGCGGGGTGGTGCTCAGTGAGGCGATGTTCGACCATTCGAAAGCGGCGATCATCGACGACGTCGTACGATTGGGGCTACCGCCCGGCAATCCATTCTACGCTGAGAGCGGGCCACGCCTTATTTATTACTATTTATGGCACTTCAGTGCAGCAGTTCCTGCCGAGTTGCTCGGGGCGAGCGGCTGGGAAGCCGATATCGCGCTGACCTGGTTCACCGCTTTCGCCGCGTTGAGCCTGATGATCGGCCTAGCGGCATTCTTCGGTCGCCGCAGGATCGCACCGCTGCTCGTCGTCCTGCTGTGCCTTCCAGCCTCGCTGAAACCCACGATTTCCGTGATTTTGCCAGCCGGCCTTCTCGATCGGGCACTGGCGCGCCAGCAGTGGCCGCGAGGCCTGATATTTCAGGCGAGTTGGGCGCCGCAGCATCTGGCTTCGGCCGCCTGTGTCGTGATCGCGGTGCTCATCCTCGCGCGCCTCGTCGCGTCGCGCGATTGGTTGATGGTGCCGCTGTTAGCGCTGATCGTCACAGCCGGTTTCGAAAGCTCCGCCTGGGTCGGCGGTGTCATTTTTGCGGCGGTCGTCGTGCCGACCGGCGTCTCATGTCTGATCTTGGCGGCCAACAATCAGGCACGCCTTGATCTGTGCGTCAAGGTCGCCGCGGCGGCGGTCCTGGTGCTGGCGATCGCCTTTCCTTTCTTGCGTGACGAACTGGCCGCAACGGCGGCGAGGGGGGCAGGGGCCCCGATCGCCTTTCGCCCGATTGAGGTGCTGGGTCCGATGGTCCCAGCTGGTGTCCGATCGCTCCTCGACCTGCCGGCTTATTGGACGATCCTGCTGCCGATCCAGTACCCGGCGATCTACCTCGCCGGCATTTGGGCGATGGGAGGTGCTGTCGCCGTAGGGCAGACCCCACCGGCGCAAAAGCGGCTCGTCATCCCCTTCGCGCTACTAGCCGGTGCCAGCCTGACGGTCCCATGGCTCTTTGCCAGCACGATCGCCAACAACGATCTTGGCTGGCGCGGCGGCCTGCCGGGTATTCTTGTCTTGACGATCTTTGCCGCCGTTGGAGTTGCTCGGTGGCTTGCGAGTGCCCGCCCGCTGGCATTTGCGGCATTGGCGTTCGGCGTGTTCGGTCTTCCCGACGGCGTACGGATCGCACACGAAAATGCAGCCGGCTTGCCGACCGCATCGGCGGCAGGTTTTGCCGAGAGCCCCGAGTTGTGGTCCGCAGTGCGACGGTACGCCGCACCGGATGAGCGAATTGCCAACAATCCTTTGTTCCTCGCCGACGAGGTGCGCTGGCCGGTCAACATTTCCTGGGCGCTGCTAGCTGATCGACGCTCCTGCTATGCCGGCTGGAATTTGGCGCGCGCCTTTGCACCACTGCCAGAATCAAAAATCGACCGGATCGACGCATTGTTCAAGCGGGTCTTCGCCGGTGGTGGAACGGCTGAAGATGTCCGTAAACTCGCCACCCGCTTCGATTGCCGTGTCATCGTTGTGACGCCGAGCGACGGCGCGTGGCGGCGTGATCCGTTTGCTATAAGCGCTGATTTTCACCTGGCGGGGGAAAAGCCCGATCGCTGGCGGATCTACCGGGTCGTCGGCGGGGCGCCCAGTCGCCGGTGATCGCGCTCCCTCGACAGTGTCGCGACCCGGAGAAAGGTTGCGACAATCCGAATTGCTGCCCGCAGCGAACCGCGCACCGACCCTGCCACCTTGGATTTGCCGCCGATACGGCGACGATAGGGCATCGACAGCTCGAGAATGCGCAGTCGGGCACGCGCCGCCCGCATTTGCATCTCGAGATTCCAGCCATAGGTCATCTCGCGCATGCCGAGTTGGATCAGGCAATCACGACGAATGGCGCGATAGGCGCACATATCAGTATAATGCACGCCATAGAGCAGCTTGGTGCCGAGCCCGGCGAGACCGCCAGCCAGCAGCTGGTGCCAGCTCATCGCACCCGTCTCGCGCTCGCCCCGCGCGCGCGAGACGATGACAAAATCGTATCGACCGCGGCGGATTGGGTCGACGAGCTGCGCCATCAGGTCGCCGCGATCCGCACCATCGCCATCCATGAGGACGATGATACGGCATTCGGCGCCGGCTGCCTCCACTCCGGCCATACAGGCGCGGCCATAGCCTCTTTGATTTACGCGAATGACTAGCGCGCCGGCGGCCGCGGCCACCGCGCATGTGTTGTCGGTGCTGCCGCCGTCGACCACGATTATCTCGTTGACCAGGCCGCGCGGGATTTCGGCCAATACACCGCTTATGGATTCGGCTTCGTTCAGGGTCGGGATGACGACGGCGACGCCTAAAGGCTCCATCGCAGTCCGCAATTCTGACATGGCTTTGGCGGCGTTTCGCTGATCAGGGCGGCACGGAAATCCTGATAAGCGGCCCCATTCCAGATATCGCGCAGTGTCTCTTGGGTCGCATCCCCAAGCGTATAGGTGTCGTAGCCGCGTGCCGAGAATGGTGCGATGCAGCACGGCAGGACGCGGCCATGCGCGGTGAAATACATCAGCGACCACGGACGACGGCAGGTCGACCACGGCGCGGCACCCTCACCCCGCTTCAGGCTCGCGGTGGGTTCGGTCGCACCCGACGCGTCGATCGTAACCCCAATCTCCCGCGCGAGCGTCTGAGCCGCCACAATCGCGGCCTCTTCATCATCCAGCGTCTTATCGAACAGCGACGATGCCTCGCGTGCCAGCCCGCGGCCGAGATCATCAAAGACGAGCCGTTGCAGATAAACCTCCCGAACCCCGATTCGCGCCGCCAGCCGCACAAAATCGGGGAGCTGGTCGATGGTCTCTTTGAGACCGGTCAACCACAACGATACGCGCGGCGTGGCCACCCCGATCTCTTTCTGCAAGGCAGTGAATTCGCCGACATTGCGAACAATGCGATCGAAGAAATTCTTGCCGCGGACCTCTAGAAATCCTTTGGCTTCGGCCGCATCGAGCGAGACCCGCAGTTCGTCGAGCCCGGTATCAATGATCTCGCGGCGTTTGCGCGGCGCCAAGAGTGTGCCGTTGGTGTTGAACAAGACATAGACGCCGCGCTCTTTCAGATAGCGGATCATGCGCGGCAGGTTCTTGACCAGCATTGGTTCGCCGACCCCGTGCAGCACCGCCCGCACCAAGCCGGGCAATTGATCAACGATCGAGGTGAACAGCTCCCAGCTCATATCGGCTGGCGGCTCCAGCGCCTCAAAAGTGCGCGGGCAGGTTTCGCAGAGCAGATTACAGCGGTTGGTGACCTCAAGGTAGACGCAGACCGGGGGGCCATCGGCGACCCGGGAACGGTCATCGCCGACGGCGTCGAAATAACGACGCGCCGCAATCCTCGGCATCACCTGCCTCCCCAGGTCAAGCTGCGCTCCCTGGCATGCTGTCTGCCGCCTCGGTCAATATGCGGTGCAGCTGGAGCCGCGCGATGCAGTCCGCGGTGGCACTCGCTTGATATGGCGCGAGGCCGTTTCGGGGCGGCGAGGCCATATCTCGGCACAGGCGCTGCAACGCCGGTCCGTCATCGACATCGTACCACGGATCAAGCTCGACGATCGGCAGGCCGGCGGCGCCGGCCCGACGGCGCGTCTCTCGGGCGACCGTATTCGTGCTCCAGGGCACTCGCTCGAACAGATAAGGGGAGGGGGCCTTTAGACCCAGCACATAATAGCCGCCATCTTCGGCCGGACCGATCACGATACGATCGCCGTCCTCGGCAAGTGCCGCCGCCGCCTGCGACAACAATCGCGTCGGCAAATTCGGGCTGTCGGCATTCAAGAGGCAGACCGTGGCGTGTCCTTTGGCAAATAGCGACTGCGCTGCGTGCAATAAACAACGGCCGAAACCGGTGACGCCCGGTGCCGCGATATCGGCGCCATCGGCCAGCACAAGGCGCGTCCCCCGCGCCAGCATGCCATCGAATAATGCCTCGGATCCCCTCGGCGCATAGGCGACATAACCGTCGATCGGAGCCATGCGGGCGGCGAGTGTAATGTTTTCAGTAATATCGCGCAAAAAGCTGGCGCTGAGCGCCACGGCCATGTCCGGTGTCAAAGGTGGAACCAGCCGCGTCTTGACCCGCCCAGGCATCGGCGCTTTGGCCATAACCGCAATCGCGCATCCCCTCGCCGAACCGTCGAACTGGGTCATTATGATCCTTATGATCCGCTGAACCAATTATAGCCGCGATCCGCCCAGAATCCGCCGGGGTAACGGTTGGTCACAAAAATCGTCGTGACCCATTTCGGGTTCTTGAACCCGAGCTTGGTCGGGACGCGCAGTTTGAACGGATAGCCGTATTTTGCGGGGAGGGTCTGGTCTGCAAATTTCACGGCCATGATGGTTTGCGGGTGCAGTGCCGTCGGCATGTCGATACTGCTATAATAGCCATCCGCGCACTGAAAGCCGACATATTTCGCGGAAAGGTCGGCCCCGACCCGTCGCAGGAAATCGCCGAACCGAGGGCCGGTCCATTTGCCGATCATGCTCCAGCCTTCGACGCACACATGCCGTGTGATCTGGCTTTCCTGCGGCAACGCGTAGATCTGTTCTACCGACCACGGCCGTTTGTCCGCTATCAGGCCCGACAATTCGAGGCGATAATCGGCAGCAGCGATTTTGGGCGCGTCGGCGGCTGGAAAGTAGGCGTTGTAGCGAAAATCATGCACGACATCGCTTTCCGCATAGGTCGGCGCCAAGGTCTGAGCGCCAAAAAGAAACGCCTGGGCGCGGTCGTTCCATCGCGACATCAGTCTCAGGACACCTTGCACGCTGTTATGATCGGAGATGTCGCAGCCGGTCAGCAATGTCAGCGCCCCCAGGCTCAATGTCTGGCGCAAAAACAGCCGCCGCTCGATGCCGGCCACAATCGGTTTGCGCTCAAGGATCATCCGGTTCACCCCTATTCCCCACGACCGGGGTTCGGCTCTTCCAAGGCCCGACCCAAAACCATGGCCACGAGTGTCTTCGGCACCAATGCGGTTAGCGCCAGATGCACGAAGAGAAATCCGACGATCGCTGCCATACCAAAGAAATGCACGACGCGGGCAAACTCATAGCCGCCAAAGACCCAGGTCAGCCACTGCAGCTGGACTGGCTTCCAGATACTGAGCCCTGACAGGATGGTGACCAGAATGGCAGCAAGCACGCCCCAGTAGAATACCTTTTGCACGGTATTGTACTCGCCGAGATGATGGTCGAGCCGCCCGCGCAACGCGTCGAAAAAGTCGCGTAGAAAAGCCCCGGCCGAGACCGGCAAGAAATCCCGTCGGAAATGCCCAGAGACAAAGCCGACGATGACATAGGCGAGGAAATTCAGCACCAATACCCACATCGCGGCAAAATGCCAGAGCAGCGCGTTCGCCAGACCATCGTCGTTGTTCAGCGCCTCGGTCACGGTGAAATCGCCGCCCAAAGTCAGGTAATTCGGAAAGCCGAAATGGATCGGCAATGCGGGGTAATAGTTATAGATGCGCCAACCGCTGCCGATCATCACCAGAATCGCAGCCGCATTAACCCAGTGCATGATACGGCGGCTCAACGGATGCAGCTGTGCATTGGGCGCGGTCGCGATCCGGATTTGCGGCAGAGTGGTCATCGCGAAATCTCCAATCCGTCGGCGCGCAGCTGCTTCTGCGCGTTGGCAGTGTGCAGAAAATCGAGGAACTTTCCAGCGTTGGGACTCAGCGCGCGGGCAGTCTCGGCAACCCAATACTCAATCGGCGGGTAACTTGCTGGCGGCAGTCGCTCGGCTACTGTCAATCCCGGATTGGCCGCGACGTCTGTGGCATAGACCACCGCGAGCGGCACCTTGCCGTGCAGCAACAGGAACAAGGCGTCATCGGTGCCGACGACGCCAACCGACTTGCTGCTCACCGCTTGCCATAGCCCGAGCGATTGCATGGCTTTTTTACTGTCTGCGCCGGCTGTCGCCGCCCACGGATCGACGATCGCAATCGTCTGTTTGCCAGCAACCGAGGCCAATTCGGCGGCCCCCGAGGTCGAACCGGCGCCGGCCGCGTCAGTTTCGCCGTTAGACGCGGCAACGACCAGCTGATTGTGCCACCCGATTTGCTGCAAGCTGGCCTGCTTGATCAAGCGTTGCTCTGTCGCGGCGGCCGCGGCGACGTTGCCTTCGCCAATCAGCACGTCGTCGCGCGCACGATGTGCGACCTGCTCCAACAACAACCGTATCGGGGAAACAAACACGCGCACGTGGATACCGGTTTGCGTATGAAACAATGCGCCGACATCCGAGATGGCGCGTTGCAGCGTCGGCTCGCAAAACACGACCACATCGGGTGCTACCGGATAGGCGGCGTGTGCCGCTGAGGCGGTTCCGAGTATCAATAGCAATGCCAGCTGGCCAAGGCTGGCGCCACGGCTCGATCTAACGGCCGACTTGCCAGCCCTTTTTTTATAGGGGAACATCTGCATTCCCGGCATCGACCCCCGTTTATTCTGTAGAACATGCATCATTCCGATGCACCCCGACCGTATTCGCTATGGGACAAATCGTCGACAGGACGCTCTGAGGAAAGTCCTGGTCACGAGAACGTGACGGTCAGCACGCAGCAGCTCGATACCGGCGCGGCCCGCCTGATTTCTCATCCCCGCCGGGGTGTCGGGAGCTTGGGTGTCCCGATGGAATGGCCCCGCGTTCGTCGGCTGGCACGGATCTGGGATTGGCGGCTCTAACGCGGCTCGGTCCAGCTTTCCGAAAAAGCGAGCGCGCAGGTGCTGAATGACCGCCCTTCGCGTTCCGTTGGCCAGGCTCGGCCTGCGGCCTGCATCCCATCAACGGTGAGCCGGACACCCAACGCCGGGATCAACAAAGAGCAAACGCCGTAGCGGCGCCCGCCTTCGCCAGGCTGAGTGTGGATCAACAGCGGCTCGCCGATGTCGTACCAGGTCAACGCAACCTCCTCCTCGCTGGTGACGATCCGTTCGGTCCAGAAATAATGAGGGTCGCCTGATTTGATGAATTCGGCCTCAGTGACCGCGATCCCGGTGTCGGCGGTCTCGGGGTTGAGCATGCCCTGCACTGTCGTCTGCAGCCATCGCGCCATCGCGATGTTGTCGGAATAGATGCGCCAGCGGCTTTCGGTCAGTTCGCTCTTTAAATAGAGGACGTGCCCAGGCCCGGCCGGACAGGTGATGATCCGCCAATAGCTGGCGTTGGTAGACTGTGGGCCGCCATCGACCTCGCTCAGCCGGATAAACGGGTTTTCGCCGGTCAGGACCACGCGATTGGGATCGGCAGACATGCAAATTCCTCCTTTAAAGAGCCGTCGAGGAGGGGCGGCTCGCGGCGGAATGCTAGTGCATCAGCACCGCGCACGTCACCGTCGGATGCTGTTGCCTGCCACACTGCGCTCGTCACTCGGCGACCGTGCGGCACCTGTCAACCCACTGCCGCCACGATCAGCGAACGCAACTCGTCTGGTTGATTGTTATGATATAACATATAGTATAAATTGCCGTCTCCGGCAGCGCCCGATGCAATTTCAAACCAGGGGTTCCCATATGGACCTTATCTCTACCGGCACGCGATACGCGTCCGCACTCGCCTCATTCGTGGTTATCGGGGCAACCGCTGCCGGTGGTGCTGCCGCGGCGCCGGACAGGCCGATCATGCTGACCGGATTGCCGCCGCTCGGGACAAACGGTGCCGACGGGTCTGATACGGCGCCGCTCCTCGCCGCAAACTCATCCGGTGGCAGCACGTCGACGTCGGCTTCCGAAGGCAGCCTGTCGCTCCCCGACGTCACTGTCATCGCCAAACAGCTCAATCAGGCGCGCATCAACATCGAGCCGCAGATCGGCGCCTCGACGTACACGATGGGGCCAGCTGCGATCCAGAACCTGCCGGAAGCGCAAAACACAGCAATCGACAACGCCATCCTGCAAATGCCGGGTGTCGACCAGGACAATTTGGCCAATGGCGGACTGCATATCCGCAACGAGCACCTGAACGTTCAGTATCGCATCGATGGCGTCATTATTCCCGATGGGGTGAGTTTCTTCGGGCAGGATTTGAGTCTTCGCTTCGTCCAGTCGATGACGCTGATTACCGGCTCGCTGCCGGCTGAGTATGGCCTGCGGACCGCGGGCATCATCGATATCCAGAGCAAGAGCGGGCTCTTCAACCCCGGCGGCTCGGTCGAGATGTATGGGGGCAGCTATTATAACCTCAATCCGAGCTTCGAGGCGGGCGGTGCCGTCGACGGCTACAATTATTTCGCGACTGGAAGCTACCTTCAGAATATAAACGGCATCAACAGCGTCACCTCTAAATATTATCAGATCCATGACAACACAGAACAGACCCACGACTTCGCCTATATCGACAAGATCCTTGACCCGAATGACCGAATTAGCGTTATGGGCGGCGTGTTCAATGGCGACTTTCAGATACCGAACAACCCCGGCCAGTCGACATTTCCCGGCATTACGGCGATCAACGCGACACCGGCTTCGGCGTTCAGCTCTTCCAGCCTCACCGAATTCCAGGTCGAGGGCAGCCAGTTCGGGGCAGTCTCATTTCTGCACACTTCAACCTATCTCGATTTCCAGGTGTCCGACATAACAAAGTATAGCTCCCTCCATTATTATCCGGATTTGTTCGGCGATCTGGCCTTCAACGGCATTGGCGAAAACGCCGGACGGACCAGCCTCGCCAACAACCTTCAGGCGGAGGGCACCTACCGGCTGGCGCCCGACCACACCTTGCGCGGCGGCATTCTCGTCACCGCCGAACATGTGACCTCGAATACCAACGCGGCCGTGCTCGACCAGACCGGCGCCGACATTTTCGGAAACCCGATCTATGCCACGGCACCGACATACATTACCGCCAGCAGCGCGAAAACCAGTTTTACCTATAGCGCCTACCTGCAGGACGAATGGAAAGCGCTGCCGAAGCTTACCGTCAACTACGGGGCTCGGTTCGATGTCGTTAACGGCTATACGATGGGCAGTCAGCTCAGCCCGCGCCTGAACATGGTGTGGCAGGCGACGCCGACGACAGTTTTTCACGCCGGATACGCCCGCTACTTCACGCCGCCGCCGCAGGAGCTGGT